>JAISHE010000045.1 GCA_031262745.1 Culturomica sp. | reverse complement strand
GTTGAAACATATTGGAATATAGGTAAATACATTGTTGAGTTTGAGCAGCAAGGCAATGTTCGTGCAAAATATGGCGATTCTCTTTTAGTCAATCTTTCCAAAGACTTAACCGCTTCGCTCGGCAAAGGATTTTCAAAGTCAAATCTGTTCTATATGAGGTTATTTTATTCGCATTTCCCAATTTTCCAGACACTGTCTGGAAAATTGAGTTGGTCGCATATTATTGAAATTGTGAATATAGATAATGAACTTGAACGCAATTTTTATCTTGCGGAAACGACCAATGAAAATTGGAGTGTAAGAACATTGCGCCACCAAAAAGAGCGTGGACTTTTTATGCAATTGGCTTTGGGTAAAAGCAAAGAACAGATTTTGGATTTAGCAAAAAGCGGAAATAGAATAGAAAAGCCGGAAGATATTATAAAAGACACATATACGCTTGATTTTTTGAATATACCCGAATTTCACCCCGCCGAATCTGACCTTGAAGATGCCTTAATAAACAATATAGAAACCTTTCTGCTCGAACTCGGCAAAGGTTTTGCCTTTGTTGGACGGCAATATCGCTTAACAGTCAATAATACAAGCTATTATGCCGATTTGGTTTTTTATCACATTATTCTAAAATGTTATGTGGTAATTGACCTTAAAATAGGAAAAGTAAAGCAGGAAGACATAGGACAAATGAACCTGTATCTCGGCTATTTTGCCATAGACAAAAACAACGACGGCGACAATCCGCCGATAGGCATTATACTCGCCAAAGAAAAAGACGAAGTAATGGTGCAATACGCCATGTATGGTAATAACAACAACCTTTTTGTGTCAAAATACCGCTTTTATTTGCCCAATTTGGATGAACTGCGCACAGTGTTGGAAAAAGAAAGAAAAATGCTATGAACAAATCCCTCCAATTTCTAATATACGACACCCCACAAGCCAATGTAAAAGTAGATGTGGTGGTGAAAGACGAAACAAAAACGCTGAACCGTCATTGCGGGCTTGACCCGCAATCTCCCATTAATCTCCCTTTTGCAGCATGAAAAAAGAAGCATACATCTACTTTTTGACAAATCGTTACAATACTGTTTTGTATGTGGGCGTAACGAATAATTTAGCTCGCAGAGTAGCAGAACACAAGGCAAAAATAAACAAAGGTTTTACCTACAAATATAACTGTGATAAATTGGTTTATTATGAAATGTTTACGCAGGTAATTGAGGCGATTGCTCGAGAGAAACAATTGAAGAATTGGAAGAGAGAATGGAAAAATGCTCTAATAAACGACTTTAATCCTGAATGGAATGATTTGAGTGAAAGTATTGGGATAACAGATGAGTGTATAAAAGGGGTGGAAGAGTTTTATAAACACGGGGATTGCAGGTCAAGTCCGCAATGACGAGGAGCAAGCCGACCGACATGCTGAAGCTGAGTACACCGAGTTTAACAAAACTCAGCACATTGAATCGGATTTTGATAGGCTGGTAAAAGAATTGAAAATGAATAATGAAAACTAATGCTAAATTTTGACGAATACACAACTTATAACCTATATGAAACATAAATTTTTAGCGATAATAATGCTTTTTGTGGCGGTTAGCTTGTCTGCACAAGTGCCGGAAAAGCCTAATCCACAACGCTTGGTTAATGATTATGCGAGCGTTTTTACCGCCTCTCAACGGGCGCAATTGGAAAACTTTCTCGTTATGGTGGATGATAGTACTTCCAACCAAATTTGCGTTGTTGCCGTGAATGATTTCGGCGGGATGGACAAGTCGCAATACGCCACTGAACTTGGTCAAAAATGGGGCGTGGGAGGCAAGGCAAACAACGGTGTGGTGGTGCTTATTAAACCCAAAGTAGGTAATGGACGAGGAGAGGCGTTTATCGCTATTGGCTACGGACTTGAAGGTGCGATCCCCGATGCTATTGCCAATCGCATTGTGGATGAAATTATGATTCCGCACTTTAAGCAAAACGACTATTTTGGCGGCACATCAGCGGCGGTGAGTTATATCTACAAAATTGCCAAAGGCGAAATTTCCGTTGTGCGGACAAAAAGCAACAATTCGTGGCAAAGTTATCTGTTTATTGCAATAGTAATGTTTTTTATCATTATAACTGTTGTAAGCAAAGGCAAGGGTGGAGGTAATAAGGATACTGACGACAACAGCCATACTACCTACGGCGATGGTGGCATATTACCGTGGATGTTGCTTGGAGGCGGTAGCGGCAGAAGTTCCGGCGGATATAGTGGTGGCGGCTTTGGAGGTTTTGGTGGCGGTTCATTCGGCGGAGGAGGTGCCGGAGGCAGTTGGTAATTTTTTAGAGAAGAACGGGGAAATTTGAAGTTGATATGATTTTTGCCGGTTCTTTGTATAATTTCTAACTCGCTACAAGCGTCGTTGAGCATTATGAATTATTTAGCATTGTGAGTTGGACGTGTTGCATATTTCGGATATTTTCACGAATATTGTACGATTAACTAATTTGATGCGCATTATGAGAGTAGATGTGATTGCAGATAGTGGTGCCACCAAAACAGAATGGTGTGTGGTGGGAGAGGTCGGAATGAAAATAATCCACCGCACAGCAGGAATTAACCCCATTCACTTGTCCGACGAAGAAATTCGAGAAATCTTGGAAAGAGAAGTTGACTTTGCCAAGAATGTCGATGTGAATACCGTGTTTTTCTATGGTGCCGGCTGTTCGTTTGCATCCGTTAATTCAAAAATGGAGCGGATAATTAACGATTTCTTTAAAGCGAACAAAACGGAAGTGGCGTCCGATTTGTTGGCTGCCGCACGCTCATTGTGCGTAGATAGAGCCGGTGTATGCGGTATATTGGGCACCGGTTCAAACACTTGCGTTTATGACGGCGAGCGGATTGTGAAAAATGTGCCGGCACTGGGTTACGTATTGGGGGATGAGGGAAGCGGGGCATTTTTGGGCAAAAAATTGCTTGCAAATGTTTTAAAAGGTACGTTCTCCAAAGAAATCAGAGAATTGTTTTTTGCGGAATATCCTTTTAAAATCGAAGAATTTATAAATAAGGTTTATCGTCTATCGCAACCCAATCGTTTCTTGGCAAGTTTGACATTATTTTTAAGCAAACATGCCGATCTTCCGGAAATTGATAAACTTTTGGAAGAGTCGTTCAACGAGTTTATAGAAAGAAACCTCCTGCTTTATGAGGAGGTTCGTGATTTACCAATATATTTCACCGGTGGCATCGCTTACACATTTCACTCTCAACTTTGCAAAAGTCTTGCCGCTTACGGTTTATCAGCTCATGCAATTACTCAAAGTCCAATGAACGGTTTGATAGCATACCATTCGTTGTAATCCGTTTATGCCGACACTTCTTCGCTGCTGCTGGAACTTTCATTGTAGGATACCGAGCGTTTGCAAGCATAACAGAAGAAGTTATCTTTCCAATGTTTTGTTTTAGTTCTTTTACGGTAGTTTTTCTTTTGGTGCCAACGAGTTGTGGTATTACCTTGTTTCTCTACTTTCACTATTTCATCACGAGAATATACGCCGCTATAGCCTGTGTAACTTTTATTGTCGCTCTCTCCGTCGAATCGCATTTTACCAACGGTGTGGCAATACGGACAACGATCGAATTTAACATTCTGTCTCACAGAATCCGACGTTGCCCACACAACAACCAGTAGAAATATCCAAGCAATTATATTATATCCCGAAAAGAATATTATGCCGTACATGGCGAGTATAAACCACACAAAATTGCCTAATGTAATTATGGCACCATTTGAAAAAGGATGAATGTAGATAAAAAGTTTTGTGGAAATCCACGGAATGAACAACATATATGCCACAAACATAAGGATAATCCAAAGAATATCCGCAATAATTATTCTAACAATATCCGACATTCCCAACTTTGCACCGAGCCAAGTGTCTTTCGACCAAATGGGAGGTATGAACAAGGTTTCACCGGAATAGGCTACAACAAAAGCTAAGGCTTTGGTCAAAAATCCCGCATCGGCTTCGGTATTGTTTGGTTTATTGATAACAATTCCCATGATATTATCGTTTTGCACATTAAATGTGAGCGGATAACTCACAATAGAATCATTTGACATTACCCTTACTTGCGAAAATACGGCTGTTTTCATTCGACCTCTCACATTAATCTTGTCGGCAGGTATGATTTCATTTTCTGCCTCTGCAAGCGGTTTACCGACAAAGGTTTTAGCTTCTTCAAATGAAATTCTCCTACTACGTGTAGACTCACAATAATAAGGCAGTTTGTTCAATTTTTTGTCAAACTCTGCTTTTTCTTCCTCACTTAAACCGGCATTATCCATAAGTCCCTCGCACTTTATGGTGGTGCGACTACCGTCCTGCAGATCGACCAACATTTCAGACAACACATTTTTGAATGCGGTGGAACGTAAAAAAGCTAACACTTTGACTTTGGTCTTTGCCGGAATAGGAGTTTGCTTTACATATTTTTTCTGTTTCGCATCCCATTCATCGGGTCGTTGTGCTTTCGTAGGTAAAACGAGATAAAAACTATTAGAATCAACATACGCTTTGTCGGCACTTGTGAACAGCACAGGATTTAGTGCATTGGGGTTGCAACTGCTCATAGCCATCATTCCACCTGCAATAACCAAAAATAAAAATATCTGTTTCATACTTTATATATTGTTAATTGTTTTTTAATAATTTATGTCTAACTTTTCATAGTTTTATTTTATGCATTAGCAATAATCATCAATGCCTTCTTCGCCTTCCCATTTCTCACCTTGGGCTAAAGTAAATGCTTTTTTTGCTCCTTGTTCTTCAAAAAAAGTTATCCCTTCATGAATATACTTCTCATTTTCAGATGTTATTGTGATGGTGGCATATTCCTTAACACCATCTTTAACATCTTTAATATGACATCTTATAATTATAGAATTATCATTACATAAAGCAAAATCATCTATAATGGAAATCATATACTTATTTTTAGCAACAATAGAACCTATTTTAAGATTATTCAAATATGAAATTAAGCTTTTATTATCTATTTCACTTGGGCACAGTGGAAATTCTGTAGGAGTTTTCCAGTTGCGTTGCATGGCAGTTATTGGCAACATAGCAGGTAATAAATTTTGTGTCTCTTGTAAGTATTCTTTTTGTTGGTAAGGTGTTTCAAAAATCCATTCTCCAATTCCAACATCTTTATTAGAGGAATTTTTTTGTGTCCATTCCATTACACGTTGGTACGTAGCTTTGGCTTCTTCTTTATTGACCGTGCGCATCCACATAACATTTTGATAATTACCGGTTATATCCTGCAAACAACTTGGGTCTTCTATAAATTTATTAATATCTCCACCACATAGATATTCTATTCTTTTTCGTGTAATAGGATTACTCAGAGCATTTTCCAACTTTGTAACCCAACGCAGATTTTCTGACCTATTATTACATCTATTTGTATCAATATGGTCGACTACATCTTTTTTAGAATCATGACAACCGATAAAAGCAGTAGCTACAATAATATGAACCCTATTGGATCCGAACATCATATATCCTGTCTTTTGGTTTTTTTTGCCAAACGTCCATTGTTTATCAAGTTTTCGAGGTTTTGACTCATTGTGAGCATGACGATAGATAGCTCCATTATCCCTAACAGTGTAATATTCTCCTTTATATAAGCAATCTCGAGTTTCAGAATATTCATTTAAAATATAATTGTTATTCATAATTTCACCTCCTATACTGCGAATAGATCTCAAAAGCGAACTGTAGTATTTGATACCATTCCTCTTCAGATTTATAATCTAATTTTATATTAATCATCATAGAACCATATAATTTATTAATTAAAACATCTACTGCTATGCCATTATCGTTTATTTTAGTATCAATGGGCATTAATATAGGTGAGTTATAACCATTCATGCGTTCTTTAAGTGTTTCACCAATTGTAAATGTGATGAAATAATCAGGTAAACAATAGTCAGGAACAGGGATATCTTCCATTATATAACCAAATGTAATTACAGAAGATTTTCCTAATTTACGCAACACTTCTGGAACAACCTCAAAAAATTGTGATATAACTTTCCTTTTTAATATTTCATTTTCATTCTCTTCACTATCACTAATAAGATCTACATCTTCGGCTAATTCTTTAAAGAAATTACGATTTAGCTTTTCGGATATCAACTTTAACTGAACAATATCCATCTTATTACGTTGAAAAATGTCATAGACATTGTTCCTATTGCAGCAAATTAACTCGGCAAAATGTGTAATTGGAATTTGTTGCCTACGAACTTCATTCTCTATAAGTTCTCCGATTGTGGTTTTCTTTGTCATGAGTACAATTTTTTAAATTAATATATTTACTACAAATTTATTATGCTTTTGTAAAATGACATAAAAACATGTGTATCCTATTGTTGTGCATATTCATATCTAATACCTGAATGCCTTTGCAACGTACTCTTGTTCCGAACGTGTGATGCCTTGTGTTGTAGCGAATTGTTGCCACTCGGAGACACAGTGTTTGACTTGGTTTAATATTTCATGAGCCCTAGTAGGTGTTAATCCGAAGTAGTCGGCAACACTCAAAGCCAAATAGAAATCCAAAGAATTATCATCTTCGGAAATGTTTAGTTTCAAACCGGTACCGTACTCGTCGGGATTGATGTCGTAGGCAGGGGAGAGAGTCCATCCTTTATCGGTGAGAAAGAAGCCATGATTGCGCAAGTGGTCATCACAGTTTGATACGGCAATATTGAAGACGATGCGCCGCCATAGTTGTTCAAGATTATGTGCCACATCCATGCAATTTTGCTCTATCCACTCGACAAGTTCCAAATAACTGACACCTTCGGCAGCGTCGTAACCATCGGTATAACCCAGTAAAGTCATTGCTGAAGCAAAATGAATTCGTTTACTTCCTATACGATCAAATCGCTTCGTGAGGAAGGTGTGCCGGTCACTGTTAAATTTTTGAGCGCAACATGTAGACATCTCTATTCCGCATTTTATTGCCATTTGTGCCACAACAGCCTCCCATGCCCCAACGTTTTTGGTGTCGCTACCACTTGGAAATTTGGCTATCCAAAGAGAACCGTCATTGTCCGCTACACTCGCTTTCGGTCGAGCACCACCGAGTGACGAACCCGGAGCTATAAGAATATTGAGCCACTTCACATAGTCGGCATCATCCTTCAAATCCTCTTTATCCAATTGTAGGCTGGCATATTCCAAATCCCGAAGCGAAGTTAACGGAGGTGTTGCCATAACTTGATTGTTGTCCATAAACTCGCCGTTGGGAGATAGCTTAAAACGCAGAGCACCCATTCGATTACCGTCATAAACACCCAACAGATAATCCGATTCTGTCAGTGTACGGGTATTTCTGTTTTCACTGCGGGCAATGACCGATTCCCTACGGCGCATCAACATACGCCCCCAGCGGTCAGGAGACGAGTCAAGGAATATGCCAAAGTTTAACTTGTCCGCAGACATATATTGTTTTCCTTTAAATTGTAATAAGTCGGGATCTAAAGCCTGAAATTGCTTGCAATAAATCCAGTCGGGGTCATACTCGAAAGAAAATACCTCTTTACCGCGCAATACTTCACTATGCAGTATGCCCATCGGAACTGGCAGGTTGTTTTCTTGCCAATCCATATATACGTATATGCTTCTACTCTGTACCATATATTTTACTTCTTTGAAGCACGCTCCTTTACTGTAAATTTTGCATCCTGCAATCGACGTCCCAATTCATCGTCTTTGGCAACCGATAGCAAATCTTTATCCAGACCGAGAACAATCAATATCCGAAAATAGTAGCCTATGGCGACACTTTCGTCCCCTTTTTCAATCTTGATAATGGTACTGCGAGAGATGCCGGCACGTTCTGCCACTTGTTCCGAAGATAGGTCGCGTCGCAGTCGTGCATATCTGATGTTTTCACCAAATGCACGCAATGTGCGTTGCTGGGAAGGTAATAAGGCTCGTTTCATATAGGTAATGTTTCTGATTTTATGCAAAAGTAGTTACTATTGCGCATAATAGCAAACATTATGTGTCGGTTTTACAATGTGATAGACTGTTTGCATGTATCGGACGTGATTAACTCATTCACTTGTATATTTGATAATTCTCCAAATTGTTTTGCAAAGACGGATAAAATAGATGAATGATTGCGTCTAAGTCGGTAATGGGGAACCAAAATGCGCGGGTTATACCTTCTTCGGTTTGTGGAATCGGTATTTGACCGTCAGGGCAAGTCATTTCAAACCAATAAGTTCGTTTCAGAATAGATTCCTGATTTAAGCGGTAAATATGTAGGGTGGACGGCATAGATTTTAAGATTTGTAAATCTTTCACGCCACATTCATCTTCAACTTCACGGATGGCGCAATTTTCGGCACTTTCACCTATTTCTATATGTCCTTTGGGTAAGTCGTAGAAACCGTTGCGTTCTATCACCAAAAGTTTGCCGTTGCTTTTCACCAAACCGCCGGCAGCTTCTCTCAACGTCAAGACGGAACATAGCTTATTCAAATCTTTATCATCATTCAATGAAAATGAGCAATCTTTAAAAAATACTTCGTACATTTGTAACTGATTTAAATAGTGCTAAATATTAACGTTACAAATATAGGAAAAAATGAATACAGTTGCAGAAAATGTTGCGGCATCTTTATTAAAAATCAAAGCCATAAAACTTGAACCCGAACATCCTTTCACGTGGGCATCGGGTTGGAAATCGCCGATTTATTGTGATAATCGTAAAACACTTTCGTATCCGGATGTGAGGGATTATATAAGAGACCAGTTTGTGAACGTCATCAAAGAAAACTATCCCGATGTGGAGGTTATTGCGGGTGTTGCTACCGGTGCCATAGCGCAGGGAGTTCTTGTGGCGCAGGCTTTGAATTTGCCTTTTGTATATGTGCGTTCTTCCGCCAAGTCGCACGGTTTGGAAAACCTTATTGAAGGCGACTTCAAGTCAGGCAGTAAAGTAGTTGTCATTGAAGACTTGATTTCAACGGGAGGTTCGAGTTTACAGGCTGTTGAAGCACTTAGAAATGCAGGAGGAAAAGTTCTCGGAATGGTAGCCATTTTCACTTACGGATTTCAGAAAGCAATAGACAACTTTGAAAAAGCCGCATGCGCTCTTACAACTTTGAGTAACTACAATTCAATGATTGATTTGGCTTTTAAAACAGGCTACATTAAAGAAGAGGATGTAAACAAGCTCAAAGAATGGCGTAAGAGCCCCGAAACCTATAAATAAACAATTAAAATTATAAAAATGGCTTCATTGGAAATAACTTCTAATGTGGTGAAAATTGACAGTGAGATAGAAAATGTATTTTCGTTCTACTCCGATTTTAACAAAATCGGCAATTTCGTATCCGCAGCACGACAATTGGGAATAATTAACCAGTTGCCTGAAGAAATGTCAGAGTTTACAAAGCAAGTGAAAGATGTTCGTTGGACTACAAACGAATGTGTTATTACTTTGGAAAAATTGGGTGATATGAATATTAAAATAGTAGAAAAAGAACATCCTAAACTTATTAAATTTTCCACTTCCGGACAGCTTCCTATTGAAATTACTATTTGGATTCAACTCCTGCAAAACGGACCTTATGACACCCGCATGAGACTAACCTTTCATTCGGATATGAATATGATGCTTAAAATGATGTTGAAAGGCAAAATAGAAAAAGGAATCAACCAATTAGCCGAAGCGATGGCGAAGATACCTTATTCTTTGCTTAGTAGCATGCCTGCTGTTGAAAATCCCGATTTATTCGTTTAATGCACGCCAAAGAAGGTCTTTGAGTTCCGTGATACCGCTTCCCGTAACCGATGAAATGAAAACGTAGGGTATCTCCGGCATATTCTTTTGTAATTCTTCAATGATTTCTTTGTCGGCATAATCGCACTTAGTTATTGCGAGTACTCTTTTTTTGTCCATCAACTCAGGATTATACTCTTTTAATTCGTTTATCAGGATTTTGTATTCGGTTTTAATATCCTGCGTGTCAACCGGTATCATAAACAGGAGTACGGAATTTCTTTCTATATGGCGCAAGAAACGTATACCCAATCCTTTGCCGAGATGTGCACCTTCGATGATACCGGGTATATCAGCCATAACAAATGAACGGTTATCTCTATAAGACACTATACCCAAATTAGGCACAAGGGTAGTGAAAGGGTAGTCGGCAATTTCAGGTTTTGCAGCCGACACCACCGAAAGTAGGGTGGATTTACCGGCATTAGGGAAGCCGACTAAACCGACATCGGCAAGTATTTTAAGTTCCAATATTACGGTGCGTTCCACACGCGTTTCTCCGGGTTGTGCGTAGCGTGGGGTTTGGTTGGTGGATGATTTGAAATTCCAATTACCCAAACCGCCTCTGCCGCCTTTCACAATGATTTGCGAGTCATTATTGTCTGTTATCTCACAGATAACTTCACCCGTATCGGCATCACGAGCAACTGTGCCGAGCGGCACTTCTATAATCTTGTCGGCACCGTCGGCACCTGTACAACGAGATTCGCTACCTCCTTCGCCGTCATCGGCAAAAACATGTCTTTGATATTTCAAATGTATGAGTGTCCAGAAATTAGAGTTACCTTTTAATACAACGTGTCCGCCACGTCCTCCGTCACCACCGTCGGGACCGCCCTTTGCCGTCATCTTATCACGATGCAAATGGGCAGAACCCTTACCGCCGGCACCACTGCGGCAAAATATTTTCACGTAGTCTACAAAATTGGTTGAAGCCATGTTTTATTCGTTTAAAATGTAAAGGTCGGGGAAATTACGTCCCAAACCATTGTAATCTAATCCTCTACCTACTATAAATTCGTCGCCGAGCTTGATACCGTAGTAATCCACATGAATATTGCATTGCAGCAACTGAGGTTTGAAAAAAAGAGTTGCCGTTAGCACTTCTGTCGGTTCCTGCTGACGTAGATAGTTTTGTATAAATTCGATAGATCTGCCGGTTTCAATTACGTCTTCAAGAATCACCACAGTGCGTCCCTTAATATCGCTCTTTAAACCTATAAGTTCATTGATTTTACCCGATGATTGTGTGCCTTCGTAGGAAGATATTTTCACAAAATGGATTTCGGTATTTTCAACGGTTATTTGTTTCATCAAATCGGCTGCAAACATGAATGAACCATTTAGAATACCCAGAAAGACCGGTGATTTACCCGCAAGTTCTGCGTTCATTCTTGTAGCCATTTCGATAACTGCTTCGTCTATTCTTTTTTCGTTGATGAGCAAACGGAATTCTCTATCGTGTAATCTCACTGTTTTCATATAATTGGTCGTTTCGTGAAACTTTTATACTTTTGTGCAAAAGTAAGAGTTTGATTTTAATTACAAAAATATGGAAGCAAAAGTAAGTATAATTATGGGCAGTACATCTGATTTGCCTGTAATGGAAAAAGCGGCGGCAATACTCAATGAATTTGCCGTACCGTTTGAAATGAACGCCTTATCGGCTCATCGCACTCCGGAAGAAGTTGAAAACTTTGCAAAAAATCTTCAAAATAGAGGAGTGGAAGTGGTAATTGCCGGAGCGGGTATGGCAGCTCATCTACCGGGAGTGATTGCGGCAATGACACCGATTCCGGTGATAGGAGTGCCTATAAAATCAGGTTTGGAAGGTATGGATGCTTTGCTTGCAATGGTGCAAATGCCTCCGGGAATACCGGTTGCAACGGTTGCAATCAACGGAGCAGTGAATGCCGGAGTGCTTGCGGCTCAGATTTTGTCTGTCGGAGATGAAGAATTGCGAGCCAAAGTAATCAATTACAAACTTTCTTTGAAGAAGAAAATCGTAGATGCGAACAAGGAACTTGCCAACGTGAAATACGATTTTAAGACAAATTAATTCGATTTTCTAAAAAAATCGGTTAAAAAAATACGTTTCTATTTTCAATTACCCTAAATTGTGGATATGAAACGTATTTTATTTTCCACATGGTTACTTTTATTCCTGTTGCCGCTTTATTCACAGGAAGTCGTAACACCTTTTTCGGGACTTGCAGGTTCCGAAGTGTCCCTACATTCAGCTTGGAGTACATACTATAATCAAGCCGGATTGGCTCGTATCGACGGTTTTTCGTTAGGTAGTTCTTATCGACATGTTGCCGACGTGCAGGAGCTTTCGTTGAAAACAATCTTTGCGGCATATCCCATAGGAATGGGTGCTTTTGCCGCTAATTTCACGTATTTCGGTTATGAGCATTATAATGAGCAGTCATTAGGTGTTGCTTATGCCAAACAATTATCACCTCACCTTGATGTGGGCATAAAGGGTAACTATCGGAAAACGGCAGTTGCCAAGCAGAAAGAGTATTCAGAAAGTTTATTTTTTGAACTTGGTACTATTATCACTTTCTCGGATGCCGTTCATCTGGGTGTGCATGCTTCAAATCCGTTATCTGTCGGTAGTGAGGGCGTTCCGGAGGTGTATAATGCGGGCATTTCGTGGCAAGCGGATAAACTTTTCCTTTTGGCAGGCAGTGCACAAATGATGGACAGAGAGATTTCTTTTTCTATGGGTACGGAGTTTAATTATACCGATCGTCTGCAATTTTCCTGCGGGTTGCGCACTTCTCCTCAGAGGTTTTATGCGGGTGTGAGTGTATTAATAATGCCTCGTTTGGATATTTCTCTGCAATATAACACGAATGATGCGCTTGGGAATGTTTTCGGAGTTTCAATTAGTTGGATAAAATAAGGTCATGAAAAGGATATTATTGCTTTTAATATTTTGGGCGAATGCGTTACCGCTTATTTCTCAGGAACTAAACGATGTGGAACGTTTGCTCGAAGGTTTGAGCGAACTGTATTCGGAGGATGAATACGAAGATATTGTGAATACGCTCACACAGTTACATGCGACACCCTTGAATGTGAACAGTGCAGATTTTAATGATTTGAAGAAACTGTTTTTTCTGTCGGACACTCAAATAGATAATATATTGGAATTTAGGAGGCGAAACGGTAGGTTTCTCCATTTTAGGGAACTTACACTTGTGAATGGAGTGAGCAGTAGTGATCTTGAAAAGATTAGTCCTTTTATTATTATAGGAGACGGCAAGGGAAGTGAACACTTTAAATCATCACATTCGGCACCTTTTCATGAGTATATTCAAAGAGTTTCTACCAAGTTGCCGCAACAACAAGGCTACAAAACGGAGAATAAGGATAGTCGTTTCGAGGGAGCACCGTTTGGAGTTTTGGTGAAGTATAAAATGAAGGCGAGGAGTAGGTGGCAGATAGGTTTGACATTAGAGAATGATGCAGGAGAGTCATATTTCACTCGTCATCAAAGGTATGGTTTTGATTTTCTTTCTGCCCACGTGGCTTTTACGGGAAGGAAACGAGTGAAACGTTTGGTGGTGGGTGATTTTCGCAGTCAAATGGGGCAAGGATTAGTGATGTGGAGCGGATTTTCTTCCGGTAAGTCATCGCTTGTGGTTAGCAATGAGAAGTCTGCAAATACGGTTGCACCATCTACTTCCACAGATGAAAATCGGTTTTTAAGAGGTGTCGCCGCATCAGTGGTTTTGAATAGGAATTTGACGGTTAATTCTTTCTTTTCTTCAAAGAAGACGGACGGTAATGTGAATTTACCCGACAGTCTTTCGGAAGAAGATATGATCACAGCAACGGTTTATGAATCCGGTTACCACCGCAACCGTAAGGAGTGTGAGAAAAAGCATCGGCTGAGAGAACTCACTTTGGGAGGCAGTTTGGAATGGAATACTATGTACTTTAAATTAGGTTTTAATGGTATTTACTATAATTTTACACCGTCAATAACACGTTCCGGCAATATTTATAATAAGTATGATGATGACGGCAGAAGGCGTTTTCTCGGAAGTGTCGATTATAAAATAGGCGTTCACAATCTTTATTTCTTCGGAGAAACGGCTGTGAGCGACAACGGTAGTATTGCAACGGTGAACGGCTTACGTTTCAACGGCAGCGGTAAGTTGGCAATGAGTGTGCTTTATCGTCGCTACGATAAGCGATATATTTCACGCTATGCGTCGGGCTTTGCGGAGTATTCCAATACAACGAATGAGGAGGGAATATATGTGGGACTGAATTTGAATCTTGCGAGAGATTTGAATTTTAATTTTTATTATGACCGTTTTCGCTTTTTTGCCCCACGCTACGGTGCATTCTTGCCCGACAACGGTTACGAATTCTTGACGGAAATGGTGTACGCTAAGAAAGATAAGTTCTCTCATTCGTTAAGATATAAGAGAGAAGTGAAGCCGGAGAATCACAAAAATCGTGTTGTGGAATCAACGGATAGAGTGAAGGATAATTTGAAGTATATAATGACTTATCATGTTAGTGGGCGTTTTGCGACGAATGTAGGTGTGAGTTTCACTCATTACAAGAAAGCAGAGGTCAACGAAAACGGGATGATGCTTTATAATGATTGGGTGTACACTTCCGTATCTACGGATTTTAAGGTGCAATGTCGTTTTGCATATTTCGATACGGATTCCTATCAGTCTCGAATATACGCTTATGAAAACAATGTTTTGTACGGTTATTCCTTTCCGGCAGCATACGGCAAAGGAGTGCGTGCATATATGAATAGTCGATTAAAGTGTGGCAAACGGTTCACTTTTTATGCTAAGTTCGGCGTTTTCTACTATCCGGACAGAGCCACGATAGGTTCAGGTTTATCGCAAGTTGACGGAAATAAGACTTACGATTTGTCATTACAAATAAGAATAAGGTTGTAGGGGCGGAATTTAATTTATGTTTGTCAGGGAAAAGCTGTCTCAAACTAAGAAGAGGCAGCTTTTCTTCGTAATAATAAATCCGACTATTGGTAAAATTGTGAGAAATAACATGTTTTAATCATGGTTTTTTTATTTGCCAAGTGTAGAAAATTTTTATTTCAACTATATTTCTTATATTTTTTCTTAATTCTTTAGGTATTATTACAAATGATTTATTATTTTTGCAGGTGTAGTTTAATAAGATAAACTCAATCTAATATTTATTAATAACTTTAAACCATTAATTATGTCAGTTACTTATGTCTTAACCCCAAAGGGTAATCCGGGTAAGCCTGAGGCTCCCAAAAAGTTTTATGCACAAGCAAAAGCACGTGAAGAACTCACATTTCGTAACTTGAGTAAAGAAATAGCAGAAGGTTCTACCACTGTTAGTGATAGTGACGTTATGGCTGTTCTCAACGATCTTACGAAAGTTTTAAGGCGTCATTTGAGCAATGGTGAGATTGTTCGTTTCGGCAATTTCGGTTCATTTCAAATCGCTTTAACAAGTGAAGGAGTTGAGGAAGCTACAAAGTTTAACTCATCACTTATAAAAGGTGCTAAAGTAACGTTCCGACCGGGTATTGATCTGCGTGAAATGCTTGTTACACTTCAATATGAAAAGTTGAAGTAAAAAGCCCGCCTGCTTTTAAAAAAAGCAAACCGTGCAAATTTGAAAAGCCCGCCTGCAATTTAAAAAAGCAGGCGGGCTTTTTATTAAAAGGCTTCGGGCTTTTGGGTAAAAGCAGGCGGGCTTTTATTTAAAAGATATAGAGTCATGTAAAATTATTTTTGCTTCAATTTAGTGTTGTCCACGCTTTTTGTGTAATTTTGCAAGGATTGACAAAGAAAAATCGAATTATTAAATTATATATTCAATGAACTCTATCAAAATATTTATCAGTAGCGTACAGAAAGAGTTTGTATCGGAGCGGCTTCGGATATACGATTGGATTCTATCTGATGCGTTGTTGAGCCAATATTTTATCCCAGTGTTGTTTGAGAAGCTACCTGCCGTAGCCCAGCGACCGAGTGAACTATATTTGGATGAGGTACGCAATTCGCAGATCTATTTGGTAATCTTAGGACAGGAATATGGTTACGAGGATGCAAACGGCATGTCGCCCACCGAGTTAGAGTATGAGTGCGCTAAAAAAAGCAACCTCTATAAACTTGCATTTATCAAGGGTGATAGCTCTCTTGAACGCAACATCAAGCAGAGAAAATTTGTTTCCAAGATTCAAAACGAACTGACCTACAAACGCTTTGATAATATTGAAATTCTAATCTCACAAATATATGCAGCCCTAATTGAGTATCTCAAGACGGAAGGACTGATCCATACAAAATCGTTTGATGAGTCCTTGTCTGATGCAACGATTGCGGCGATAAGCTCTGAAAAAGTGGATAACTTTTTGGCATTAGCAAATGCCAGACGTGGTTTCCCGCTCGCAAAAGGAACCTCAGCAGAGAAGGTGCTTACGCATTTGAGAATGTTGAGTGACGGTAAGTTAAGCAACAGCGCATTACTGGCTTTCGGCAACGATCCGCAATATTATTTCCATACGGCGATTGTAAAATGCGCCTATTTTCTAGGTACTCGCTGGGAAAAGCCTATCGAAGACCACAAAGTATTTGAAGGCGATGTGTTTGAACAGGTAAATGCTGCGGTGAGTTTTGTAATGTCAAAAATTGGCACTTCTGTCGGATTGAGGGAGGAGAGCGTGCAAGCTCCGATAAAAAATGAGATTCCACGTCCCGTGATTTTTGAAGCTATCGTGAATGCGGTAGCCCATCGTGATTATCGCAGTAACGGAAGTGTGCAAGTTATGGTGTTCACCGACCGGATAGTCGTGCTAAATCCGGGACGATTGTCGCCGGAGCTTTCACCTGCAAAAATAAAGGAGACTCACGGCTCGTTCCCAACAAACCCTCTGCTTGCTGAGGCGATGTATCAGGCGGGTTATATCGAGCGTTTCGGCACAGGAGTCAATGAAATGATTCGACTTTCGTTGGAAGCAGGTCTTAAAGAACCGGAGTTCGATTTCTCCGGCGGCATATCTATCACGCTATGGAGATCGGCTAAGACCGCAGTTCGCACAGAAAACGCACAGAAAACGCACAGAAAAGACACAGAAACCGCAAGAAAACCACAAGAAAACCACAAGAAAACCGCAAGAAAACCACAAGAAAACCGAGAACTTATTCTGACATCATTGAAATCAAATCCTGCAATTTCGTTATGCAGTATGGCTGAAGATACCGGTCTTTCATACGGTAGCTTGCGCCACCACCTCGAAAAGATGAGGGAAGAAGGAATTATCCGGCGCGAAGGTGCTGACAAGGGTGGCAGATGGATAGTCGTAGAGTAGCACCTAAACCGACTCTCTCCACCTCGCACGGGGGAGATGGAGAGAGAGCAAATTAAATTATAAACAAAAAACTCAAATTATTCCTGTTTCAACGTGTCAACCGGATTTTGACGTGAGATCCTGAGGCAGTTAATTATAATTACAGAGACGATAACCACAAGGGTACCGATGATACATCCTGCAAATATCCACCATGATAAAGGCGTCTTCACGGAAAAGTTTTCCATCCACTTGCCGGCAATAAAATATGCAACTATTACACCGACCACTGAGGCGGGTAGGGCGATGTAGAGGATGTCGCGTATAAAAAGAGAAAGTATATCTCTTACCTCCGCACCGTTGATTTTTCTGACTGCAATTTCACTGCTGCGACGGAGTATTTCGTTGCGCAGGTAGCCGATGAGACCGATGAGCAAGATGATGAAAGTTATAATGCTCCCTATCATCACGGAATTGCGAAAACGCAAAGCAGGTTGATAAGTGTCAATCATCATGTCTTCGTATATCAGAACATGGATTTCTCTGTTCGGTAGCACTTCTTCTATTGTTTTCGACACCTTTTGCATAGTCGCATTGTTGATTTCATTAAGCCGAACCGAAACAACACGGTTGGGATTAGGATTGTAGAACATAGCGGTGGGGCGTGTTTCTTCTTCACCTATGCTACCGATACGAATGTTTTCGTAGATGCCTGAAATGGTAACGTCGCCATGTTCGGTTACAGTTATACGTTTACCTATCACGCCGTCAGTCCAACCTGTCAATTGCGTTAATCGTTCCGCAAAACTGCGGCTCACAAGCATTTCTTCCTTTTGGCTCTCTTTCGAGAAATTGCTGCCGTCAATAATTTTAATTCCGAATGTGGGTAGGAAATTCTCATCCATGTAGTATAAATCTCTAAAATTGAACAGAGATTCGCTACTTCCGGGCAGTGAAACGTTGTTACCCGATCTGTCACTTGTTATTAAAGCTTCTTGCGAGGTTGTTACAGATTCCACCTCCGGCAGAGATGCAAGGTGGTCGAGCACAGCCTGTCTTGTTTCCTTATTGCTGTCGGCAGGTAGAGTGAAATAAACAATGTTTTGCAAATCATAGCCGGGGTTGTTGTTAATCATTGTGCTGTATTGCTTGCCTACAATTACGAGCAGACTCAGCAGAAATACCGCACCTGTGAATTGCAAAAATAACAGTACCAATTTCCATCTGTGTTTACTTTCTCCGGCGAAGTTGCGAAATACGGATATCACAGGTATTCCGGAGAACATTCGCGATGGAAGGTAAGACGCCACCACAAGTATCACCACACATATTCCGAAAAGCACCACAATGCTTTTAGCCATGAAAAGCGAACTCAACGGAGCTGCAAGCAAGTCTTCAACCGTATTTTGAAACAGCAAAATCAAGCATGCGGCAAGAATGAGAGAGAGGAGTAAGTGGAGGCTTGTTTCGGTGAAAATAAGCATGCGAATATTCAGGTTTTTTGCACCGTAACACTTATAAATAGCCATCTCTTTGGAACGTATCACCATGCTCGATAGTGCGATGAGCACATAGTTGAGCACGGCTGCGGCTATCATAGCTATTGCCAGAAAGGTGAGCAAAAGATTCATTCGTTTCACATCTTCTCTTGAACTATAATGGTCGGCAAATTTCTCAAACGAGAATTTGAATTCGACACCCATTCCTTTTAGTTTTGCCGAAGGAATATGTTTTTCCTGCAATGCCGGCATCTGCGCAGCAATGTCTTTTATGTCAACGCCCTTAATGGGTTTAAACAAAACTCGGTAGCGGTCGTTGCCCAACCAATTGGAGCGAGGATCCCAACCCCAAATCTTTTCCATAGTTTCTGCGGAAATAATCACGTCATAATCATAGCCGGAATTCTTAGGCAGATCTTCAAATACACCTCCGATAGTGATACGGAATCCATACTCATCGACTTCAATTTGCTGTCCTACGACGTCGCCACCGATTTTGTCGGCTACAGACTTTGAAACTATCGCATTCCAAGCCTTGCCGAGAGTGCTTTTATAATCGCCGGCAATCATCGGTCTCGGCACCACGTCGAAGAAGCAGGAATCGGCAAGAATTGCGACCCCGATTTTTACACGCTTTTTGTCTTGTGTGAAAATGTTGAAATCGGAAAGCAAACCTGTCGACATTGTTATGGACTCAATTCCTGTGATTTCCTCTCTCATTCCACCACAAACACCTCCCGGAACGCCACTATTTTCTATAGTCTTGTCTGCCCCTTCATTAGAGAAACGGATGTTTTCATAGACCATATAAATCCTATCGGCTTCGGGATAAAACTTGTCGAAACTTTGTTCGTAGAGTACTTTTGTTATAAGTATCAAACCTACGGCAAGCCCGCATCCGAGTGAAATGATTTTCACTGTGTTGTTACGATTGCGTCTAAACAAAGACCGCAAAGCAAGTTGAAGATAACTATATAATTTTGTCATACTATTTACTTTTTTAATGAATTGACCGGATTAGCAACGGCAGCTTTCCATGTTTGCGCAGTTACGGAAACAAAAGAGAGTAGCAACACAACCGCTCCCGTCAGGAGAAACACCCACCAACTTAATGTGGTTTTATAGGCAAAGCTTTCCAACCATTTTTGCATTACATAAAGCACCACCGGAATGGAAATCACAAATGCGACGGCAATCCATTTGAGGAAACTTTCGTTCAGCATAAGGATAATCTCACGTTCAGTGGCTCCGTTCACCTTTCGTATGGCTATCTCTTTTTGCCTTTGTTGAACAAAGAAAAGCGACATAGCAAATATTCCCATAAACAGAATTACGAAAGTTAGAATGGTGAATGCCGTCAGGATTTTCAAAGTTTTAACTTCTCTTTCATATCTTCCCTGCAAAGAATCATCGGCAAATTGCGAATTGAACGGCTCACCTCCTATGAAGTCGGAATAAACCCTTTTCACTTCGTCCGCAGTGGCGAATAAGTCGGCATTGTCGGCAATTTTCACGTTCACATGCCAATATGAAATCTCACTATCATCGTCATGCAGCCTAATAAGAACGGGAACAACGTCTTTGTGGAGCGAATATATATTGAAATCATTTGTGATACCGCCAAGATACTCGGTTTTTCCATCATGCAGGTCAACACGCAAGCTTCCACTATCGGGTTGAAGTATTGCAAAAGCCTTACGGTTGAGATAAACTCTATCCTTACCTTTATATGTAGTCGGTGTTAATTCTATTCCGAAGACAGAAATAAAATTAGTGTCGGCATCATATATTTGCACACTTACCGGCTCGCCGTTATGCTTGAAAGATTGGTTGTTACTTGAACCGGTGGCAGGGGAACTACGTGAAAATGAAATATTTTCAACTCCCGGAATATCAGATAAAACACTTTTTAAAGCGGGCATTCTTTGAGATTCGATACCATTATCTATTACTAAGATATTATCCGATTTAAAGCCCAAGTCGTATGTTTTCATAAACCTGTATTGTTTCAATATGAAAATACTACACGAAAGCAAAATGAAAGCCACTACAAATTGAAAACTTATCAACGCTTTAGAAGAGCGGGTTTTCACTTGCTTTTCGTATTCACCTTTTATGACTTCAATCGGTTTGAAGCGTGAAACATTCAATGCAGGCACAATCCCCACAACAATCCCAATAACTAAAATTCCTAAAATCAAGGATGATAAGTAAACGGGATCAAGCATATTGGCTGCCAGATCCAATTTAGTGTTCAAAGCATCATTGAAAAACGGTTCCGCAAAGAAAGCAAAGAACACTCCCACAATGAGCGCAATGAACGTCATCATCACCGATTCCGAAATAAATTGCAATAGCAACTGCTTTTTGTTGCAACCGACTAATTTCTTTATGGCAGCTTCTTTGCCACGCTTACCTGTTTGAGCCACCGATAAGTTGATATAATTCAAAATGGCTACGATTAGAATAAGTATAGTGATTGCAATATAAGTTATAATCAGTGATTTGCTATTATGTTTAATAGCTGAGAAACCTTTAATATCACCGAAATATACTTTAGTGAGAGGTTCAAATTCAAAACCTGTGGCAAATTTAATTTCAAAGAACCAATAATCGGTTTTGAATTTCTCAACAATAATATCGGTTTTGGATTGAATGGAAGTCCCTTCTTTTTCCATGAAATAAATAGGGAAGGAACTATTTCCCCACATTGAAAGAACATCAGTATTCCAAAGCGTATTCAGCATCGAATAGTTAGCAATCATTTCAACTTGTGGGAATTGAGTATTCTCCGGCATTTTATCCATTATTCCTGTTACCATATAATAGATAGTGTCATTATAATAAATGTTTTTACCTATCGGATTTTCATCGCCGAAGAATTTCCTTGCCAATGAACGTGTTACAACTGCCGAATTCCTTGCTTCAAAAACCTTTTCGGGATCACCTTCCTCTAAATTGAAAGAAAACATCGTGAAAAACGAGGGATCTGCAAGCATTACGGAAGTAGATATCTTTTCGCCTCCTGTCTGTGTATATAAATTGGATGTCATGCTCCAAAAGCGGCAATAACTTTCCACTTCCGGTACTAAGTTTTTTATATAATCCCCGACAGGATTGGAAAGGTGTGCCATCTTTTCGCCTTTATCATTCGTGGCAACGCCAAGATAAATACGATCTTTGTTTTTGTGAAAACCGTCTACCGAAAGTTCCTGTTTCACATATATACTCAGTAGGAACACGAACATAA
The DNA here is from genome assembly GCA_031262745.1 of Culturomica sp. Taxonomy (GTDB): domain Bacteria; phylum Bacteroidota; class Bacteroidia; order Bacteroidales; family Marinifilaceae; genus JAISHE01. Next base: position 3,832 of record JAISHE010000045.1, on the reverse strand, counting down.
GCGAAATCGCAAACCCGAATATAATGACGAAAGAAAAGAACTTGTTGTTGGCAAGAAATTTTCTAAATGCTTTAAGATTAGTTAGCCACATTAGTTTAAAGTTTAGTTTCTACAACAACCTGACCGTCGAAAAGATTGATTATTCTATGAGCGAACATGGCATCATGCTGAGAGTGGGTAACCATCACAATGGTAGAGCCTTCGTTATTGAGTTCCGTCAGCAAATCCATAACATCCTTACCGTTCTTTGAATCCAAGTTACCCGTAGGCTCATCGGCTAAAATCAGTTTCGGATTAGCTACGACGGCGCGTGCAATTGCCACTCTCTGTTGCTGACCGCCCGAAAGTTGATTGGGAAAATGATTTGCTCTATGACTTATGTTCACTCTTTGCAAAGCATCCTGAACTCTACGTTTGCGTTCCGACGCTTTGATGTTCATGTAGATCAACGGCAATTCCACATTTTCCGACACGCTCATTTCTTCAATAAGATTGAAACTTTGGAAAACAAAACCGATATTACCTTTGCGAGTGTTTGTGCGGTTTTTCTCTTTCAGGTTGCTCATTTCACGACTGTCGAGCAAATAACTGCCGGAAGTCGGATTGTCAAGCAAACCGAGAATGTTCAACAATGTGGACTTACCGCAACCGGAAGGTCCCATGATTGCGATGAATTCGCCTTTTTTCACTTCCATTGAAATGTTGTTTAATGCAACGGTTTCCACTTCTTCTGTCCTGAAGATTTTTGTAAGATCTTTAATCTGTATCATAATGCTAATATTTAAGTTATTAATTATTTATTTGAATACTAATTCTTCCGCATCGCCATAGGATTCGTAGTTTGAAACTACTACCTTTTCACCTGCTTCCAATCCGGAGGTAACTTCGTAGTAATTGGGATTTTGCCTGCCTATGGATATTTGACGTCTAACGGCACGTGAACCGTCTTCGGTAACCACAAAGATCCATTTTCCGCCGGTGGTTTGATAGAAACTTCCGCGAGGAATAATAATAGCTTCCGTTGGTTGTCCGAGTTGTAGATTAATGTAATAAGTTTGACCTGTGCGTATGTTTTCCGGTCGTTCACCCACAAAAACAAATTCCGTTTTAAACTGTTTGTTGCGCACTTCCGGATATACTTTCCTCACTCTCAAATCGAACTTGTGATCTTGTCGGTCAAACGTGGCATGCAAATCGGGTTTCACACGGTCGATATAAATTTCGTCAATATCGGCTTCAACCTTGTAGTCGGAGAGTACGCTGATTTGTCCCATGCGTCCGCCTACCGATACGTTTTGACCGATTTCCACATCAAACAATCCCAACTGACCGTCGACAGGTGCTTTCACATTCAGGTTTTCCACTCTCTGCCTCACAAGCATGAGATTTTTCCGTATGTTTCCCAAACTTTCCTCCATTTGTTCGATTTGTATGCTGCGATATATCGAATCCTGCAACTGTCTTTCCGCCACCAATTCTCTGCCCGCTACTGCAAATTCATAATCTTCCTTTGCTTGTAGAAACTCTTCTTTTGAACAGAGGTTTTCCTTATATAGCTTGTCATATTGCTCAAATCTCCGTTTCTTTCTTTCCACATCCATATCCAATTGCAATTTTTCCTTTTTCAGGTTCAACTTTTCTTGCTCCATTGCCACTTGTGTATTGCGTAGGAAGTTTTGTTTTTCGGCTAATTGTGCTTCGCTGTCAAGGATGTTAAGGCTTAGCATGGGATTATTAAGCCTCAGTATCACTTCGCCTTTTTTCACCATTGCACCTTCTTCAACCAACTTTTCTTCGACCATACCGCCCTCAACGGCTGATATTTGTACAGTATTTATCGGTTGCACCTGACCGTTGATGCGCACATAATCGTTAAATTCCCCTTTCACAACCTCTTGTATACTCACTCGTTGAAGTTCCACTGCAAATTTGGAAACGTGGTTGCCGAATATCATCCAACCTATTGCCAAAAGGATGAATGCTCCGAAGAGCAGGTAAGGAATATGTCTTTTTTTAATTCCTTTTTTCTTTTCAATAGTTCTGTCCATATCTTTTAATTTTTTGATTTTACAAACGGTTCACCTTTATAATACCTCACTAATCGTTGTTTTAAACGATAGCGTAGGAGGGAGTTAAGTTCTTCTATTTGGGAATTATACAATCTGTCGGCACTTGTGTGCAATTCGAGCGGAGAAATCAAACCTTCCGCATATTTCTTTACATTCACCTTGTGTGCGATTGCGATTGCTTCTCTTTGTTTCACTGCCTGTGCGTATTCGTCAGCCTGACCGTTCATGTCGGCAACTGCCTGTTCCACCTCGCCGTACACCTGTCGTAATGTTTCATCTCTTTCTGCCGTTGCAATTTCCACCTGATAACGGCTTCGTCTCATGGTGGAAGAACGATTTAAGTTGTTAAATATAGGTATCGACAGGCTTAAACCGATGTATGACCCGCGTTTATCTCTGAATTGGTCTTTGAATGATTGATAGGGCGCACCGTCCATATATCGGAAGAAATTTGTGGAAACACCTGCGGACGCATAAATAGAAGGTAACAGAGCACCTTTGGATAGAGACCTATTCAACTTTTGTGATTTCAATTTGCTTTCAGCCGATAAAACCTTCGGCAAAAAGTCTTTGGCTTGATTGAAGATGCCCATAGCCGTTTCGGCGGATTTGCTCACTTCTGCTTCGTCTTTTTCGATAACCACATCCAATTCCGTCTCTAACGGGAAGTTCATCTTTTCTTTCAATTGTATGATACCTATTTTCATAAGATTACTGTGCTTTGTGAGATTGAAATTATCGGCAGCTTCCTTTGCCCTCATCTCCGCCACGTCGGGAAAGCTTTTCACGCCGAGTTCTTCCATGCGTTCCACCTGTTGCAACGATTCGCGACTATTTTTGAGTTGTTCCTCCGAGAGTTTCACCATTTCTTTGCAGTAGACCACATTGTAAAAGGCTTCCATCGTTTCGTAGGCAGTCATATCAACGACTTCTTGCAATTGTTGATTGCCTGCCAAGCGGTTCACATTTTGTATACGCATGCGATTTATTCCGGAAAAACCTCCGAAAAGCAGCCATTCCGATGAAATGGAGTAGTTGTTGTTGAAACTGTTCACATCAACATAAGTGTTGGTTTCACCGTCCAAACCGCGTCCGAAGTTAAAGCTTGTACCCACATTTCCGCTCACCGACGGCAGCAACATTGCAATAGCTTCACGATAATTTTGTGTGTTGATTTCATTTTGTGCATCCTGCTTTGCTATTTTCAGGCTGTGTTCCACAGCATATTCCATACATTCCTGCAATGTGAACTTCTGCACCTGCATCACGGATTGCCCTTTTGCTAATTCTGCAAACAAGATTAAGATAGTAATAAATGTAAATTTCATAATTCTTAATTATTCAAGTTTCTTTCGATTTCTTATTAGCCAATATCGTGCCAAAGCTATAATTACATTTATTATCAATAAATTACGTTTGCGAGGGATTAATGAAACGTGTAAAGAAATTTTACAACTCATGTAAAAATCTTTACAATCCTCCCTCCGGTCGCTGACCGGATATGTTGTACGGGCGTATGGCATACGCCCGACGATGATGTCGTGTGTTTCGGGCGTTGCATGCAACGCCCCTACATTGCACATTTTGCGCATGTTGTATGTATGCTCTGAAAAATATTCTAACATTATTTTGCGGATATTCAGAATTATTTTTTACATTTGCATCGCAATAGTTTCTTTGCAAAAACCATGTATTTTTGAGGGTCTTTTTTTTCCTTTTTCGGTCTTTTCCGTTTTCATCTTTGACATAGTGTAATTCTTTAA
>JAISHE010000010.1 GCA_031262745.1 Culturomica sp. | reverse complement strand
TTTTAATGCTAAAATCAAAGCATTTAGAGCAGCCTTGAGAGGGGTCGTTGATGTTAAATTCTTCTTATTCAGACTTACTAAAATTTATGCTTAATCCACAGGGTTTTGCTACTGAGCCGGATAACGGGAATGTTTGAATTGATATAATAGTTTATCTTTAATCATTGTTTTTGCAATTTTGATGACTGAATTATGGTTGTCGGAGCATAAAATACGGTATCGGATGTTTCGGTCGTCGCAGAAGAGAAACGGCTTTGTGCGTATGATGTGATAAATTGTTTGGACGTTGTCATAAAAGTTGTTTTATTTCATATCGACAATTTACCTCCTTTTTTATTTGGACGTGGGTTTTAAATCGGTTTTTTTTTTTGATTTTTTTATGTTTTTTGATTTTTTTGCGGTTTTTCATATCGAATATGTTTTTTGAAAACAATAACTTCGCACACGAAAATCGCAGTAATAATGACAGAGAAAGTAAAAAAACAACTTTTAGAATGGGCAGCCATGTATCATCGTGCCGATTTTATAGCCAATGATCCTGTCCGGTTTCCACATCGTTTTTCCACGAAACAGGATATAGAGGTGAGCGGACTACTCACCGCTCTTATGAGTTTCGGCAACCGCAAACAAATTCTCAAGAAAGCCGAAGATTTACACCGTATAATGGGCATTTCTCCTTATAAATACGTGCTCTCCAAAAAATGGGAAGAAGATTTTCCTGCCGATAACGGAAATAGTTTTTATCGCATGTTGTCATATTCCGATTTCAACGGTTATTTCCGACGCCTTTTCGATGCCTACGCCCTATCGAGCAGTTTGGAAGATGTATTGGCAACATATCTTTGCGGCTCACCGATAGAAATATTGTGCCGCTTTATGGAAGTATCCCCCCGCAGTCCTCAAAAAAAGTTGAATATGTTTCTGCGCTGGATGGTGCGCCGAAATTCACCGGTTGATTTCGGCATCTGGGAAAAATTTCGAGCCGGTGATTTAATAATCCCGTTAGATACCCATGTGTGCAGAGTTGCATACACCTTAGGTCTCACCGACTCCCAAACCTTCTCCCTAAAAAATGCTCATAAAATCACAGACTCACTTGCCGAAATCTTCCCCGATGATCCTTGCTTGGGAGATTTTGCTCTTTTCGGCAGCGGAGTGAACGGAGTGGTGTAAAAATTAATCCTTCAACTCTAAAAGTGCAATATTTTCCACGTGGTGAGTATGAGGGAACATATCCACCGGTTGAACGGTAACAACCTTATAGAGTACATCCAACAATTGTAAATCTCGTGCCTGAGTGGCGGAATTGCAACTAACGTAAACTATCCGCTTAGGTGCCGTTCGCAAAATTGTTGCAACCACATCTGCGTGCATTCCGGCACGAGGAGGATCTGTTACAATCACGTCGGGCTTGCCGTGTGTGTTTATAAATTCCTCATTCAACACGTCTTTCATATCTCCGGCATAAAAAGATGTGTTTCTTATTCCGTTTATTTCCGAATTCACCTTAGCGTCGTCTATCGCCTCCGGCACATATTCTATTCCAACAACTTTTGCCGATTGTGAAGCAAGGAAATTAGCAATAGTACCGGTGCCGGTGTAAAGATCGTAAACGGTTTCCCGACCGGTCAAACCCGCAAATTCCCTTACCTTTTTATAAAGGTTGTACGCCTGCTTTGAATTTGTTTGATAAAAAGACTTCGCCCCTATCTTAAACTTCAAACCTTCCATTTCTTCAAAAATATGATCTCTGCCGTGATAAAGCACAATCTCCTGATCCGTGATTGTGTCGTTTGCTTTACCGTTGATGACATACATTAAAGATGTAATCTCCGGAAATTTTGCGACAAGATCATGCAAGAGTTTAACTCTTTCGGATTCATTTTCTTGAAAGAAAGAAACTATCACCATAACTTCTCCTATGGAAGACGTGCGCACAATTAATGTACGCAAAAATCCCGACTGATTGCGCAAATCAAAGAAATCAAGAGAATGATTTAAAGCATATTCTCTTATAAAGTTCCTTATTTCATTCGAGGGTGAACGTTGGAGATAACAATGCTCAATGTCCACAACTTTATCGAAAAGTCCGGGTACATGAAAACCTATTGCCGGCGTGCGCTCAATATCTTTATTTTCACGAATTTCCTCAAAAGTCAAAAACCGTTTATTGCTAAAAGTGAATTCCAATTTATTACGGTAATACTCGGTTTCCTCAGATGCAATTATAGGTTGAATATCCGGCAACAACACTTTCCCTATACGTTCAAGATTATCTTTAACTTCCTGCTGTTTAAATTCCAATTGACGGGAATAAGGTAAATGTTGCCACTTACACCCACCACATACACCGAAATGCTTACAAAACGGCTCAACTCGCAAATCGGAATATTTGTGAAAGTTAACGACATAACCCTCCATAAAACTCTTACGCTTATTCGTAATCTGCACATCTACAATATCTCCGGGCACCGTATTCGGCACAAACAAAACTTTCTCGTCAACATAAGCTATTGACTTACCTTCGGCAGCAATTTTCTTTATTTCAACGTTTTCAATTAAGGGTTTCTTCCTATTTCTCATCTCAATTTATTAATAATCCATACAAAATATTCAACCTTAGCCGTTAGCTCTATCTTTCGACTTTCTATTCATCATGCCGATTAAATACTGCAAAAATACTATTTTTAGTTATATCTTTGCCGCATGAAAAATAGACTTGAACATCCTATTTTTAAAATACTTTCCGAAACAGCCGACGACAACGGTATGGAGATTTACGTCATAGGAGGATATGTTCGCGACTTGCTGCTCCACAGAACTTCAAAGGATATTGATATAGTTGTAAAAGGAAGCGGCATAAAAATGGCTGAACTAACAGCCAAACGACTTGGCGGATTAAACGTCAACGTGTTCCCGAAATTCGGCACCGCCATGCTACGCTATAAAGGCGTGGAAGTGGAATTTGTCGGCGCACGAAAAGAATCCTACCGTGCCGATTCGCGCAAACCGATTGTTGAAGAAGGAAGTTTGGAGGACGATCAGAAACGTCGGGATTTCACAATAAACGCTTTAGCTATTTCATTAAACAAAGCGACATACGGCAAGTTAATAGATCCTTTCAACGGCGAAAAACATCTGGAAGAACGCCTTATTATTACACCCTTAGAACCGGGTATCACTTTTTCCGATGATCCTTTGCGCATGATGAGAGCGATTCGTTTTGCCTCCCAATTGAATTTTCACATTGATCCCCTGACTTTTCAAGCAATTGCCGACAATAAGGAGCGTATTAAAATTGTTTCCATAGAGAGGATTATGGATGAGTTCAATAAAATCATGCTTTCGCCCGAACCTTCACGAGGCATTTCTTTAATGGATGATTCCGGATTGCTGAAAATTGTTTTCCCCGAACTCACAGATTTAAAAGGCGTGGAAACAGTAGATAAGATAAGACATAAAGATAATTTTCTCCACACTTTGACCGTTCTTGACACTGTGGCATTGTATTCCGGGGATTTATGGTTGCGCTGGGCAGCGTTGCTGCATGACATCGGCAAACCTGCAACCAAACGCTACATTCAAGGGCAAGGTTGGACTTTCTACGGTCATAATCACGTCGGAGAACGATTGACGGCAAAGATTTTCAAACGCCTCAAACTCCCTCAAAATGAAAAGATGCGCTACGTGCAAAAACTTGTAAGTCTGCACATGCGCCCGATTGTGCTCTCGGAAGAAGAAGTAACCGACTCTGCCGTGAGACGACTGCTTTTTGATGCCGGTGATGATATTGACGATTTAATGACACTTGCCGAAGCCGATATAACATCTAAAAATGAAGAAAAAGTGAGACGTTTCCTCAAAAATTTCAAAATCGTACGCCGCAAACTTAAAGAAGTTGAAGAAAAAGACTCCGTTCGCAACTTCCAACCGCCCATCAGAGGTGAAGAAATTATTTCAACTTTTAATCTACCACCCGGTCCTATCGTAGGTGAAATTAAGAATGCCATTAAAGAAGCGATACTCGACGGGATAATTGAGAATAGTTACGAAACGGCACGAACCTATATGTTTGAGATCACTAAACAAATGGGCATTAATAGAATGGACAATAATAATTAATCCAAAGGGGGAACTATCATTTTAAGTGCACCCTTATGCACTTTTAGAATTATCGGCGAATTTAAAATCACAGCCTCACCGTCAATATGAACTTTAGATATATCACCTTCAATCACAGCTTCTTTGTATTTAATCTCCTCAAAAAGCTTCAATTTCTTCCTCTCAGGATGAATAAAATGAAGTAAAAGAGAAAGTATTCCCCTGAAAGAAGGTCTTTTAAGTATACAAATGTCCATAAAACCATCGGTGAGCAAAGCTTTAGGCGCAATGCTCACATTGTTACCGTATTGCCGACTATTTGCAAAACTTAAAATAAAGCATCTCTTCGAAAATGTATTACCGTCGCAATTGATTGTATAATCCTTCTCATGATAACGAGACCAAAGTTTTAATCCGGCTAAGATATAGGAAATAAGACCCCTGATTTTGTAATTGTTAAATTCATGAGCCACCTCCGCATCATACCCTACTCCGCTTATGTTTAAAAAATATCTGCCGTTTATTTCTCCTACGTCAACGTGAGAATAAACATCGGAAAGCAGTTGATTGAGTGCTATATGCTGAAAAATGGAATAACCCCACGAACGCGCCAAACCATTGCCGCTACCAAGCGATATTATACCGAAAGCAATATCGGTGGCATACAAAGCAGTGCCCACTTCATTCACTGTTCCGTCGCCACCGACTGCTATAATATGTGTGTAACGTTTGGAAATCAATGCCTCTCTTGTTATAAGCGAGGCATGCCCCGAATAATCGGTAAAACGTATTTTATAAGGTATTGATTTGAACGCTTTATTGCGTGCAACAATCTGCGGGAAACGTTTCCCTGCTCCCAGTCCCGAAATGGGATTAACTATAAATAAAAACCTTTTACTTTGTTTCTCTTCCAATTCCATAATACTTATATCCGAATTCTTCCAACATTTCCGGATTGTAGATATTACGCCCGTCAAAAATTATCTTCTCTTTTAAAGCTTTTTCTATAAAAGTGAACTTCGGTATTTTAAATTCTTGCCATTCGGTTACAATAATCAAAGCGTCCGCATCTTTCAAAGCGTCATACATATTTCCCGCATATTCCACTTTGTTACCTATCCTACGCTTTGCTTCATCCATTGCAACGGGATCATAAACCGTAAGCGTGGCACCTGCATTTATCAACAATTCTATCATCTTTAATGACGCAGCTTCTCTCATATCATCGGTGCCGGGTTTAAATGCCAACCCCCACATAGCAAAATGTTTACCTTTTATATCATTACCGTAGTGCTGAAGTATCTTCCGGAAAATCACTTCTTTCTGTGTGGCATTCACTTCTTCCACCGCTTCCAACACTTTCATTTCATAACCATAGTCTTTACCGGTTTTTATTAAAGCCTTAACATCTTTGGGGAAACATGAACCTCCATATCCGCAACCCGCATTCAGAAATTTCATACCAATACGCTCGTCGGCACCTATTCCACGCTTAACTTCCTCAACATTTGCTCCCACCAATTCACATAAATTAGCAATATCGTTCATAAAAGAAATACGCGTGGCAAGCATAGAATTTGCCGCATATTTAGTCATCTCTGCCGATGCAATATCCATAAAAAGCAGCGGTGTTTGATTTAAAATGAAAGCATGATATAAGCGTTCCATCACCTTTTTAGCCCGCTCGGTTTCAACTCCGATTACAATGCGATCAGGCGAGAGAAAATCCTTTACTGCATCACCTTCTTTGAGAAATTCAGGATTGGAAGCTACATCAAATTCTGCATTAACTCCACGTTTAGCCAATTCTTCCATGATCACTTGTTTCACCTTATTGTTGGTGCCTACCGGTACGGTGGATTTTGTTACAATAACCATATAAGTCGAAATACTTTGTCCAATCTCACGTGCCACGTTCAAGACGTATGACAAGTCGGCACTTCCGTCTTCATTCGGAGGCGTACCTACCGCAATAAATACCGCATCCGCATCTTTCAACGATTCTTCAAGCGACGTATTGAAAAACAAACGATTTTTTAATACGTTTTTCTCCACTAACTCTGCAAGACCGGGTTCATAAATCGGTATTTCTCCTTTCTTCAATCTTTCTATTTTTGCTTCGTCTATGTCTACACAAACAACCGAAACTCCGGTTTCCGCCAAACATGTACCGGAAACTAAACCCACGTATCCCGTACCAACTACTGATATTCTCATACTTATCTCTAAATTATGACATTATAAATTTATTCGTTATTCATGTATATATGCTCTTTACAAAGTTACGCATTTTTATTTGATTTTTCAAACACAAGGATTCTCGAATTAATAAAGTGACGGAGGCATATAGACAATGGTGGTGTAGACAATTTCAAAATTATTCAATTGCCGGATGTTTTTTTGAAATATCGCTGCAAAAAGATTTATGCTCCGAAGAAAAAAATACAGATATGCAAAGTCTTGAAACACTTTATAAGCGTTTTATGAGAAAAAGAAATTTATATTTCATTGTATTATTTGCAATATTTTCAGATGCGGAAACGTAGGAAGATTTTTACCAATATTTCCTGTCTCATTTTTTATGCAACATAAGCACTATATTTGCACCATAAACACAAATTTATGATATTTATTACATTTCAACCAAAATAACAGGTTGTTGAGTTATCAAAAACAAACTATCTTCATGCCATTTTATTTTAATTATTAAGAATAAAGAAACATGAAAGAAGTATTTAGTATTAGTACATTGACCGGTTATCAGATACTTCATTTAAAAGAGATCGGATATTTCGAGTACGACAAAGAGCAACGCATCTGGAAAGTTGTTTCAATCGACCAGAAAGATTTCAAGTTACGGCGGCAGACTTGTGCGGCGGATATCATAGCTTCCTCTCCATCTTTTACCCAAATTAACCAGTGTATCATTATCAACCTTTTATACCTCACCTGTATTGAGGATAATACTATAATACTCCGTCCGCCCTTTCAACAACCGGACACTCGTGTCAAGATGAAACTATCACGTAGCTACCGCAAAGAACTGAATATTCATCTATTGTGGTTATAGATAACTTGAAAACTACTAATATAAAAAGCATTGCAAGACTTAATTTTATTATGTATCTTTACACCACGTTTATAGTGCGCAAGCGTTAAAGATATTATCTCGCATTGAAATCTAGACAATTTCATTTACCTGAGATAGTAGACAAGACGCTCACGTCCATGCTATATAAATCTATCTTATGTAGACTATATAACAAGGCGTGGGCTATTGTTTATTATGGCTCATTCGCAAAACCCTGTGGAAATAAAAATAGTATCTTTGTAAAAAAAGAAAATATGTACAAAGAATTATTCCGTTACGTATTGCCCGAAGAACTATCGGGCGATTTTGAGTTGGT
>JAISHE010000025.1 GCA_031262745.1 Culturomica sp. | reverse complement strand
CTACTGACACAGTTCTGTGAATAGACCCCAGTTGCGTATTCCCTGAGAACATTTTCGGAGTTCCCGAACTCATTTTCGGAATTCCCGAACTCATTTTCGGAATTCCCGAATTCATTCTCGGAGTCCCCGAAATCATTCTCGGAGTCCCCGAAATCATTTTCGGAATCCCCGAATTCATTTTCGGAATCCCCGAATTCATTTTCGGAATCCCCAAATTCATTCCGGTCATGACCAAAACAATTTTCTGGATAACGGGAATGTTTGAATTGATATAATAGTTTATCTTTAGTCATTGTTTTCTCAATTTATAAGGTTGAATAATGTTTGGAAGAGCATAAAATCCGGTATCGGATTGATCCGTTATATTATTTCTAATTCTTGTTTTCAGTGCCGAAAATGGGTTTTACTTTCCGATACAAAATTTTCCGAAGATGTTGCCTAAAATTTCGTCTGTGGTAATGTCGCCGGTGATTTCACCTATGTAATGGAGGCATTCACGAATGTCTTGAATGATAAATTCATTGCTAATGTTGCCACGCAAACCGCCGATAGCTCGCTCAATAGCCGATTTGGCACGTATCAACGCCTCATAATGACGCACATTGCTAACTATAACGTCGGAATCCGTTACGATATTCCGGTTTACAATGTCTATAAGTTTTTCTATAAGAATAGGTAAATTATAACCTGTCTTAGCCGAAATCGGTAAAACTTCGTCTAAGAAAACATTTCGCTTAATCGCCTCAACCCATTTGTCTGCTTCTTCAAAATCGACATCTACTTTGTTTAACAGGATTAAAAGTGTTGCCGAAGTGTGCAGACTGCCTTTCACCTGTTTGTAATACTCCTCAAAAGTGTTGAAATCACTACTCAGGTCGGTGATTAAAAGAACTATATCGGCTTTTGAAATTTTATCGAAAGTGCGTTTGATACCTATGGTTTCAATTGCATCATCCGTAGAACGTATGCCGGCAGTGTCAATAAAACGGAAGATATTACCACCCAAATTTACAGTATCCTCTATCGTATCACGAGTAGTGCCCGCAATGTCGGAAACAATCGCTCTTTCCTCATTGAGCAAAGCATTTAGAAGGGTACTCTTACCGACGTTGGTGTTACCGACAATAGCCACAGGTATTCCGTTTTTAATAACATTACCGACAGAAAACGAATCGCTTAAACGCTTAATAAGGTTGTGAATATCTTCGGAAAGTTGCAACAATTGCGAGCGATCTGCAAAATCAACATCTTCTTCCGCAAAATCAAGTTCCAATTCCAAAAGACTTATCAATTGCAACATTTGTTCCCTCAGAAGATGTAATTCCGACGAGAAACCGCCTTTAATCTGATTTATTGCCATGCGATGAGACGCTGACGAAGATGAAGCAATCAAATCCGCAACGGCTTCTGCTTGCGAAAGGTCTAACTTCCCATTAAGAAAAGCTCTTTGTGTAAACTCTCCGGGTAGCGCAAGCGTACCTCCTGTTTCCGTGAGCAACTGCAAAATCCTCTGTCGAATGTAGGGCGAACCATGAGAAGAGATTTCAACAGCATCCTCACCGGTATAGCTGTGGGGAGCACGAAAAACCGTTACCAACACTTCATCCAACACTTCACTCCCATCGTATATCTCACCGAAAATTATTTTATTAGCCTCGCTGTCGGCAAGTTTCTTATTGCTCTTTGCTTTGAAAATATTATCTACCAATGCAATGCTACCTTCTCCGGCTATTCTGATAATCGCCAACGCTCCGCTACCTGCAGGTGTTGCCAACGCACAAATCACTTGATTGTTTTCCTTCACATTCATCACATTTCAAGATTTGCTTTCATCAAAAGTATAATTTCATCCGTCTTTAAATCGGCATATATATACTTTTCCAGAATCTTCTGCGCAAGCTCCGTAGCAGGTTTCCCTCCCTCCAAGTCCGTTGCCACGGAATTTATCAATGTCAGCAAATTGTTTTTATAATTCGTAATTGCTATCCATGCCTCGCTACTCACATAAAGTTGCTGCGAAAGATTATATTCGTACTCACGTCTGATTTCCGCAATCAACAACTGTTGATATTCCCTGTTTGTCATTGATGACAACAAAGTGCGCGGCACCAAAGAATCCGGTTTCATACGCTCGATAAACATAATCATCCTCTCATAGGCAAGTAATTTAAGATTCATTAAACGGTTCTTTTCATCGTTTACAACCGGTGGAGGCGGTGTTTGCAGATACTTTTTTGCAACAATTTCCAGCAATGCCACAACTTTCTTAAAAAACGGAAAACACATCACCACCATTAAAAGCAGTGCAATAAGTAAATAATCCGTGATACCTAAATTTATACTCATATTTTGTTTATTAAAACGTTAAACGGCTTGGTTGCAAAGGTACAAAAATGAATGTAGTTTAAAAACATTTAACTTATCACTCTTTTTAGTACTTTTGTGCATGCGCTGTTTTATTGAATTATCCTACAACGGTACCACCTACAACGGTTGGCAGCAGCAACCCAATGCCCCGTCCGTACAGGAAGATCTTACCAAAGCCGTTGCTACTCTTTTGCGCCGAGATATACAAATTGTCGGTGCCGGAAGAACAGATACGGGTGTTCATGCTCATTTCTACGTAGCCCATTTCAACATAGACGAGCCTATTGACGATTCCGACAATTTCGTTTACAAGCTCAATCGTATTCTCGGAGATGCAATCGCCGTGAGTAGAATATATACCGTAGCCGACGGTATGCACGCACGGTTTTCCGCTGTTTCACGCACATACAAATACTTTATCAATAAATCGAAAAATCCGTTCACATGCGAATATGCCGTAAATGTGCACCCTCTTCCGGATATTGCTCTTATGAACGAAGCATGCAAAATACTGTTTGAATACGAGGATTTCACAAGTTTCTCGAAATTACATACCGATGTAAAAAACAACATTTGCCGCATCATTTCAGCCGAATGGCAGGAAACCGATGAGCAATTGATTTTCACCATTAAAGCAAACAGATTTCTGCGCAATATGGTGAGAGCAATTGTTGGAACAATGATTGAAGTCGGACAAAAGAAAATCACTACGGCAGATTTTCGACACATAATAGAAGTAAAAAACAGATGTGAAGCCGGTACATCCGTGCCCGGTAAAGCATTATTCCTATGGGACATAGAATATTAAATCATGAAAAAGTTAATAGCATTTTTATTTGCCTTATTACCGCTGCTTTCTCCGGCTCAAACTTTAACCGGAGATGCCCGCATCTCTCTTATCACTTGTAGTTCCGGAAACGAATTATATTCACTTTTCGGTCATTCGGCACTAAGAGTACAAGACAAAACCAACGGTATGGATTTAGTCTTTAACTACGGCACCTTCGATTTCAACACAAAGAATTTTTATCTAAAATATGCACAAGGTTTACTGCCGTTCCAACTTTCCGTTACACAGTTCCCATATTTCATTAATGCCTACATTCATGAAAACCGTAGCGTTTTTTCGCAGGAACTACTTTTGGACTCCGTAGGTAAGCAGCAACTTTTTAATGCCCTCAAAGAAAATTTCAAACCTGCCAATCGCACGTATCTCTACAATTTTCTGTATGATAATTGTTCCACACGCATACGCGACATTATCCAAAGTTCGGCAAGCGACACTATCAATTGGAACATTCACAATGACGAGAAAACGTTCTGGAATCTACTTGACGAGTACCTTGTGCTCAGTCCTTGGGTGAAATGGGGCATACACACCATACTCGGACAATCGGGCAACAAACAAGCCACCACATACGAATATATGTTCCTCCCCGACTACCTAATGCAAGGTTTTGGAAAAGCCGAATTAAACGGTAAACCACTTGCCGGCAAAGTGAAAACCTTATACCTTGCCCCTAAGTCCACTCTACAAAATCATTGGTACACATCTCCCCTATTTGTTTTTTCAATAATTGTTGCGCTGATTATTTTCTTAATCATTCACTACAAATCACGTAAATTGGAAATCGGCATATCGTTTGTGATGTTCCTTGCAAGCGGTTTACTCGGTTGCCTGCTTATATTTCTCGGTTATTTCACCGAACATCCTATGACATTACCGAACTTCAATCTTCTGTGGGCTAATCCGCTCAATCTTGCAGTGCTACCTTTCCTTTTCCGTAAACATCTTCATCGCTACATCAGTTTTTACCTTATCGTATATGCTTTGCTGCTTTTAATTTGCGTATCCCAATTGCTAATTTCATTGCCTGCAATGCCCTTAGCATCAATTCCTATCATTTGCCTGATGTTTTTTCTTTCATACGTAATAAAAAATAATGCACAATAAATTTGCACATTCATTCCTTATTAATATCTTTGCACTCGCAAAAAAGCCGGTGTCATAGCTCAGTCGGTAGAGCAACGGACTGAAAATCCGTGTGTCCCTGGTTCGATTCCAGGTGATACCACATAACCTAAATTGGTTAGTTCTATTCATCGAAAAGTTGTCGGATTTATTTCGGCAACTTTTTCATTTATAATACCGCAATTTCATAAATTCCGAATTATTATAAAAAACAAAGAGGCTGCCTCGTTTGGGACAGCCTCTTCTACATTTTGTTTGTGATTCAGGCGGGATTCGAACCCACGACCTACGGCTTAGAAGGCCGTTGCTCTATCCAGCTGAGCTACTGAACCGACACTTTTTACGGTTTGGCGGTGCAAAGATACCCTTTAAAATTTTATCTGCAAATTTTTTAGGGCAGTAGTTTTACCTACAATTTTAGCGACCCTAATTTTTCTTGCCACTTCCAAGCATTTAAAAGACTTTCCGAGAGAGGTACTTCGGCTTTCCAACCAAGTTCACGGTTTGCAAAAGTTGTGTCTGCCCAAATCTTTTCGATATCTCCCGCACGCCGAGCAGTGATTTTATAAGGTACTTTCCTACCGGTAGCCTTTTCAAATGTTTCAATGAGTTCAAGCACCGAAACACCGGTACCGGTACCGATATTAAAATATTCTATATTAGATTTGTTTTTATTGTCTATTAATCTTTGAATTGCCGTTACATGGGCTTTTGCCAAATCGACAATGTCTATGTAATCACGAATAGGAGTACCGTCGGGAGTGTTGTAATCATTTCCGAAAACACTCAGTTCCTTGCGTATACCGGCAACGGTTTGAGTGATGTAGGGAATTAGATTATTGGGAGTGCCGTTAGGCAGTTCGCCGATTTGGGAAGACGGATGCGCACCTATGGGATTGAAATATCTCAAAGCAATCATTTTAAATTGATTTTCGGCAAAAGCGAAATCGTTCATAATGTCCTCGCATATTGCTTTTGTATTGCCGTAAGGAGATTCAGCTTTTTTCTTAGGAGTTTGTTCCGTTACCGGCAAAACATCGGCTTGACCGTAAACCGTGCAGGATGATGAAAACACAAAGTTGCGTACATCAAATTCCCGCATACATGTGAGCATGTTTATGATAGAATTAATATTATTGCCATAGTATTCCAGCGGTTTCCCGACAGATTCACCCACAGCCTTCAGAGCAGCAAAATGTATTATTGCAGTGATGTCTTTATGTTTCTTAAAAATTTCTTTTGTTGCGGTAATATCGGTTAAATCGACTTTTTCAAATGCAGGTCTCACGCCTGTAATATTTTCTATTCCGTCCAGAACTTCAATATTAGAATTGATGAGATTGTCGGCGATTACAACATTGTAACCCGCTTGTTGAAGTTCCACAACTGTATGGGAACCGATAAATCCGGTGCCTCCGGTTACTAATATCCTCATATCTATTTAATTTTAAAATGGTTGGCAAATTTAATGAAATATTTTATACATTTGCGGTTGTCAAACCTTTATAAATAAGCACTATGAAAAAAATATTATTATTAGTAACAATTGCAGCATCGGTTATGTGCGCTTGTGATAATTCAAAACACAGCAATGACATCCCCGAAATTGGGGATTATTCCATTAAAAAGAATTGGTTAAATGCACCCGAAAATGCGGAACAGGCGGTAGACGTGTTTTATGTATATCCTACGGTTATAGAAACAAATGTTAAGTATTGCGGCATGGACGACACGGTTATGACTAAGGAAGCTATCAAGCTATATGATGCTTACAAGGATATTTTTGAAACGTGCAATTTTTATGCACCTTTCTACCATCAGTTGAGCATTGATTATATTTCAAAACAAAAAACGACGAAAGCCGTCGAGGCTGCCATTGATGAGATTCCCGCACGTGATTGCAAAGCGGCTTTTGAGTATTATCTCACTCATTTCAATAATAATCGTCCCATTATTTTTGCCGGACATTCACAGGGCAGTATGATTTTGAAACAACTTTTGCTTTGGGTTAAGGATGAACATCCGGAAGTGTTCGACCGCACTATTGCCGCATATTTGATAGGTTTTGCCGTCAATCAGGAGTATCTCGACAAGGTGGAATTGCCTTTTGCGGAAGGTCGCAATGATTTGGGTGTTGTGATTTCCTACAACACGGAAGCACCGGAAGCGGATCCGAGTCCCTTCACTATGAATTTGTACAAAGATTGTATGGTTATCAACCCTATAAATTGGAAGCGTGATGAAACACCGGCACCGAAAGAAGAAAGTCTCGGCAGTCGCTTGCGTCCGGAAGATGAACCTACCGGTGATCAACCGCATTTTGCAAGTGCCGTGTGTAATTTGACTCGCGGAACGGTTGTAACCGATGCTCCCGTATCCTCCGGCACTTTCTGGCCCAAAGGTTGTTTGCATCATTTTGATTTCGATTTGTTTTATTACGATCTGAAACAAAACGTTGCAGACAGAATTGATGCCTACAACCAACTGTAATACATTCGGATAGATGAAAGGTCTATACACAGTATTGTTGTTGATTTGCTCCAACATTTTCATGACGTTGGCATGGTATGGGCATTTGAAATTCAAAGAAATGGACAGGTTTTCCGCCTTGCCTTTGGTGGTTGTCATCATCATGAGTTGGGGCGTTGCTTTGTTTGAATACTTCTTTCAAGTGCCTGCAAATCGAATTGGCTTTTCCGGCAACGGCGGACCGTTTTCAATATGGCAGTTGAAGGTGATACAAGAAGTTATATCGTTAATCGTATTTTCTGTTTTCACATTGCTCGTTTTCAAAAACGAAACTTTCCGCCTCAACCACTTAATCGGTTTTACTTTTCTCGTGCTTGCCGTATATTTTATTTTTAAGAAGTAAGGGCGCATGGCAGCATACTATGCCCATCTGTTACCCCTCAGGTCGATGACCGTAAGTTATGAAAATCAGGCTCTACGAGCCGAAACAACCACACGGATATGTTGTAGGGGGCGTATACCATACGCCCGTACTTACTCACTGATAGCTTTCTGAAGAGTACCGTCAATATCGGCAATGATCGGATAAAAAGCAGGATCATCAAGAATATGTCGTGCAATGTAAGCTTGAAGTTGAGTTTTTATAACGGCATAAGATTCTTTTAAACCTTTAGGATCAAGTTTCACTCCATGTTGTTCCGCATAATTAACCATTTCGGAAACAATATCATATTGATTAAGATAATTCACTACATCTTTATAATTGCGTAGGTTCTGCATATCTTTACGATGGTGCTCCATAAAATAGAACGTATAGTTGTATAGTTGCATGCTACGTGAAAGATTCATAAGATAGTCGGAATATCCGACGGTATCGGCAGGCACAAAAACATCGGGCATAATGCCTCCGCCACCGTAAACCGTGCGACCGCCAAGCGTAACGAATTTTTGATTTTCATCAAAATGTATACTGTCCTTTTCCGAAAGTTCACCGTGCATAACACGCTCGTAATAATCCGAATAGTATTTCTCTTTACCTTCATTATACGGACGTTGAATAGAACGACCGGATGGAATATAGTAGCGAGCAACCGTCAGACGCAATGCGGAACCGTCGGGCAGCATGCGTTGTTCTTGTACCAATCCCTTACCGAATGAACGTCTACCCACTATCAGACCACGATCATTATCCTGAATAGCACCGGCAAATATTTCACTCGCAGAAGCACTATCCTCATTAATGAGAATTATCAATTTAATATCGGAATACATACCTTTACCGTTAGAATAGTAATCGGCACGAGGCGACGCTTTACCCTGAGTGTAAAGGATTAATCTGTTTGAAGGCAAAAACTCATTAACCATTTTCAAGGCTATCGGTAGAATGCCTCCTTCATTGTTTCTTAAATCCACAATAACTTTCTGCATACCCTCACCTTTAAGATTATTCATGGCAAGCATAAATTCGTCATAAGTGTGCATCCCAAAAGTGTTTACCTTTATATAACCTGTTGTGTCATTTATCATATAAGCGACGTCCACACTTTTTACAGGTATATTACCTCTTTCTATTCGTTTGGTTATCAATTTATTTTCACGCAGTATTTTCAGCGTTACCGTTGTGCCCATTTCTCCACGCATCATGGACATAATTTTGGTGTCCTGCATTTTCACACCGGCAATAGTAGTGTCGTTGACACTTATAATCTTATCACCTGCCAATATTCCTTCTTCTTCGGACGGACCGCCTTCAATAACACGTATGACGTTAACAGTATCCAGATATTTATAGAATTGTATGCCTATACCCCCGAAGTTACCAAGCATTCCTTCAT
This sequence comes from Culturomica sp., assembly GCA_031262745.1. GTDB lineage: Bacteria > Bacteroidota > Bacteroidia > Bacteroidales > Marinifilaceae > JAISHE01. The sequence goes on along the minus strand of JAISHE010000025.1, from coordinate 44,170 downwards.
TGATTTTGTTCAATTCTTTCGCAGGAATATAGGTTGTGTGTGGATCCAAATTTTTGATAAGTTGTTCAATAGCATCATCTTCTATTTTATTTATATCAACCGTATCAACATAAGAGTAGTTAAGCATATTAATCACCATATCCAATTTACTACCCTGAACAGGTAGAAAAAAGCTTGTATCGGCAGTATTTCTTGCTAATTTTATCTTTACTATCAATGAATTGATGTACATCCCAACAAACACTGCCAGAATAATGATTAATGTCGTTATAATTCTTTTCATTCTATATTAAATTTCTATAAGATCAACCTGTATTCCGGCTTTTTGCAGAAGTTCGATACCGGAAGTACAGTGATAAGCTTCCGAGTAGACCACTCTCACAATGCCCGACTGAATTATCAGCTTTGCACATTCGATGCAAGGAGAAGCTGTTACGTAAAGTGTTGCGCCGCTACTGCTATTTGCAGACTTAGCCATTTTGGTAATCGCATTCGCTTCGGCATGAAGCACATACAACTTCGTTTTATTGTCTTCGTCTTCACAGATATTTTCAAAACCGGATGGAGTGCCATTGTAGCCATCGGATATAATCGATTTGTCTTTAACGATGAGTGCACCAACTTGACGGCGTTTACAGTAAGAATTTTCAGCCCATATCCGAGCCATCCTCAAATAGCGTTTGTCGAGCAAACATTGCTTAGCGTTATCGGTTGAAATCTGCATACTCATTTTCTACGTCCTTCCAACATCCGTATTATCCTGTATAAAGGTTGTTTCTTCTCATTAGGAAGTTTTATTTCTCCCAAGATTTGTATACTCTTTTCACTATAAGACTCCAAAATATCCTTAACGATAGTCGGTACTCCCACTCTGTCGTATATTGCCTTCACTGCTTTTATCTTTTCCGACGGGTTAAAATCTTTTTTGCTTATCCACATTTCCAATTCCTTTTTATCTTGCGAATCAGCAAGTTCCCTTGCCTTAATAAGCATATATGTCTTTTTATTTTCGAGAATATCACCGCCTATATTTTTGCCGAGAGTTTTCACATCTCCGTAAACATCAAGATAATCGTCTTGAAGTTGGAAAAGCATACCTATACAGCAACCAAAATTATACAATGCTTGATATTCTTCTTCCGGTGCACCGGCAATTAAAGCTCCGTGCCTCAAACAACCTGCCAGCAACACCGCCGTTTTCAGATGTATCATTTGCAGATATTCATCGGTGGTAACATATTCACGGGTTTCAAACTCCATATCATATTGCTGCCCTTTACACACGTCCATTGCCACCTGATTAAAATTATCTATCGCAGCACGCAGGTATTGATCTTTGCACAAACCTATACATTTATAAGCCGTTATCGCCGCAGCATCTCCACTAAGAATAGCCACGTTCACATTCCATTTTTTATGAACCGTCGGTCGACCTCTTCTTAATTCGGCATCATCCATAACGTCATCATGGAGAAGAGTGTAATTATGGAAAATCTCTATCCCGATTGCGGGTGTCAACGCTTCCGAAATATCGTCGCTATACATATTATAAGCTATCAAAGCCAACAGCGGACGGATCATTTTACCGCCGTCTTGCAACATATATTTAATCGGTTCAAACAGAGTTTCGGGTGATTCTACATACGAATTTTTATCTATTTCCTTTCGTAAAAGTCCGGTAAGTTCTTCTATTGTATACATGCTAAAAATTTAAGGATGCTAAGTTAGGAATAAGTTATGAGTAATTCATAAAATTATTCAAAAAAGCGTGGTGAACGGTAGTAGCCTCGTTTATTTTGGAGTCCGTTCTTTTGGAGTCGTATACCTATAAATATTTCGTGTGTAGCATCGGCATATTTTGATAATGCTCCCATATTAAAATCGTAGGAATATCCTATACGCAAACCTTTTGTGAAATTAACGCCAACCAATGGAACAAAAGCTTCGCCTTCAAAATTTGAGTCGGTACGATAAGCTAAGCCGAACCAAACATTTTCTCTAAGTCTTACGGTTGTCATCATTTCAAAGTAGGTGAGACTTTGCCGGCTTTGAACAAAAAAAGAAGGTTCCACTTTCCACTTATCATCAATAGTAATAAGTGTTTTCAGAAAACCGTAGTAATGTCTGCCAACATACAGTTTATCGTCGCCACTACCCGGATTAGTGAGATGGTCTATTGAGAAACCTGCCGTCAAACCGTACATATTAAATTCAATACCGAAATCGAAATCTACATTTGTTTGTTTATCAAGATTAAGCAACCATTCTTCATTGTCGACCATATCTTCGTAGTAGGCACTATTACGGTCGAAATAGCGATACAATATACCTGCACCCAAACCAAGTGAGAAATAACTCTCTTCCGTGAGTTTAACATGATAAGCATATTGTAGTTTTGCATTCATATTATTTTCAAGACCAACGGAGTTACGAATAATAGTTACTCCCAAACCGGAATTGATATGTTCCACAAAATTATGGAAACTAAGTGTTTGTGCTCTCGGTGCTCCTGTCCAACCAATCCATTGGTCTCTTATGTTAGCCATAATGTTTATATATTCGGAAGCACCGGTTGCAGCAGGATTATAGATGAGTCTGTTCAAAGAGTGCTGACTCATTTGCACATCGGTTTGTGCTTTCGTATCAATCACCGACAGCAGCATGAGGAGCAGTATGTAAATCTTTGCGACTCTTTGCATGTTATACCTTATATATATTACTCTACCTTTTTTATGAAGCAGTCTATGCCGTCGGCTTTTAATATGCCCACCACCTTGCGAGCTTCCGTTTCTTCGGCGTATGCACCTATATAAAAATGATGCCCTCCATCACTGTCTCGTCTCATAACAACTTCCTTGCCGGTGAGTTCACGTATTCTAAAAGCAAATTCATAGCTAATAACTTTGGATTGCATTAGCATTGCCACTTGTATCCACCAGCCTTTTTCTTGAATATTTCCCACTTTGGCTTCCATATTATACGGTAGTCGTGCTTTGGAAAGCAAATCTTTCAATTCCTGTTCTTGTGAAACCGGCACAACGTCAACAGGTTTAGGTGGTTCCGGTTTAACAATAGGAGATGACGTTATCTGCGATTTTGTTTTATCGGGTACCGGTGCCGATTCGGGTGCCGGTGTTGGTTTTAGTTCCAATTCGGGTTCCGGTGCTGTCGATTTAGTTTCCGTAATCCGTATCTCTTTGGGTTTTTCCGAGCCTACCTGTTCTACTATCGGTTCCATAAGGTAAACCTTTTGCAGATGGTTTTGTTCTCTATCAAAAGTATTCAGCATTACTGCCTTAGCTACAATTTCTTCAACTACGGTATGATAACCTTCGGCTTGCAACCTAAGACGATACTTCACTCCATCATTCAATAATATGTTGAAAGAACCTTCATCGTCCATTTCAACTTCTTTTGTAAAATCATCGGTAGAGATTTCCACCATCACCGCAGGTATTATATTTTCGGTAGATAAATCTTTAACCGTTCCGCTAAATTCTATAACTATTGCATCTACATCAAAGCTAAATATGTCATCACTATGATCCGGTGTTCTATTGCTTACAAATAGTCCGCCACGTCCGTCACGGTTCATTATAAGATTAAAATCATCGTATGAAGTATTTATTCCCGGTCCCATGTTCACCGGTTTTCTCCAAACTCCTTCATTAAGAGTTGACATAAAAACATCCAAACCTCCGTAACCCACATGACCGTCGGAAGCAAAAAATAATTTGCCGCCCCAAATGTAAGGAAACACCTCATTGCCCGGCGTATTCACTTCCGGTCCCACATTTACCGGTTCGCTAAATTTGCCGTCCGGTTGTTTATCAATATACCAAATATCCGCACCTCCTTGACCGCCGTCTTTATTTGAAGAAAAGTAAATACGGTTGCCACTGTTAGTTACGTAAGTATGTGCTATATTATATTTTCCGTTACCGATTTTCAATGTTCCGATTTCTTTATATGAATAATCCGTTAATTTGGCTCTAATAATCTCACATCTCACCGAATTTTCGGCACAACGAGTGTAATACAGCTGTTCGCTTTCCATGTCGTATGCGAAACTGCCTTCATTAGTACGATTTTTAGACATTGATGTTAACAATATCCCTTGCTGATAAGTACCATTATCAAAATGTGAAAGATAGGGTTTGGAAAAACCCATACCGGTACGCAAAGATATATTTCTCGGATTAGTCGGGATTTCATCACCTGTGGATGAATATATCAGACCACCGTTAACAAATAATATCCCGTATTCACTACCACGAGTGTTCAACGCAATCAGCGGCGACACTTTAACATTCGGATCAGTGGCAGCAGCCGTCAAAGCATAATCGCATGATGCCAAACGATTTTCAGTACGTTCATCATCAGGCACCAACCACGAATGCCTTTTAAAAGCTTCTTTTGCCTTCACATATTCTCCGGTAATCAAATAGACATCTCCGAGATAGAAATAAACTCCTTTCTCAACATTATCACGAAGAGAAGCCTTTTCAAGCCATGTTTTCGCATTTTCAAAGTCAGCCATTTTTAAATAAGAAAGTCCCAAACGGTAGATCACCTCATCCTCTTCCTGATTAGTTAGAGCCGTAGCAAGCAAGTTTTTATACTCTTGCACCGATTTATAATACGCTCCCTTTTCAAACCAGCGATTTGCATCGGTAAGTTTCTGAGCAGATAAACCTAACGGCAACAAAGCCAAAAAAATCAGAAAGTAATAATTTAATATCTTCATGTCATTCACCTGTATTAACATAAACGTGGTATCTCCTTACGACATTTGTTCCGTCGGGAGCAATTGTTTTAACAATGTAGAGATAGGTACCTGTGGGCACAAGAGTACCGTTATATTTACCGTCCCAACCGTTTTTACCTTTGTAAATTCGACCGCCGTTCACATCGAAAACCTCAAGTTCGTAGGCATTGTAGAAAAGGTCGTTACTACCGGAGGCAGGATTGAAAACATTAGGCAATTTCACTTCCGGTCCCGTGAAAGTTTTTTCATCAATATTCTCACAGCCGTTTTCATCTACTATGCTCACCGAAGCGGTATTTGAAGACGAAAGATGCCAATCATACCATTCCACCTCATTGCTCGATTGTTCCTTAGTTTTATCGTTCAACTTAAACTTATAGTTGGAATATATCTCGGGATATGCATCCATAACTATCGGATAACCGAAAGACACACTTGTTTCCAACTTACTCAAATCCAATTCTATTTCCGGCAATTCACGCACCATAACGACAGTTGATTGCTCTTCAAAACAAAAATCGGTTATAGGCGAAATACGATACACAAGCTTTCCGGGAGTGGATTCATAGTTAATCCTTTGGTTAATCACACTTCCACCGGCAGATTCTTCCGCTCCATTGACGCCATTTTGTTCGATACGCCATTTGTAGTCCCAATCGGATGGGAATATTTGAATATTAGTAACATCTCCCGAACAAATTTCGGTTGAATTATTGACGATTTCAAAATGTACCCACGGTTTCACCAACACAACCACATCGAAGTTTTCTATCCCGTCACAGCCATATTTATTGGATGTGTAGGAATAACGAACCGTTATATTGTGATCCGTTGTATTGGTAAGCACTTCCGAGAAACCGCCTACTCCGGAACTTTCACCTTCTTCAATGCCTTCAACTGCTCTGCGCACCCATTTGTAATTTTCGGGAGCACCGCCCTGTTGCACACATTTGGGAGTGTAATTCACTCTATTGCCGCTACAAATAATAATAGCATCGGATTCTCCTATCTTAGCAACATGCACCTTAAAAGGTATAGGTTCGGAAAAACACATAAGATCTCTGTCATAATAACCGATCTTCGCCTCGAAATAGTAGTCGCCGGAAGAAAGCCCGTCAGGTACGGGAATCCCTTTCATCTCACCGACTCCGTCAACAGGAGTAATTCTACCCATATAAGAAGCTTCATATCCCCATTTCCAACGATTAGGTTCGAGACTTATTATCTCAAAATGCGTACCTGCATTCAGACCTTCATAAGGCAATGAGAAAGAATTATTTGTCGGAGGAATAACCACTGTGTACATTTCATCTTCTTCATTAACAGATATATTTTGTCCTGATGCTCCCACAATAAAATAGGAGCATAAAAACAGGAATATAGTCAGCGATTTCGAAAAACCGCTGACTACCTGCCTTATAGAACTAATATTGAATCTATTAATTTTCAATTAAATACATTAAATTACACCTTAGTTACCTGTTGCTCTACGTAATGTGAATGAAGGTTTCGGATTGAGAGAGAAACTTGCCGTAGCAACAACTTCACCTGTCCCTGCATCAAAATCAGCAGCATTCGAAGCACTGTAACATGTAAGTCCTCCATCAGTATATGTTGCATTTGCAAAAACATCTAATGTTTGAACGCCACTGGTTTCATTTTTAAGTGTCAAAGCCGGTACTGTTCCGGTTCCCGACAAAATGCTCTCAGTTCCGTTCACAGTGTTTGTTACTCCTTCGGTAGGTGCAACAACCGATACTTCTGCAATATCATACGGTATCTGCCAATTAAACGACATCTTTGATTTGATGGCAGTTTTGAGCGTTGATGAAACATCTATTGCACCGGCTGGATCCTCACTACAAGCTAAGACTTCATCCGGATTCAACTCAAACTCCAATTTCGGAACTACGTCAACCGAGTAAGTTTCCACAGCACTCTTACAAATTCCGCCTACAACATTATAAATCTTATATTCAACTTTCAAAAGACTGTCTCCTTCATTAGTCAAAGCTGCCGGAGTTGCCCAAGCACCTATTGAGCTAACAATTAAACTATCTGTTATGCCTGTTCCTTTTATCACAAATTGACTACCCGAAGCTGTTGAAGCAAGTGTTACACCGCCGGTTGTGTTATTACATATTGCAAGCACAGGATCAGACAAGGTAATATTTGCTGCCGGAGAAACAGAAACAACATGATTCTGAACCGTACCTGTACATGAAGCATTAATAGTAGGAGTAACGGTATAAGTTACTGTTTGTATACTTCCTGCAGTGTTTATGAAACCTTTACTGTCATCCGTCAAACCGCTTACGGTTAGAGTTCCGGAAGCATCTAAAGTGCCCCCTGTTAAAGTTCCGTTAGCATTTGTTATATTAGCTCCTTTTACAATAGAATAAGCCAAAGTAGTTTGTTCCGATGTGGAATTGGTTACAACAAAAGTATACGGAGTTTCCAAACCGCTACAAACGGTATCATTAGCAGATAAAGTAATTTGAGGTACGGGATAAACTCCAACAATAACAGTATCTGTTTTTGTACATGTTGCCGTGTTAACATACGTTTGTTCAAACACATAAACCAACGAAGCTCTATCGGCTCCTTCATTTACAACCTTAGTTACAAAATCCGTGCCATTTAAGGCTGCACCTGTTTGGAATTCCGAATCCTCGTTAACATCAACATCTCCTGCTGCTATGTCGTAAAGTTTCCACTTATAAGTGTTGGTACCTCCGGTCAAAGAAGAAGCCAAGGCAATTTCAACATTATTAGCATCTCCCACAGCACTACAGAAAGGACTGTCAGGAGCAGTAGCATCTATATCCAAAGCAGGATTAACTGTTAATACTACATCTGATGCAGAACCTTCAACAAGCAAAGTATCAACAACACCGTCGGAATTGGTAAGCTTATAAACAGCAAACGGTTTCACGCTATAGGTAATTGTTGCTTGAGCTTTAGCTGAATTAACAACTTCCAAACTGCTTAAATTCAAAGTATCAGCCTGTGTTTTACCTGCATTCGCTATCCCGGCACCTGTTAAACTTCCTGCTGTAACAGTGTAGGAATAACCTTTGTAACTAAGATAAGTGTTAGTTACCGATATGCCACCGGACAAATCAAGCGAACCCGAACAAAAAACGGTTGGACTTGTCGTTGAAGCAAACGTCGGTACCGGTTTCACACTCACAACAAACGACTGTTCGCTGGTACAATAAGTAGTTCCGTCACCGCCGTCAATATCAGTGCTACCGAACATTGCCAACTTAACAGTGTAGTCGCCAACCGGCAAAGCCTCACCTCCGGTTGTTGCCAAAGTGAAGCTAATATCTCCACCTGCCGCTACCACAGATCCGCTGCCACCGGAAGCTATCGTATAGCCGCTTGCCGGAGCTGTAAGGGTAAGAGTGTAGGTTGACGCATTCTGCACGTTTCCATAACCGATGGAAGCCGCAGTACTGGTTCCGCTTACATAAGGAACCATGATTGTGAATGTCCCCACAGTGGGAGGAGCCGTTTGGGCTTTTGCTTGATACAAATTCCCTGCGAATAAGCAACATGTTACACAAACACATAACTTACTCATTTTTGTAAATTTAAATTTTACATTCATGATAATTGTATTTAAGTAAAAAATTAATAATTAGTTTTTTTGTTTTCATATAATTGTAATTTATAATTATCTCGTTATTTTAAATTCGGGTTTAGGTTCGGCAGTAACGGTTTCCTCCAACTTAGTGGAACCGCAAAAACCTGTGCCGCTACTTATTGTGTACGTAAATGTGCCCGACGGTGTACCTTCTATGATAATTTCCAACGCATAAGAATCTACGTAAGCCCTCAGTCCCACCATCGGAGGCGAGAAGGTTGTTGGTAATATATTCACTCCCTGATCGTAGCGGTAAACGTACTTCACATAGTCGCCCGAACAAATAAGTTGCGCCGGATTGTTGCCCTCATCTTCTTCAAGCCATATCGAGCCGGAACCGCCGGATGATGAGCCTCCTCTCACTATTTCAACCGACACCAAGTTTGAATTCTCCGAAAAGCAAACATTTTCATCTCCCGAATACTTCACCTTCAAATAAAAATTGTAAGTGCCTTTTGTCAAGTTTTCCAATGATATTGGTGAAGTTGTATACGTTCCCAAAAGCGTACTGTCGTTATAAAGTTCGTAAGAAAATCCTGCTTCGGGGAATGGAGTAAAAGTAAAAGGCAATGCCTCTCCGGCGCATGCAACCGATGCCGGAACCGCCAAGTCGCTAACAGCATAATTCGTATCTATCTCTATATATGAAGCAATCATATTACTTCTACATCCGGACGAACTTTCCATAAGCGCATTATACGTTACTCCGTTAGAACCGGAAGGATGAACCGTAACATTTGCACCTCTGCCTTTTAATATTCCGTCGCTATACCAAACGACACTTGCACCCTGAGACACATTAGTTACTTCCAGAACAACATCATCACCCTGACAAATTTCAGAGGAATCGGGAGATACAATAGGATTCGGAGGAACATCTCCGTAGTAAGAAGATTCTATCGCTCCAATATCTACGGTTCCCACTTGTGAATTTATTCTTGCCGAATGTACGATATCGAAATTATCGGGTAAACCGGTAACAACGTTGTTATCGCCCGCATCCATTAGAGGAGAAGTGCAATCGGGAACAAGTCCGAAACCCGTTACATCGTTGATACTTCGGAAACGCGGACCTTTTTCGCCTGTTTGAGCATTTGAATAATAATTGGTTGAATTCAATTTAATATTTCCCGTACCCGACCACAACGTTCCTTCCACAGCATTATAGGTGAAAATGCGACTTATGCCGGAGAATTGGTAAGAAGGATTACGCCAAAAAACCGTATTTGTAATCGTGTTATAATCCGAATCTTCCGTGAATTTCACTCCGGCATTATTCATGACAATGGTGTTATTAGCCAAATAACCGCTACCGGTGGTGATTGCCGCACCATTTTTATAGAAAATCGAATTATAAACATTCAGCTCTTTCTTCGCTTTAATAGCCGTTGACGTACCGGAAGTCGAATTATTATTGCGAAACATACAAGCGTTTACAATAATTTCGGCATCCGTAGTATCCACGTTGACACCGGAATTAGTGCCGTAACTTATCACTAATCCGTCTAATTGTACTATATTTTGAACTTCATCCGAAGGTATGTCAATCAACAGCACATCCGCCAAATTGACACCATTGCCGGTAAGTTCCGTTTCATATTTGGAAACATTTCTTTGCGTGAATGAGGGAGAAATACCCGTGCGGTCGTCGGGAAAGCCTCCGTATATTTTAATATTGCCTTTGGTTATAAGAAAAGCATTTATATTCTGACCCTTATACTCAATCTGAGGCGGAATGTAAACGCCTCTTGCTATGCAAAGCACCTTAGTTGCATTGCTTGCCGATGCTTCCAAAGATTCTATCGCGCCCTGCAAATCGGAAGTTGCTTTCTTCCATGAAGTTCCGTCGGAAACCTGATTATCATCTTCCCAAGTTCTCACATACATGGTGTCCGCATTTGTTGCAAGCGATTCCGTTGTTCTTTCGTATGAACCTATGTCGATATTATCACCGAGAACACGTGGTATGGGAGTGGTTACGTAGCTGCCATTCTGCACAACATAGGTGTAATTTACATTTGCGGGCAACCATGCAACACTTGTCCAAGCCGTTTTATTTCCTTTATCCACCAAAGGTGAACGTGAACTTATTCGCCATGAAGAAGTGCGGTCATAACCGAGATAACCGGCTGTGGCGGAAGGTCTCACATAACGAGGACCGCTCGGCACCTCGTTGTTGTTATTGAGATAAACATTTGAAACTGCCGTAACGTCAACGCCAAGAATGGAACCGTCGTCCGGTAATCCGCAATAGGTAAAAATTCTGTTGCCGGAACCGCTGCCTTCCACCTTGTAGCCTTCACTTCCAATCACGCGGTTACCCCAAACCAAGGAATTTGTTACCGTGCTTCCGCCCGACACATAAAGTCCTGCACCGTGAAAAGCTTCATTACGCACAAATATACTGTTCAATATATTCATATCACCGGTAGCGGAACCAACAAATGCTCCACCACCACTACCATTTTGGGATGTCGAATTAAAGACATTGGTATTCACAATCCATCCTCCGTTCATCCACAAGCTACCGCCATTGCCGTTTGTAACCATATTTCCGCCCAACGAAGAACCTAAAACTCTGCCGCCACCTGCCAAATAGGCGGCACCACCATCTTGGTCGGCGTAGTTATCAGTAAAAACACATCTTTCGATGATAACCGGTGAAGTAGCGTAAATACCTCCGCCACGTGTATTTATTTCTGCACCGGTTGTCGGTGATGTTGCTCTACCTCCGATCACCGTGATACCGTCAATCGTGATTGCCTGCTCCGCCGTAGAAGTCGGATTGTAATACATAACGTGATAAGTTGCATTATTTTTATTACCGATATTTATGACACCGCTTAAAACCGTTGCGTAATAAAATTCAAAATCTTCTATAATTCCGTTCTCATTATAATCCAAACGTTGTCGTTGATCAAGTGAAGTTTCATTTCCGTAGAAACTTCCGTAAACATCCACATTAGGATTCAACTTGAAAGAAGCATTACGAGTATCAAGGACAGTGGTGTCAATCTGGTTAACGGGAACATAAGTTCTTCCTCCCTGTATCCACACTTCACCTCTGTAAGATTTATCTGCAAAATAATTCATGGCAGCTTGCAAATCGCTTGTGGCATCCGACCATGATGAACCGTCCTTTTTACCGCGAGCCATACCGGTTACGTAGATCCGGTTATTTGCATCTTTCTCCAAAACAATAGCTTCCTGTGATTCATAGGCTCCTATGTCCATAAATGCTCCGCTTTCTCCCGAAGAAAGTGTTTTCACACGATTATTTCCTATAATATCCGTTTCACCGATCATATACCATGACCGTAAACTTTGTAAATCGTTCATGCCCAACATACCGGTATGTATACCTCTGTCGATGAGAGCAGAAGTAGGCTTTATACTCCATCCACCGACAACAAGCCCGTCTCCCATATTAAGAAAAGCAGGAGAAAGATCATCCTGAGATTCGTTAGAAGAAGAAAGAGTGATATTGTCTACTCCGGAAGCCTGCACGCCTTCAATCGCCGAATAGTTAAAAGCATTTACGAAAGTGGGAAGATTTGTCGTAAATCCCTGCGGAAGTTGACGTTCCATATCGCCTAAAACGTTTTTAGCCGATGTAGCCGTGTTGCCCCAAACAACCGTACTCATCACAAGCGGAGGGGGCCAGTCAAAAGCCAAACCGCCGCCTCTTTTAGCTTTATTTGCCACAATCGTACTACCCGTAACAAACGAATAAGCACCGGCATACACACCTCCGCCGGTTTCCGCTTCACAGCTATCTACAACCGAACCTATCAAGCGAGCCACCTTAGGAGGATCCGTTAATTCGGCATCATCCGCACTTTCCAAATAAACACCTCCGCCCTCACGTAAAGCATAACACTTACGTATATTGGAATTCATAACTATTCCACCCTGAGCTACCAAAACACCACCGCCATGCTGATAATTCGCTACACTCGGATGATTTGCATTCCCGTTTGTTATTACAAAATCTCTCAACACAGCCGGCTTACTCGTAAAATCGTCATCAGCCGCAAATTCCACTACTCTATATGCAAAGTCGGCTTTCCTGCCGTTTTGCTTCAAATCACCGCTCAAAACTGTTATAACCCTTTGTTCGCCGCCCACTGCAAGTAACCTCTCATTAAGTGTTGCTTCATTACCTGCAAAAGAGCCTATCACGTCAACTCCCGCACGCATGCGGAAACTTTTACTGCGTTCACCTCCAAGTGTGCCTTCTTCCGTAGGATAAAAATACGCTTCTTTGCCGTTGCCACCGCCACTGTTGTAGTTCAAGCCGACTCCCACCCAAACCTGTCTCGAAGCTTTTGTCGCATATTGCACATCGGCTAAATAATTAATTGCTTCCTGCAACACATCTTCACACAAAGCATTAGCCCACGAATCGCCGGTTGCCGTTCCCTCTCCCTGTTTAGTTACATAAACACGCACGGTATCTCCGATTGTATACGGCACAATAGTAGTGCCCTCATCTCCCTGATTAAACTCGTAGGCACCCAAATCAACGCTACAACCTACAATACGTTCTTCTCCGTCCAAATCGGTAGTAGGAATATTATCGTAATAAACACCCTGATTCAAAGCGGCAGATGCCGACGTAAGTCGATACTTTTGAGGAATATCGGAGGATGCCGTATTAAAAGCCGGATTTCCGTCGATATTATTGTTTTGTCCCACATAAGAAGAACCGGGCACTAAAGAATAGCCGACATACAAAGCATTTGCGCCGGCACCCTGATTAGTAATTGTCTGACTGCCATTGCCGTAGACTATCGTATTGGTAATCATAGGACGGAAAGTATTATCCGCTGCCCACGTTTTTATAACGGCAGTTTCATTTGGAGTTGTACCGAAAGTATTATCGGCAATCGTTGAATTATAAATCTTTGCACTTCCTGCCAAGTAGATTGTAAAAGCACCTACATTATTTGAAGTTACATAATTATCGGCTATCACGCAATTATAAATCTCACCGTCATCCATAAAAATTGCAGCACCACGCGCCATCCTTGTTCCGGTATTTCTCAGACTATTGCCTGAAATAACACAATTAGTCAAAACATTATTGCCCCTCATGTCAACACCGGCTCCATAAATAATATCATTCCCGTTGACGTATTCATTATCACGAATAACGCAATTATTCATAACAACACCTCCGTTGAGTTTCACAAGCGAAGCCGTGTTATTTGTTTTACCGACAAAAGTGATTTTATCATATAAGACCTGCTCGGTATCCGGCAATGCAATGCTTTGATTGACAAGCGAACCGCTCAAACCTGCGGAGAAAGTGATTACGGTTTCATAAGAGCGATCAGTCATACTCGGATTATCGACATTCGTTTCCCAATTGAAACCGCCGTAGACCTTCACACCTGCCGGTAGATTCAATTCTCTTCTTATTGTGTTGGTTCCTTTTGCTATCCATATCTCATCACCAGCTTGAATTTTATTCGACTCCAAAAGTGCATCTAATTTCACCGGAGCTGCCCAACTTTCACCACCTACTAAAGCAATATTTTCACCACCTACTGAAACCCAAACGATCCCTCCAACTGTCCATGCATCCAATCCTGTTTCGCTCACATACCATTGAGTGAAACCGGCAGACGGAGCATCTCCGCAATATCTATTCAATGCTCCGAGATCTTGAACATCTCCGGTTCTGCTATTACCCTCCATATCAAATGCTATCGGATAAGCATTCCCATTAGCAACATTGACGTTATCAAAGGGAGCAACAACGCATTGTGATTGAAACGAAGCAGGATTACCGTCTTGAGTGCCGTAGCCACCGTTCGCAATCACTCCTGTTTGCAAAGTCGGGTTCACGAAAAATAACACATTCTTTTCTTCCGTGAATGCCCCTATTGCAACACCGGTGTTATTGTCATTAGTGTAATCTTGACCTTGGGGAATAGCATTGACATCATACGCATTCAAATAGGCAGCACCATTTGCACTCGCAGTGCCATTGTAAGCATTGTAGTAATAAGCTCCGCTGTTTCCCCAAAAAATGTTTCGATAAGCAATAAAATTAAAATTACCCCACCATGCGTAATTCATACGAACAACGCTGCTCGCTTTATTGCGGGCAAAAGTATTATTAAGCAACTGCGCCCAATTTGCTACGGCATCACTTACAACAAAATCCAAATAAATTATACTGCCTGCATTTGCCGTTGCCTCATTATTGTGTACCACACAATTATACATTTCAAACGGCTGAGTCGCATATATTGCAGCTCCGTCTACCGATTTACAGTTTTCAATTATACAATTACGGATAATCACATTTCTCGAAAGAACTTTAATGGCACCTCCGGAAACGGATGAACCACCCGCATTATCTCCCAGCGAATTTGTATTCCGCAGATTTACGCCGTCAAGAACCGTTTCTTTGGTAAAATTGCCGTCAAAAACAACTAAGTGGAAAATATTGGTATCCAAATAACTACCCTCACTTATATCTCCGTGAAAAACCGTTCTGTGCACATTGGGATTTCGCAAAGAATCCGTTATAGTCGTACCGGTGAGAGAAGACGGGAAACCGCCTATAATGCTCACACCGTTTTTCATAGCAAATAAGTATTGCGTAGCAGAACTTCCGGTAGAAGACGTTAGCGGATAATATTGCCCCTCTTTGATACACACACGACCTTCACCGTAGGTTGTTGAAAGATATTCCATTGCAGGAATAATAAAACGCAAGGGAGAATCCCACGAACTACCGTCGCCACAGACAGAAGAAGTGTTATCCACAAAAACAGTCCGGAATCCGTCTATTAAAACAGCGTTTATGTCCAACGTCCTTTTGAAATACGGACCTATATCTTCTCTACCGTCAATCAGGTTTTCCGCAAGCGAAATGCTTCTATCGGGAATATGAACCTGTGTGCCTGTGGCTAAATCAATATACGGAGCACGAACTTGAGAAATACCGGCTTTGATAAGTATCGAACAATCCCCCTTATTCCAATCAACAAAAGTTTTATCGGCATAATAAGAAGGCGACAGAGGATCCGCATAAGTATTACCGAACATGTCGGCGTAGACAAAGATGCCGTCTATCGGATCATCATTTCCGTCAAGCGGCTCCCTATTAAATTGCGGAGAATATTCCGGTGAATTATTATCGATGTTGATAAGTTCCGACACATCTGCCAACGGATACATTGATGTTGAATAATTTTCTATCGCACTGTTATAAATCTGCACGGAAGCAACCTGAGTGGAAGTGGATTGAGAAACATTAACGGCATAAAGTTGTCGACTATTCAAAGAAGCGGAATTACCGGAAAGGGCGGAACCGGAAAGTATCATATAACCGTCGGCATACACACCGCCGCTATAACCGATGTTTACACCGAATGAATTGGCACACACGTTGTTCAAAATATAACAAGCCGTAACCACACCGGCTTTGTCGCAGTAGATACCACCGGCTTCAACTTCACAAGTGTTGTTGGCAATAATACTTCCTTCCGCAACCAAATTATATCCAACCGTAGCATCGTCTTTCTGAAAGTAGACACCGCCGCCTTTGCGCGAACTGTTGTTAACCACAAAAGTGTGTTCAACGTTTCCCTCTCCGACAGCAAAAACACCACCTCCATAGCCATAAGCGGCATTTGAACCGCTGCACGCATTACTTCCAACGTAACTATCCGTCAAACGTCCGCCGTAGTTCATGAAAACACCGCCACCGAAAAGCTGCGATTGGTTCTTTTGTATAACACAGTTGCTCACAACACCGTTAGCGGTCAAATAAACACCGCCTCCATAACTCATTGCTCCCTGAACATAAGAATTATCTCCGTCTGCACTACCTCCGACAATAGTGAAACCGTCAAGAAGCGTTTCATTTGCCAACGGCAGTGCTCTCGGTATGCCGGCGGTTGTGGTTCCCGTGAAACCGTTGGCAGCAAACCAAACAACATGATAAACATTATCACCTGAATAGCCGCCTGCCACCCAACTATTGCCGTTGCTACCGATAGTCCAATTATCGGTGATGCCGTCGGGCACGTCCCCGCTCAAAACAGTTTCATTTGCCCATTCCCAACCGTATTCCGCATTTGTTTTACGCACACGCTGATCGGGACTGCTTTCACTACCGCTGAAACCACCGTAGACCGCAACTCCGTCTTTCATAGCAAATGAACGCTGACGGGAAGCAACCGAACCGGTACCTACACCGTCGGTTACCGACTTCCCTTGTTGAACGGCATAGTATGTGCCGGCTGCCACAAAAACCTTGTCTCCTGCCTGCGAAGCATCAATCATCGCTTGTATATCATTTGAAGCATTTGCCCAGCTACTACCGGAACCGTTACCGGACGTTTGAGGTCTTACAAAACGGGTTGTTTGAGCGGAAATATTGACCGTAAATATCGAAAGAAGTAAGGCTAACAAGAAACTCTTCTTTATTACCTTAATTATAGACTTTTGTAAACAACTAATATTCAAATCCTTATGATTAGAAAAAACAAACCTTCCCCACATTTTACCAACAAGCAAATATAAAGTATTACTTTCTAATTTACAATACTTTAAGCATAAATTTATTTGAATTATCTAAAAACATTCATCACATAAAATATTTCAAGTTTTTTATAATCTTCAATTCTCGAAATATACGATGCCGAATTCTATGTTTCGTAAGCAATAATACAACCTCATAATACGCAAATATAGTGCCAAAAGAAAGATAGATTATTATGCTTATTGCAATACTCCCATAGGTTAATGAGTAGATGCTATTGTTCTGAAAATAGATTTAGAAGCTCCTGCTACGGATGCGATTGTTATAAAAATGGTTTTTTAGGTTATAAAACCGGATTTGTTAATCATGTGACCGGATTTGTGGCTTCTGAAATCGGATTTAGAAACTCTAACTCCGGAATTTTAGGCTCTGAAATTAGATTTAGAAGTTCTGAAAATAGATTTAGAAGCTCTGAATCTGGATTTAGGAGCTTAGAAAATGTTCGCAAGGAAGAGTTTACTCAGGTCTATTCACTAAACTGTGTAAAGAGAGAGGGGTGTAAAGAAAATAGGAGATATTTTGTAGCCGGACCGGGAATCGAACCCGAATTTAAAGTTTAGGAAACTTCCGTTCTATCCATTGAACTATCCAGCCGATAAAAGTTTGAGGGCACAAAAATAATAAAATTTTCAAATATAAAATTCAATTGATAAATGCAAATTTAAGTGCGTAATCTTTTTGAACTGCCGAACTCGCACTTTGCTTAGGCTTATAAACAGTTAATTCTATATCATACAAATAGTTTCTAACCGGAACAGGGAAGCCCGGATCCGTTACATATTCTTTCTCCACTCCGTTTAAAACAAATCGTAGGCGTAACTGAGGGGCAACACTTGATTCGTAGATATATGCAATTCCCGCATATTCCTGTTGAGAAATCATTTCAAAATAAATTGCAGGATAATTCACCAAATCATTTTCACCTGCTTTTGCCGGCACCGGAGAATAATTACCAAATGAAGCTACGTTTTCCAAAATAAAATTAGGACGCAATCCTATCCATCCGGCATCCGCAAAATACAGTCGCACACGGATTTTAGAACAAATACGATTTAGATAAATACATTGAGGAATTTCTATTGATTTTCTAAAATCCACTTTACCGAGTTCACCATACATCGGCAATCCTCTTGTTGTATTAATCATTGTCGGATACACTAACTTTTTAGTTTTAAGTGCTTGCAAGTCATCCAACGTTTTCACGGCATTAAAAGCCGCTTCATTATCGCAATTGGCAATCACGTAAACATCTTTTACGGTTAAGATTGACACATCTATCGGTAGAGTTACAAGTTTACTTTCGGTGGGAAGTTCTCCGTCGACAGAAGAATACGGCACATAAACAAATTTATGTGTTATTATATTTGATGAAGTATCCGTTAAAAAAATACTTAAATTATTTAATGCGTATTCTTCCGGAAGTTCATTGCTGTCATAATTTTGTGCCCTTGTTGCTATAAGTAATTTAGCCTCTTTTTCAGGTAATTCGTCCGTAAATTTCTCTCTGTTGCAAGAAATCATTATAGAGATAAACAAAAATAATATAATGTTCTTTATAGTCATTTATTCTACTTCTCTGACACATCGTGAAATGGTTGGTGAAAAATCATATCTTGCAAACTCTTCATACAAAATCTTATCATGATTTGCAGGATCATTATAATCAAGATAACCGTTATAATAATAACCTTTCACTTGCAAAGCTACTTCCTGATAAAACCATTTGTCGGTTACGGCAGGTGGCGACGGGAAGGGCCAACCATCAGGATAATCTTCTTCTTTCACCATTATATCACCGGGGGTGAAAAAATCATCCAACATATTTAATTTCTCAGCCCCAATATCATCTTTGCCGTCATCCGACAATACGTAACGAGACAAATCAGTACCTGTCATTTTCTCTAATAATGCTTGGGCTTCCTTACGGAAAGGTAACGAATGAAATGTTAAACCGCTGTTAACACCTTGCCAAGTATTTGATTGCCATATTTTGTAAGTTCTATCAAACAAAGCCAAAAAAGACATTAACTCACACGCATTTATCAAACGCCAACCTTTTCCGTACTTTTTCTCGCAATAATAAGGTGCTTCACCCCGAATAACTCGCGGTTTCTGCGTAACGGGATCCCACCAACTTACTTGGTCTCCATAAGCCCCTTGCAATCCTTTGGGAAGATCTTCATTATGAGATATTATTTCGATTTTACCGCAATCGGTAGGTATAATAACACTTGAATCCGTTCTTTGCACGGGAGGTATGTCAATATCCATTTCCGGATCCTGAAACATAAATCTATAAGTATCTACATTCCATGGGTTTATGCAGATTTTCAATTGTATATCTCCTTTGGCATTTATATAAGCATTTATTTGATAGTGATAATTTCGTATCACGCTCGAATCCGAAAGTGCGTCAATCTCACGCCTTTGCACTTGCAATCCTGTTTTAGCTTTATCCGTGAGAATAGGAAAAACTTTATCATTTATATACAATCCCGTAAAATCTCCACCACCGTTAAGTCTTAAAAATTCCGGCACATAAAAAACAATGGAACCTATAGAATCTCTACCGTAATCAAAATTCACAGGCGTAATTATATTAGACGACATAGTTGATCCTGCATAATAAAAGTCCGTAGGAGGCACGGAATATAATGATGCGACGTTGTTCAATTGAACCGTTTTGATTGTTCCGTTTGCCACTACACCACCGGCGGTTTTCTTCCGAAAAATCACTTCGACTTTTGCCATAGAACGGATAAGTTCCACTTTCTGCGTGGGTAAAGGTAATGTAATCGGAGAAACTGCAGATCCCCCTCCGTTCACTTCAATATTTTCATATTGTGCCGACATCAAAAAGCGTCCGTCGGAGGAACTGCCGTCAGGCATGAAATCAGCATTATATGCTATACCGTATAAATCACTACTTGTTTTAAATTGTATCTTGTCGCGTGTATTTGCCAAAGCTTCCGCAAATTTACTTCCGCAAGCAGTTTCGTTTGCAATAAAGTAGAAATCATAAGTTTCCGGAGCCATTTCAACCACGTCCGACGGATTATTAAAACCGTTAGGAAATGAAAGTAACTCGTTAAAGACAACATTCCCGTCAGATGCAAATGCAATCATCCTCACTTCCGTAACCCTGTCTTCCCATTTCACAAAATCAACATTGACGGAACTGTTGGAGGTGCGCAAAGACAATGCAAGCATAGCCTTATCTGCCTCCACATCGGAAGTTGCATTATCATGCCTACAATTTGCAAATATAATCGGCAACAATCCTAAAATACAATATTTATAAATCAACCTCAACACTGTGCACCAACCAATCATTAATTGTAATATCCGAAATAATGTAAGTTCCGCAATCGCAACGATCTTTTGCCGTGAAACGAATGACGAAATCGTGAACACAATCTAATCGCAGGTTAGGATTTTTCAACAATAAAGTACCGAGTAAATCACCACGAAACAGTTCATCACCTGCTTTACTTCTAATAATCAAAATATTATTGTAACCGGATTCCAAGCGTAATGTAGTAAAATGAGCCGTTAGTACTCCCTCCGTTGCAGGCATTGACGGTGCAACCGAAGCATAATTTCTTGCTGATTCTCCGTTAGCAATTCTACCATCAATATTCATAGCCGTGTTGCCCGATTCTATCACAATTTCAAAATCCTCTACATTTTCCAAACCTTCCACTTCAACCGTTAAACGATTTGTTATTTCCTGCAAACCGATTTCAACCGTTTCAAAAACCGAACCGTATTCGGCAGGATCCGGAAGAAACACCGGTTCGCTTTCACCGAACCAAACCGTGTCGCCCGTTATATCAACAACTTCATTTGCAGATGCCTGTTTCAAACGGAATAAAAGATCTTCTTTTGTGGTGAGTCCTACCCGTCTGTTTGCCCAATTATACTTTTCTTCCGACAAGCCCGACCAAACCACTACGGTAAACCAACCATCACTTGCTGTAACCGTGAGCCGTCCCGTACACGAAGTATAATTATAATTAGACACCAAAAGATTGTCCTTATCGAAAATTAAAAATGTCAAATCCTTTAAATCCGGTATCCGTCTTTCCAAATCACATCCCGTTTGTGTATACATCTCAACGTTGATACCTTGAGGGCAATTTTCACCATCATCGTATATATTGCAACTAAAAGAAAGCGATGCAATAAAAATTACAGACAATATTTTATAGATAGCGGACAAAGTTTACAATTTTATAAATCAATGTCATACGAATGCAACTGCCAACTAAGCAATGTTATATCCGCTTCCAAATAAGTTTCCGACACACTTAAAGGATCTACAGGATCAATAGGACATTCGGGTTCATGGGAATTTGTGGGACGCGGATTCGGATTGGGTACATCACCCGGAACAAGCGGATTCCAATTATAACCCAAATTAGTAAAAGATTTAATGTTTACATGGTAAATATTATTTCTCACCACAGGCGAATACTGAGGCATCGAAATATCATCGGGATTTAACCAAATAAAATACATAACAATCCCGTTAGTATAAGTTTTAACTTTTTGTCCGACTATACCTATATCGGAGGTTTGCGCTGCTAAAACCGATGAATAAATTTTATCATTGGATACGCCAAGATAAAACGTGCCGTCGGTTAACGCTCCTCCGTCAACAATTGAAGCAGGATCGGGAGTAAACTTAGCACGCACCAGAATGTAGGCTGTATTACCTTTCCTATAACTACCGTTAACATGAGTGTTTTCAAGTAAAAACTTGCCGGACAAATCAGTGTAGGCACCGGAAGCAGGTTTTGCAGGTATAGGAAGAGCATATTGCAAATCGCTATAATCA
Source organism: Culturomica sp. (assembly GCA_031262745.1). Classification (GTDB taxonomy): domain Bacteria; phylum Bacteroidota; class Bacteroidia; order Bacteroidales; family Marinifilaceae; genus JAISHE01. The sequence continues at coordinate 22,344 of JAISHE010000025.1, read as the reverse complement.
TAATACTGTGAAGCGGTGGATGAAGAAGACAAATAAGTTTCATCGGGAATGTAGGAATAACCCCAAGAAATAACGTTGCTACCGCTTTCCTGCATCACACGATAAACAGCATTAGCTCCCTGAACAACAGAGTAAGTCAAATTTGAGAGTTTACCCGAAAAAACAGAAGTTGATAAATTCGTATCCGCATTAGTAGTAACAATTGCACGAGCTGCGATACGACGAACATCCAACGCTACACGATTTTTTCCGGCAGCTACATCTAACGGAGCAACATTGTCCAAAATCTCCGTTACCTCGCTTTTGCCGGTCATAACAATATAATCCACCATATTACCGGGGTTAACAGGACTTTCAAATGATTTTGCCAAACTACTCATCGGTGTTGTTGAAAGACTAAACAAATAATCATCCGTAGGAGCAGTAGTGAGCAAAGCCGTAGGACTATTGAAAATTGCTACAATAATCCGATTTCCGGCACTTGTCAACAAAGGCGAAATGGTAGTAATCCACCAAGTTTGATTTCTACTATCATAATTATAAAGTATATCATCATTTGAAAAACGTTTTGCATCCAACAAATTTTGACCATCACCCGATAACAAGTAAATATCCAACGTTAAAAGAGAATCTCTACCATCAAAAGAAATGCTTCCGTCATCATTATAATCCGATGGTAAAACACCTGAGCGTGAGGTCGGTGCTTCGGGGAAGCGAACGGAAAACCCCACGTAAGTATTCTTTTTTTCTTGTTTCTCCAAAGGATCATTGTCTTTGCTGCAAGCAGATAAACCGCCTAATAAAGCTATAAATAGCCCGACTTTTAAAATTAAATTAGTTTTCATATTTTATTAGTTTTCATATTTAACAGGAATTGTATATTCTATCTTGTACACACAAACGCGTAGTTGCGGATAAATTTTCTTTAATAAATAATTGTAAACTTCCCCGTTTTTATACTGTTGAAGTAAAATCTTTCTGGTTGAAACATCCTGTAAATCCAGAATTTTAAGAATATCCTTCTGCTCTTCCGGCGTCAAGTAAGATAAAGGTATTGCATCAGCCAAACCTTCCCAATTTTCACCTCTACTTCTTATTGTGAAAAGAGAATCACTCAATGCGCAATTTCTAACTATATAATTTTTCAATGATTCTCCACGTTTTTCCGCCAAATTAATATTGTGATGCAAATTACCTTCCGGCGAAGAATATGCATCAATATCAATCCGCTTTATTTGCACCCCATCAATTGCACTAACGCTATCAACAATTCTTTGCATCTTACACATTTCCAAAGAGTCGTTCTTAATCAATTCGGCACTCATATCCGATTCATCCCAAGGGAATAGTATAAAAACCTTACCGCTTTCCGTGAGTGTTTCAACATCATTATTCAGAATAGGGACATAAATCGTATCGGTACGAACTATTACTTTTTCCGACGCCGGATAATACGTATTTTCTCGTTTTCGAGAACGATTACCGAAAGTATAAATCAAGGAAACAGCGGCTTTGGTTGGTCCCACATAGTGCATAACGTCTGTGCCTGTTTTCTTTTTGCAAACGGCGCAATCAGGCGATTCCGAATTTTGCTGCGTCCATTTTTCATAGTCGATATAAGCATAACCCACACCGACAGATGCTTCCATTCTCCATTTACCGCCCAACGACCATTGATAACCGTAAGAAACACCTCCACCGGCAAGCCAACCTTGATATCTACGTGATTTACCGGCAACATTAAACTGTGCACCATGCGCATGCAAGCCGAAAAACGAACCGTGAAGCGTTTCTTTTAACCAATAACGCAGCTCCGGCTGCACTAACCAATGTTTTATTTTTCTACCTTCGGAAAATGTCCAAGGATTATAATTTAAAGGTATATCCAAGCTAAATTTATTACTCAACGGAACTTCTACTCCTAAATTTAGAGTTGTGGTTGCATCATATAATAGATTGGTTTTAATTGTAATATCAGGAGAAGATACACTATCTTGTGCATTCAGATTTCCGCTTAAAAAAGATACGAATATCATTAAACCAAGCTTTAACAATATTAAAATATGCAAATATATCTTTTTCGTATTTAAATCATACATACCGTACCTTTATAAAGTATACTTTGGAGAAATGTTACAATCTTTAAAAAAATATCAACATATACGGAGCGATTTTAAAATAAGTTTCAAATTTTGTTATCCTCTCGACTTATTATTAAGAAAACTGCATTACTTTTGTGTTAAAATTAAGTTATAACGGGAAGGGATGTAATGAAAATAAGTTTGAGAAGCGTATGAGAAAAAAAGAAAAGAAAAAGGGGAAATGTCCTAAATTCATTGTCATAAATGTTGTAATCGCAATTATTCTGCTGGTTACATTATCCGCACTCACACTCAATTGGCTTAATTCTTACACACTGCATGAACATTCCATTAGCGTACCTACTTTCCAATCTTTAAGCATTGAAGATGCTAAAGATTTGGCAAAATCACAGCAATTGCAAATCATCATATTAGATTCGATATATGACACCAATTCACCACATAATTCGGTTATTGAACAATATCCTATGAGCGGTCAGCACGTGAAACCGAATCGCACAATATACCTCACCATAAATGCCTCTACTCCTAAAAAAATCCCTGTTCCGGATATTCGTAATGCACCTTTCAGACAAACTATGCGGCTTTTGAAAAGTTATGGTTTTCAAATAGGTAAACTTATTTATACTCCTTCATCTTATAAAAATCTTGTTTTAAATTTAAGATATGATAATGAGGATATTTCTTCCGGTACGGAACTTTACAAAGGTTCGATTATTGACATTGTTCTTGGAAAAGGCAACGGACATAGTATTGTACCGAACATTAATTTATTGGGAGAGAAGACAAATCAAGCAATAAATATTTTAAAAGAAAATCATTTGAATATCGGAGATGTCATAGGAGATTCAACTGTAATCAACAATTATGACAAAGCAAACGCCGTTGTATTTCAACAATCACCGGATTATAAATTGCAAGCTCAAATAACTGCCGGTAGTTATATCACCTTATATATTACGACAGATACCGTAAAGTTAAATCATTTTCTAAACGGTGATATTAAAAAGGACAGCACACAACAACAAAGCGTTGATACTTCTCTACTTCTACCGGAGAATGAAGAAACCGATGAAACTCCAAAAGATTTACCACCGATAGAAACGATAGATGAATACTAACGAAGATATCAACGAAAATCTGTTTGAAGATGCCGAATATACGGATGAACTGTTTGAAGAAAGCAATGAACTGCATGAGCATCATCGTATTATAGCTGATAAAGGGCAGGAATTACTCCGCATTGATAAGTTTTTGATGTCGCGTTTACCTCACGTTTCACGCACAAAAATTCAACAGGCAGCCGATGCCGGTAACATCCTTGTTAATCAAATAAGCGTCAAACCTAATTATAAGGTAAAACCTCACGACATTGTAAGCGTTGTTCTCTCCTACCCTAAAAGGGATTTTGAAATAATACCCGAAGATATACCGTTAAACATTATTTATGAAGATGATGAACTTTTAGTGATAAACAAAAATGCAGGAATGGTCGTGCATCCGGCTTTCGGACATTTCAGCGGCACTTTGGTGAATGCTTTGGCTTGGCATCTCAAAGACAATCCGCTTTTTCAAGGTTCCGACTTTCGACCGGGTTTGGTTCATCGTATAGACAAAGATACATCCGGACTTTTAGTAGTGGCAAAGACGGAAGAAGCAAAGAGTAAATTGGCTCTACAATTTTTCAATAAAACATCAAGTCGCCGCTACACTGCTGTTTGTTGGGGTAACCTCAAAGAAGAAAGCGGCACAATAACAGGTAATATCGGTCGGCATCCCGTAAATCGCAAAACGATGAGCGTTTACAAAGACGGTTCACAGGGTAAACATGCCGTAACTCACTACAAAGTAATTGAACATCTGGGTTACGTTGACACGGTTGAATGTGTCCTTGAAACCGGTCGCACCCACCAAATTCGTGCCCACTTCAAATCAATCGGTCATCCGCTTTTCAACGATGCGGAATACGGAGGTAACGAAATTTTACGCGGCACCACATCTACGAAATATAAGCAATTCGTCCGCAACTGCTTTGAAATATGTCCGCGCCAAGCCCTACACGCTAAAACGTTAGGCTTTAAACATCCTAAAAGCGGTGAAGAAATGCAGTTCGACTCGGAATTGCCTAACGACATGCAAACACTTATAGAAAAATGGCGCGCCTACATAGAAAATAGAGAAATATGAACCAAGTCATATTGAACACAGCATATTTTCCACCCGTACAATTTTTCGGTAAGTTGAAAAAATATCGTAACGTACTTATTGAACAATGGGAACACTATGAAAAGCAGAGCTATCGTAATCGCTGCATAATAATGACCGCAAACGGAATTATGCAGCTCACTGTGCCGATACGGAAACCCGATACCGACAATTTTTTCACAAAAGATACCGAAATCGACTACTCTACAAATTGGCAAAAAATTCATTTCAAGGCAATTGAATCCGCATACAAACGCTCGCCTTTTTATGATTATTATATCGAGGATTTTATGCCGTTTTTCACAGATAAAGAAAAGTATCTTCTCACTTTAAACGACAAAATAATTAAGAAACTTGTTGAACTTATAGGATTGGATGTAGAGATTTCTTACTCTAAGGATTTTATAAAACAATCGGAAGATTATCTTGATCTTCGTAACGTTATACATCCTAAAAAATCACGCAGGATAGCAGAAGATAACGACTCGATTTATAAACCGTATTACCAAACATTTAATGACCGCTACACTTTTGTTCCCAATTTAAGTGTTCTCGATTTACTTTTCAACATGGGACCCGAAACAGCCGACTATTTATAAAATCATCGTTTTTATAACTTTCAGTTGGTGGGTGTAGCGTTTTAAATCTTCATTAAAAATACCGATGTGATCTATCCTATCAACTCTAACACGACCGGAAGCATGTATTATTCTGTTGTCTTGCCAAATAATGCCGACATGTGTGATAAAACCGTCATTATCACCAAAGAATGCCAAATCACCTGCTTGAGCTTCTTCCAAAAAAGAAAGCGTATTACCTTTCCGAACCTGTTGAGAGGCATCGCGTGGTAATGCCATTCCCGCAAGTCGGTAAACCATTTGAGTAAGTCCCGAACAATCAATACCGTAATGTGTGCGCCCACCCCAAAGATAAGGTGTGTTATAATACATCATTGCATATTCGATAAGCAAGTCCCGAATATTGCCGACACCTGCCTCTCGCAATTTAGTAACAAGAGAATATATCACCTCATCACCAAGCCGGATTTTCCCTGTTTCAATATCTAAAAAAGGTAAAACACTACCTCCGACTATCAATTTATGTGAATAATCCCCCGTCTTATTTACGATGTTAAATACCTCTGTTGTACGTAACTGTTCTTCCTTGCAATAATCCGTTACATACTCATCGCTCACGAATATACACATCTTGCGATCAATCCAACCGACATAATCATCGTGCTGAAGTTTTATCTTTAACCATTTTTCCGTTTCTTCCTCAATGCTGAAAATCTCACCGAAAAGTACTTGCGAAACCATTTCACTTCTTTCCGAAGGTTCAAGCCTCATAGGCACTATACTCAAATCTGCTATTCCGTACATAGTTCTACTAATTACTACTTACAACCGACGAATTATTAATAAATCGTGTCCATTTCATATTTTCATGAGCCATATTCAATATCGGAAAACACGCTTGCGGAATATAAACGGAAAGTCCGCTGTAATGATTTATTTCCGAATAAGCACTGCCGGAAGAAAAATAACCCGGTGTATTTGCCTTATAAATCACCGCTGCGTCTAATATTTCAATAAATTCATCATAACTCTGAGGTGCAAATTTTTTAATCATATCCCCAAAATCAAAATACAAAAGATTACCGCCGTAGCCATAACTTTGAATCGAAGAAAGGTTTACCTCATTTTCAACATCTGCACCATAAAGAATATTTCTTGAAATATCTGCCAGACTATCAAGTTCCGACGTTTTAATCAAACTCACAGTTGCAGAACGCCAACTGCCGGACAAAGAGTTGTAGTAATCATAAAACTCTCTACCAACAGCTTCCAAATCAGGCGCATCTTTCATCAAATGTGCAAAAGTAGTTGGAAAAATCATACCATTTGAGATTACCTCCGCCGGCGAAAAAAGTAAATAATCGGTCTTATCCTTTAATTCGTAAGCCACTTCCACTCCACCCATTAAACACGCATCAAAAATTATGAAATCCATTTTATAAGGTATCGCATCGGCAAAAGCAGCTATGTCCATTTCCGCAGCGTTACTACTTTCATCTTTAAATACAGTGGCAGGCGAAATCATTCTACCTTTGGGCAACCAACCTGTGGCATGACTTGAAACCACCAAACCGTAGCTCTCCGCAGTCCATTCGTTTGCTATCTCTGTAAGCAGATTATTAAAAAAAGTCGGATCTGCAGAATTTACTCCATCATACTGCTGCACAACTTCCGCTACGTTTTTACCTTTTTTGCGAATCACATTGAAAAGTGCGGAAGTCGTTCCGTTGTCGGCATAAATCAAAAGATTTCCGTTATAGCCCGCAGCATCCCAACTATTTATCCAAATATCTTTTATCCTCGACATCATTGACGATAAACTACCGGCATCATCCATAGCCATGTAAACAATGAGAGTGCGACGCTTAACATCTTTATCCTCTTCGTGCCCATTATCACAAGCCCAAAACAACAGTAAAGACAGTATAATAAATAGAAATCTATTACTTTTCATGATTTTTATCCACCGCACGGGTAAATACAAGTCCTTCTTTCAACATTTTCCTGTAAGTTACATGCACCTTATCTTTATAACCACCTATGTAATCCATCAAATGAACCATCGGAGGATTAAAATCGCCTACCCAATTCATTTCAAGATAATTATAAGGTATCTTCTTTTGAAAAACATATTCGCAGAAACGTACAATCATTGCTGCTTCAACTCCTCTTTTCTGAAATTCCGGTATCACGCCGAACAATTGTCCCAGCGCAACATTTATTTTCTTCACATGGCGATAATAGAAAAATTTCAAAATACCGAGCATGTCCAACTTACCGTTTAAATGCCGGAGTGCATGGTTGATTTCCGGAAAAAGCAGAAAGAAACCTATCGGTTCGCCCTTATGGAAAGCAAAAAATATCAAATCTTTATCAATAATAGGTTGCAGACTCTTATACAAACTTTCAACCTGTTCACGCGTCAATTTATCAACTCCATGCACATCAACATTCCACGCCTTATTATAAATATAAAGTAACGAATCTATTGCTTTCCGTTTACCTATCTCACGATAAGTTGAAACCTCATAATCCGGATTTTTTAATATTCGATTCGCCTTCCAAACAACAACTTTTGAAAGATTTTCCTCAACTAATTCCGTACGGAATGTGAACTGTTGAAAATAATCCAGAAAACCGTATTCTTCAAAAAACGGCACGTAATAATCATGCGTATAAGGCATTCCATAATTCGGATATTTATCAAAACCTTGCACCAACAATCCCCACCATTCTATGCGTTCACCAAAATTAACAGGACCTTCCATAACCTCCATTCCCCTATCTTCCAACCATGTACGACAAGTGTCAAAAAGCATAAAAGCTGCTTCCTTGTCGTTAATGCACTCGAAAAATCCCATTTGACCGACCTTATAACGCTCTACTTTATTGTCTTTTTCATTTATAAAAGCCGCCACTCTACCAACGATACTACCTTTTTTGTCTTTCAAAAGCCAGCGTTCACAAACACCATGTTTAAAACACGGATTTTTCTCAGGATTGAAAACATTACGAATATCATTGTCGAGTGGACGTACCCAGTAGCGGTTATCCTTATATAAATCAGCCGCCATTTTTATAAAATCCTCTCCTTGCTCAGGAGTAACAACCTTTTCTATTGTGTACATCTTACTTGTTTTAATTGTAAAAAATATAACTCTAACCGTCTCAACCACACAACCACAACTGCCAGCATCATTCTCGGAATAATTAACCACAACATCGGTATTCCGATAACCGCAAACAATAGCGGATCTTCAATTTGGGAATGGGACACTGCCAAATGATAGTTGAGCAAATCCGCATCTTGACGAGAAAGTTTACCGGAATCAACGTAATCCATCATTATTGCCGAACCGTAAGCCAACCCTATTGTGTTGCCCACTATCCACAAAAACGATACCGACTCCGGCAATCCGAATATTCTCATAAGCGGCGAGAATATCTTGGAAAGTATCCTTAAAACTCCAAACTCTTCCATCAATCGTTGCAATATCATCAACGTTGAGATTATTATAAAAATCTTTAAACAAAGCAATAAACTACTATAAACCCAAGCGGTTAAAGTTTCCGTGAAACCGAGTGCAGCCGGCAGAGCAGTGCGCAACTGACCGTCCATTTTCGGCATCAACATATTTAGTACTATTGCCGCAACAAAACTCATAACAATTCTCAAAACGATCATGACAAATGCCGATGATCCCGTGCGTTTTAAAACAATCGTTTCAATTAAAAAACTATGGGAGATCAAACACATCATCGCTAAAATAGTACCTTCACGTATTGTGAAGTCCATACTCGAAATCAAAGCAACAACCGTGTATATATTAGTGAAAATACTTGTAACCAGAACTAATGCCGCATCTCCGGGTAAACCGATAAGAGTGAAAAAAGGTGTTGCAAAAGCCGAAATGTAAGGAAGAATGTTGAAATAATTAAGCAACATCACAAGAAAAGATACCGGCAGCATAATTTTTATAAACCAAAGAGAAGTTTTAATTCCCGTCGGTAAAGCCTTTTTCACACAAGCCTTAAAACGTTCACCTACAGTGTTCATCTCAACTCTTCGGTTAACAAACGTATTTCAATTGCAGGACTAACACGGTCATAAAGAATGTTATACACAGCTTCGGTTATCGGCATGTGAACTTTATGCTGACTGTTTATTTCATGAATACCCTTCACTCCGTAATAACCTTCTGCCACCATTAGCATCTCCATTTGAGCCGATTTCACGGAATAACCTTTGCCGATCATTGTACCGAAAGTACGATTGCGACTAAATTGCGAGTAAGCTGTTACCAACAAGTCCCCAAGATATGCGGAACCTTTAATATCACGGTTTATAGGATGTACTGCTGCCAAAAAACGTTCCATTTCCTGAATTGCATTTGAAATCAAAACCGCCTGAAAATTATCACCGTAATGCAAACCATGACAAATACCGGCAGCAATTGCCACAATATTTTTCAATACGGCTGAATACTCCGTGCCGTAAACATCATCCGAAATACTCGTTTTCACATAATGACAATTAAACCGTTGTGCCAAATGTCGCGCTATTTTCAAATTTTGACATGCAAAAGTGAGATACGAAAGCCGTTCCAAAGCAATTTCTTCCGCATGACATGGACCGGAAATCACAACCATCTGTTCACAAGGAACTTCATAATTACGATTAAAGAATTCCGCAATTGTAAAATTGTCATTCAATATTAAGCCTTTGATCGCCGAAACAATCACTTTGTTTTTCAATGGTTTTTTGATTACCGAAGTAACATCTTTCAAATATGCACTCGGAATTGCAAAAATCAAAATATCGCAAGTGCTTATTAATCTGTTCAAATCATCCGTAAAAGTAATGCGTGAAAGATCGAACTCCACTTCCATCAAATATCGGGGATTATGTCGCAGCAATTTGAATTTATTAATCTTTTCGGAATTGCGCATAAACCAATTAATGTGTCCACCGCCTTCCATAAGTATTTTAGCGATAGCCGTCGCCCAACTGCCCCCTCCGACTATTCCGATTTTTGATTTTTCAGACAATTCCATCATTCACTTTTCAAGTCATTAACCTCTGATTCCGTTTCATCATCTGCTTTTTTCTCCGGTTTCATTTGCGGAAACAAAAGCACATCTTGAATTGAACGGCTATTTGTTAAAAACATTGTAAGGCGGTCGATACCTATTCCCATGCCGGAAGTGGGCGGCATACCGTATTCAAGTGCTCTAACAAAATCATAATCAATATACATTGCTTCGTCATCTCCTCTTTCTTGCAATTTTAACTGATTTTGAAAGCGTTCCAATTGATCTACAGGATCATTTAATTCCGAATAAGCATTTGCCAACTCTTTACCGTTCACAAACAACTCAAAACGCTCCGTCAAATTCGGATTTGTGCGATGTTTTTTAGTTAAAGGAGACATATCCAACGGATAATCATATATAAAAGTAGGTTGCACATAAAATTCTTCGCATTTCTCTCCGAAGATTTCATCTATCAACTTTCCTTTACCCATAGCTTTGTCGGTAGGTATCCCCATTTTAGCACATGCCGTGCGCAATTCTTCTTCCGACATATTTTCAACATCGTAACCCGTATGCTCTTTAATAGCATCCGTCATTCTAACTCTTTGAAAAGGTCGTTTAAAATCTATCTCACGTTCTCCTATCATGGCTTTAGTGTCGCCGTTCAATGCAATTGCAACTTGCTCAATCATTTCTTCCGTGAAATCCATCATCCACAAATAATCCTTGTAAGCAACATAGATTTCCAATGCCGTAAATTCCGGATTATGCGTGCGATCCATACCTTCATTACGAAAATTCCTTGAAAATTCATAGACACCTTCAAAACCGCCGACAATTAATCTTTTTAGATACAATTCATTGGCTATTCTAAGATACAAGGGAATATCAAGGGCATTATGGTGGGTTACAAACGGTCGGGCAGATGCACCTCCGGGTATTGACTGCAAAACAGGAGTTTCCACTTCCAAATAACCTCTGCTGTCAAAAAAAATGCGTATTGTGTTCACAATCTTGGTACGTTTGATAAAAGCCTCTTTCACCTGCGGATTTACTATCAAATCGAGATAGCGTTGGCGATAACGCTGTTCGGGATCGGTGAAAGCATCGAATACTTTACCGTCTTTTTCTTTCACAACAGGCAGCGGTTTAAGTGATTTTGCAAGTAGTGTCAACGACTTTGCATGAACAGTGATTTCACCGGTTTGCGTTCTGAAAACATAACCTTCAACGCCGATAATATCTCCTATATCAAGCAATTTCTTGAAAACCGTATTATACATAACCGAGTTTTCATCATTGCTGATTTCATCTCGGCTCACATAAATCTGTATTCTCCCCGTAGAATCTTGGATTTCGATAAATGAGGCTTTACCCATTATCCTTCTACTCATCATTCTTCCCGCCACTGCCACATTTCTTTGCGGTGCATCATCCTTAAAATTTGCTTTTATTTCATCGGCATATCCGCTCACTTTAAACTCAGCTGCCGGATAAGCTTCCATACCTATTTTCTGTAACTCATTAAGAGAATTTCTCCTTATAATTTCCTGTTCACTCAATTCAACAATGCTCATTACTCAATATTTACGATATTATACACATACATTATAGTTTGCAAAGATAATTAAATTTCAGGTGCTATTGAAATTGAGGAGAAATTATGTTACATTTGTATCAGAATTAAAAAAGTGAAATGGAAAAAAGATGGGTAATTAATACCTTAGCAGATGAGAATAAAATAAAAGAACTTTCAAAGAAATTAAATTGCAACCCTATCATAGCTAATTTGCTGTTCCAACGCGACATAGACAGCAGTGAAAAAGCGCAAATATTTTTTCATCCGTCGCTTAATATGCTACATGACCCTTTCCTGATGAAAGATATGCAAAAGGCTGTTGAACGTTTGGATTCGGCTATTGCAAGAGATGAAAAGATTATGATATACGGTGATTATGATGTGGATGGAATCACTGCCGTTGCATTGTTGTATATTTACCTGAAAGATAAGTATTCCGTCGAAAATTTGCTCTACTACATACCTAACCGCTACACGGAAGGTTACGGTGTTTCCGTCAATGGTATAGACTATGCTGCCGAAAATGGTGTTAGCCTTATGATAATCACCGATTGCGGTGTTAAGGATGTTGAAAAAGTGAAATATGCCAACGAAAAAGGTTTGGACATAATCATTTGCGACCATCATAATCCGGGTAATACACTACCGGAAGCCGTTGCCGTTCTTGATCCGCAAAGAAGCGATTGTGATTATCCCTACAAATGGTTAAGCGGTTGCGGAGTGAGTTACAAATTCATTCAGGCTCACAGCATCACTCACAATTTACCTATGGCAAGTTTGTACAAACTTCTTGACCTTGTGTGTGTGAGTATTGCGAGCGATATTGTGCCTATTACCGGCGAAAATCGTATTATGGCTTTTTACGGGTTACAAGAGTTGAACACAAATCCCAACATAGGTTTGAAAGCCGTTATCGACACATCGGGAGTAGGTAAAAACATGTCGGTAAATGACATCGTTTTCAAAATCGGTCCGCGCATAAATGCTGCGGGAAGAGTTGAATCCGGCAGAAAATCGGTGGAACTTCTTGTTGCCGAAGATGAGGAAGAAGCCTATCGCATTGCTGTGGAACTCAATTCAATAAATGATCAGCGGAAAATTCTTGACCACGATATAACGGAAGAAGCCATTAATTATTTGCAGGAAACCGAATCGGAAGTGGGTAAAAAGACCACTGTTTTGTATAATCCCAAATGGCATAAGGGAGTTGTAGGCATAGTTGCGTCTCGGCTCACGGAAATTTTCTACCGTCCCACCATTGTTTTAACCGAATCCAATGGTCTTGCTACGGGTTCGGCACGTTCTGTCGAAGGTTTTGACCTTTACTATGCCATAAGTTGTTGTGCCGAATATCTTGAAAACTACGGCGGGCATAAATACGCTGCCGGTTTAACCATGAAAATAGAAAATATTCAGGCTTTCAAAAAGAAGTTTGAATCTATTGTGCAGGAAACAATCACCGACGATATGCTCGTGCCTCAAATAAATATTGATGCTAAGATTAAATTGTGCGACATCACGCCCGACCTTTATGCCATGTTGCAAAAATTTGCTCCTTTCGGACCTAATAATAACTTGCCGGTTTTCATGACCGAAAACGTGGTGAATTTTATAGGCTCCAAAAAAGTCGGTAAACACAACGAACATCTGCGATTGGTTGCGGTTGACGACACTCGCGCTTGCAACGATAAGTGCGGCATAGGCTTCGGAATGGGTAATATGTATGAGGTAATCAACAGCGGAGCATATTTTGATATTTGCTATACCTTGCAAGAAAACACATTCATGGGTAAAACGGATATTCAAATGATGCTAAAAGATATACACATAAAATAGTGTAGGTGAACTATGTCTTATTCCACAAAACTTTTAGATAAAGCTGTTGAGCAATTTGCGTCTTTGCCCGGTATAGGCAAAAAAACCGCTATGAAATTTGTGCTTTCAATACTAAAACGCAGCACGGATGAAGTAAATGCTTTCATCAACAGTATTAACGAATTAAAAAACATCAAAGAGTGTAAAGTTTGCCACAACATTGCCGACGAAGATTTGTGTGAAATATGTAAAAACAGGCGCAGAGACGATTCAATGATTTGTGTTGTTGAAAACATACGTGATCTGATGGCGATAGAAGCCACCGCACAGTTTAAAGGGTTATACCATGTTTTGGGCGGTGTGATTTCACCTATGGACGGAGTGGGACCGAGCGAATTAAACATCGGAGATTTGATTGAGCGCACACAAAAAGGGGAAATCAAGGAAGTGATATTTGCTTTGAGTGCCACCATTGAAGGCGACACTACGGCTTATTATATCTACAAGAAAATCAAAAGCAACGACGGACTGATTATAAGCACCATTGCAAAAGGTATAGCAGTGGGCAACGATTTGGAATACACCGACGCATTGACGTTGGGACGTTCCATTAGCAACAGAATTTCATTTACGGAATAAAATTTACTATTTTTACACTCGAAAACAAAAGACAAACAAAACATGCTGAAAATTACCGTAAACATCATCATATTTCTTGTAGCCACGCTCAGTGTACAAGCACAATCCATTTCGCGTAAAGAATTTATTGAAAGATATAAAGGCATCGCCATTGAAGAAATGAAACGTAGCGGAATACCTGCAAGTATCAAATTGGCGCAGGGCATTCTGGAATCCGGTTGCGGTGGGTCGCCCCTTTGCACGGAAGCTAATAATTACTTCGGGATTAAATGTCATAAAGCGTGGGAAGGCGACCGATTTCATCAGGATGACGATGCAGAGAATGAATGTTTCCGTGTTTACAAATCTCCGGAAGATTCGTGGATTGACCACAGCGAATTCCTCCTGTCTCGTCCGCGTTATGCTCCGCTTTTCGATATTCCGACTACTAATTATAAGGAATGGGCAAGAGGATTGAAAAAAGCCGGTTATGCAACAAATCCGCAATATGCCGACATGTTGATTAAAATCATAGAAGATGAAAAGTTGTACGTTTATGATGTGGATGTGCCTAAAACGCAACTTGCAATGGGCAATGTTTCTCATAAAAACCACAATCAACACATCAAAAAGACTTCACGCAGTTCCGACGTTGAGAACTATCGCAAGCGGGAAGAAATGAAAAACGGAATTACCTGTATTGAAGCGAAAGCCGGTGATAGTTTCGAGAAAATAGCCGACTACTACGGCATAAAACTAAAACGTCTTTTGAAGTACAACGATAAAACGAACACACAACTGAATGCCGGTGATTTGGTATATCTGAAGAAAAAGAAAAAGAAAGCTGCAAGGGGTTATGATTTCCATCGTGTGAAGGAGGGCGACAATTTGTATAAGATTTCGCAAATGTATGGTGTGCGCATGAAAAATCTAAAAAACTACAACTACCTAAACACAAACAACTTGGTGGAAGGTGAAAAAATTTATTTAAGAAGTAAAGCCGGAATTTAAAATAACAACAATATGGATTTATCAGTAATCGTACCTCTCTATAACGAAGAAGAATCTATCACGGAATTGACAAAGTGGATAGCCGACGTTATGAAAAAAAATAATTTCAGCTATGAAATCATCATGGTCGACGACGGCAGCAAAGATAATTCATGGAATGTCATTCAAAAACTTGCGGATGATAATAACAACATTCACGGCATCAAATTGAAACGCAACTACGGCAAATCGGCTGCTCTACACTGCGGTTTTCAATCGGCGGAAGGTGATGTGGTTATCACAATGGATGCCGACTTGCAGGATAGCCCCGATGAAATTCCGGAACTTTATAGGATGATTAAAGATGAGCATTATGACTTGGTTTCCGGATGGAAACAAAAGCGTTATGACCCGATTTCAAAGACGATGCCCACGAAATTATTCAATGCCGCTGCGAGGGTTGCTTCCGGTATCAAGTTGCACGATTTCAATTGCGGTTTGAAGGCATACAGGAAAAACGTAATAAAAGATATTGAAGTCTACGGCGAGATGCACCGTTATATTCCCGTGCTTGCAAAACAAGCCGGCTACACGACAATCGGCGAAAAAGTCGTCATCCACCGTGCCCGTAAATTCGGCGTAAGCAAATTCGGCATCAACCGCTTTATCAACGGTTTCCTCGACTTGCTTTCCATTTCGTTCATTTCCCGCTTTTCAAAAAAGCCCATGCACTTTTTCGGTTCCTTGGGCACGCTTTTATTCCTGATTAGCTTAATGGCAATCGTCGGTATCGGCGTAACAAAATATTTCTACCTAAAAAGCGGACACCCTGCCCCCTTAATCACAAGCACTCCTTATTTCTACATTGCTCTGACGGGCATGATTTTGGGTACCCAACTTTTCCTTGCAGGTTTCCTTGCGGAATTAATTTCCCGTTCCGCTTCAAATCGCAACGATTATGTAATTGATAAGAAAATTTAAACTTTAACAACTACGGTATCAAAGATTCTCAATAAATCCTTTTAACATTTACACAATATGGATAAAGGTAGAAAAATATCAATCCGGTTCTTTGGCGACAGGGAGGTGCGTGCCGTATGGGACGATGAAAACAACAAATGGTGGTTTAATGTGATTGACGTCATTGCCGTGCTTAATGAGCAAGACGATTATAATAAAGCAAATAATTATTGGCGTTGGTTTAAAAGAAAACTTATGAAAGAAGGTAACCAACTTGTGAGTGCTACTCACAAGTTCAAATTTCTTGCACAAGACGAAAAAAGGCGTTTGTCCGACACTCTTGACAGCGACGGTGTTATTGAACTTGCAAAAAACTTCCCCAACACAAGAGCTATGAAGTTTTTAGACTGGTTCACATACAGCGACAACAGCATAGACGGGCAAAGCAAGAAAAAAGCTTATACCTTAATAGAAAGCAACATGATTGATCAAATTCCGGTGGGCACGGCAAAAGGTTTGCAGCAAATTCATGCTTTCCTGTTCGGCGGATTATATGACTTTGCGGGGCAAATCAGACAACATAATATTTCAAAGGGCGGGTTCCACTTTGCCGTTGCACGTTTTCTCGGCAACACATTGAAGCAAATAGAAGAAATGCCGGAAAACACATTCGACGAAATCGTTGACAAATATATCGAAATGAACATCGCCCACCCGTTTATGGAAGGCAACGGCAGGAGCACACGTATTTGGCTTGATTTGATTTTTAAGAAACGTCTGAAAAAATGCGTGGATTGGAGTCAAATCGGCAAAAAGGATTACCTAAATGCAATGGTCGTTAGCGGAATTGAAAGCGCACCGCTTAAGAAATTGTTGAAGAATGCCCTCACCGACGAAATCGACAGTCGTGAAATGTTTATGAAGGGAATTGACTACTCCTACTATTACGAAGAGAACGAATAAACCCTATCCTCCTCAGGTCGATGACCTGAGGTTATGAAAATCAGGCTCTACGAGCCGACCTCTACACATCGGACAGATGCCATACGTCCAACCATTTTCATGGTATTTTGCAAATCGTAGGGGCAACCCTTGCGGTTGCCCTATTGTATGTTACCCCACTGTTATTTTGGGCAACCACAAGGGTTGCCCCTACATATTCGCCCGAAGGGCGACATCTGCATAACCGCAGTGCCAAGCGCAGCGCGACCTGCGGCAGCTCCTACGAACATGTTCGCAAACTCTCCGGATGTACGGGCGTATGGCATACGCCCGATGTTGATGTTGCGTATTTTGGGCGTATGCCATACGCCCCTACATATTCTTCGCCCGAAAAGCGACATCTCCGCCGCCGCAGGTCGCCGCCAAGCACCCGCTAATTCAGCAGACAAGGACGAACATCCGACAATGGAATGTTTTTTTGTTATTGAACGATTGTGCGATTTTATATTTGTGAAAGCAGCAACTTATTCTTCATATGTCCAATTCCTACGGTTTTCAACCGCAACAAAATCTATATTTTCAGTAAATTTATTTAAAGGATCGATGATATTTGAGTTCATTGCAAGTTTTCTGCTTGAAAATTTATTACCTAAAATGCTGCGCTTTAATCCCATCAGACGAAAGAATGGTGTTACTCCTTCTTTAGCAATATATTTTACTATCTCGCCTGTTTCCGATGTGATTTTCCAACCTAACTTAGGGTCGGACAATTTAAAGTCAGCTATCCCTATATCGCCTTTAACTGCAAAACAAACTTCCGACCCCTTCGTGTTAGATAACATAATAGTTGCACTTTCAGCAATATCTATCTCAGTAATTACAACATAGTTATTATCCCATTCAACTCCATTTTTACCTAATATTTTTAAATCTTTGAATTTTTTGATCTGTACACCTAAAGCAGCAATATCGGCAATTCTATGTGTGGAAACATTTTTTGCTTCGTAAACAATTGAACCTGCATTTGAAAATTCTATACTGAATTTTGTAGACACATTCACTCCTTTGATAACATCAATTGTAATTTCCCCTTCTGTTTTGATGTTCTTCTTTGTTCCAAAACTATAATCCTTATCGGAAGGTGTGGGGTCTTTGTCAATTTCAAATTTGAAATCATCGCTTAACTGCGTTACATTGCCCTGATACTCAAAAATATTATCCTTTAAAAAGCCGTAATCACCCAAATTGTAGTGTTTATCCGGTTCCCAAGCAGTATACTTTCTCGTATATTTTTTTCTCATCGTATTGATGTATAATTCTGATATTGATTTTGCCATAATTATCTATTTTTTGTTATGTTATTATTTAAAATACTGTTCCTCATATCATTCTGTTTTTATCATCGTTTTGCCTTTTGCTGCGCTCTACCCCACCCGCTAATTCTGCAGACAACGGACGGACAAGCCGTGAAAAGTATTGTGGCCGTCACGGTAGACTGCAGCGTAGCCGTCAACCAGATACCGGGTACGCGCATCTGAAGACGACCACCAGTATCCGTACGCGCCACCGTCGTGGAACGTACCACCGGAGAAATACCGGCAGCCACCCAGAAGACCGCTCCAACCCGAAGTATTGGTGCCACCAAAAGTAGTACTCTTTAATTTGCGACCTGCATCCTCACCAAGATAACCTTCTAATCTATTGAACTCATCATCGCTCGGAACATGCCAACCGTCGGGACATATACCCTGAATCATTGTGGAACTGCCGCTAACATATTTGATACTGCCGGAATTTTCGCCGTTTATAGTTTCATGCCAATTATAAAGACCGCCGTAAGTATCACAATAGCTTTCATCATTCTCATAACATATCTTTTGAATACCCGCCGTCTGGTCAGTGTTGTAATCTGAACCGGCTACACGCGTACCTATATTCATGTTTTTACTCATCCAACACTGGGTGCCGATTAGAACCGTAGGATAAGTCTTGCTGTCGCGACTGTCGGGGAAGTCTACGCCGCAAGTGAAAAAGTCGAAAATTACTACCTCATTACCATACACAGTGCCTTTGCTATTAGTAGCATAAGCACGAATATAATATATTGCACCTTCTACAAGACCTGTTACAACAGAACTAAATGCACCCGCTGTGCTACCCGATACCGTTGTTTTTGTAGCATCATCTACTGTGGGATTAGGTGATGTGCCGTAGACAAAACCGCGCTCCGTGTAGGCAGGATCGCCTACTGTAAGGATTGTGCCGTTAAAGGTGGCGGTACCGGCGGCTATGTTTTTGTTTGTTACTTCCTGAGTGCTTACTGTAGGCATAACGGCATTGAAATCCAAACTTACCTCCTCTCCATAAACAGTACCGTTACTGTTGGTGGCGTAAGCACGAACATAATACGTTGCACCTTCGGATATGCCTGCATTTGCACTAAATGCACCCGCTGAGCTACCCGATACGGTTATTTTTGTAGCATCTGTGGTGGGATTATGCGATGTGCCGTAGACAAAACCGCGCTCCGTGTAGGCAGGATCGCCTACTGTAAGGATTGTGCCGTTAAAGGTGGCGGTACCGGCGGTTATGTTTTTGTTTGTTACTTCCTGAGTGCTTACTGTAGGCATAACGGCATTGAAATCCAAACTTACCTCCTCTCCATAAACTGAGCCCTTACTGTTAACGGCGTAAGCACGAACATAATACGTTGCACCTTCGGATATGCCTGTAGCATTTGCACTAAATGCACCAGCTGTGTTACCCGATACGGTTATTTTTGTAGCATCCACTGTGGGATTATGCGATGTGCCGTAGACAAAACCACGCTCAGTGCAGGCAGGATCGCCGACACTTATAAGCGTACCGTTGAAAGTAGCAGTGCCGCCGGCAATGTTTTTGTTGGTTACTGCCTGAGTGCTTACTGTAGGCAGTGTGGCTATAAAAGCAAATGAGATTCCCTCTCCGTAAACCGTACCATTTCTGTTGGTGACATAAGCACGAACATGATAAGTGCTGCCCTCCGTGAGACCTGTTACGTTTGCATTGAAAGCTCCCGTACCCGTGCCGGAAACGACAACTTTTGTATTATCAAGCGTAGGATTTGCTGTGGTGGCATAAACAAAACCGCGCTCCGTGTAAGCAGGGTCGCCTACGGTTAGGATTGTGCCGTTGAATGTGGCAGTGCCGGCAACAACGTTTCTGTTGGTTGTGGCTTGGGTTGTCAAAGTAGGAAGCAACACTTGCGTGGTGAAATCCACTTCATTCGTGCTGTACGCCGTGCCGGATGTGTTAACGGCATAAGCCCGCACATAGTATCTGGTGCCTTGATGTAGATCTGTTATACCGGCGGAATAGTTGTCTCCTTCGGTGGATGTGAGTGAAATCTTCCTTTGGGTGGTTGCCAAAGTAGGCGTAGGCAATGTATCATACACAAACCCTCTTTCGGTATACATAGGTGTACCGGCAGACAAGATCGTTCCGTTCAATGTTGCCGTTGTGGTAGATACATTTGTCGCACTCTCCACGCTCACCAAAGGACGTGTATCCATTGCTATAACCGTTATTTCCTTACTACCGCTACCGGCATTGGAACTGATATGAAGTTTAGTAACATTGACTCCTGCCAAAAGCTTACTGCGGTCAATGGTGATGATTATTCCCTGCGTTTTGCCCGATTCAAGGGTGCCTTCCGTTTCGCTCAAAGCTGTAATCCAATCGCTCGACTCCACTATGCTCCACTCCAAAACAACCACGCCGTCGTTAAAGATATTGAAGTTGGCAGTGGTAACGCCTGCACTGCTGCCAATATCAAGTGTGTCAATATCAACACCATTGCTGTTAGTAACTCGCAATACAGCAGGAAGTTTCTCTATCTGTACATCACCCTTATTGGTTTTGCCTTCCCTAACATTGATAGCCCAATCAATCAGGTCTTTATAGCCTGTCTTGGTTACATTGATTTTGTAATCACCTGCTTCCAATTCGGCAAACTCATACTGTCCCTCACTCCCTGTTACGGTCTTTGCTCCTGTGGGACTTAAAGAAACTCCTGCCGAACTTACAGGCTCTCCCGTTGCTTTATCGCTTACTACGCCGTATATACTGCTCGGCTCCGCTATTTCCGCATCCTTAGCAGAGCAACCTGCTAAAAACATCAGCGCAATAGCTAATGTAATGTAATTAAAAATCCTATTTTTCATATTATTATGTTTTTATCATCGTTTTGCCTTTTACTGCGCTCTTCCACCCGCTAATTCTGCAAACAACGGACGGAGAAGCCGTACGACTTAGGGTAGCTGTAACGGTAGACTTGGGCATATTCAAAGGACAGAAGCCGGCGCCACGCATAATCGGAAGAACTGCCCTCTGACGACGACCACCAGCTGCCATCCATGCCAACGCGGTAAAACCAACCACCGGAGTCATCCCGGCTGCCACCCGGAAGCCCGTTCCAACCACTACTGTTAGTGCCATTCCCATTTGAGTAGTTTGAGTACCAACCAGTAGTACTTTTTAATTTAGTACCCTCATCCGTACCGCGATAGGTAGTACTGTTAGCAGATGATGCAGACATGCCAAGATACATTTCCAAAGTCTTAAACTCTTCATCGCTTGGAACATGCCAACCGTCAGGACAAATGCCCTGGATCATTGTGGAACTGCCGCTAACATATTTGATACTACCGAAATTTTCGCCGTTTACCGTTTCATACCAACTGTAAAGTCCGCCGTAAATATCACAATTGCTTTCCGAATTATCATAACATATCTTTTGAATGCCGGCTGTATAAGCAGTGATGTAATTTGAACCGTCTACACGCTCGCCTATACTCATGTTTTTACTCATCCAACACTGAGTGCCGATTTGAACTATCGGATAAACCTGATTATCCCGACTGTCAGTGAAATCTATGCCGCAAATGGACAAGTTCAAACTTACCTCATTGCCATACACCGTACCTTTGCTATTGGTGGCATAAGCACGAACATAATATACATTGCCTTCCGTAATACCTGTTACGTTTGCATTGAAAGCTCCCATACCCGTGCCGGTGGCTATAACTTTGCTATTGCCAAGAGTAGGATTTGCCGTTGTGGCATGCACAAAGCCACGCTCCGTGTAGGCAGGATCGCCGACGGTTAGAATTGTACCATTAAAAGTGGCAGTACCGGTGGCTATATTTTTGTTGGTAACTGCTTGCGTGCTAACAGTAGGCATAACTACATTGAAATCCACACTTACCTCATTGC
Organism: Culturomica sp.; assembly: GCA_031262745.1. Taxonomy (GTDB): domain Bacteria; phylum Bacteroidota; class Bacteroidia; order Bacteroidales; family Marinifilaceae; genus JAISHE01. The sequence goes on along the minus strand of JAISHE010000025.1, from coordinate 268 downwards.
CATAAACCGTGCCTTTGCTATTAGTGGCATACGCACGCACATAATATACATTGCCTTCGGCAAAATCTGTTGTGTCTACATTAAAAGCTCCCACATCCGTGCCGGTGGCTATAACCTTGCTATCGTCAAGAGTAGGGCTTGTTGTGGTAGCATAAACAAAGCCGCGCTCCGTAATTTCAAGGTTACCTGCGGTTAGAATGGTGCCGTTGAAAGTGGCAGTACCGGCAACAATATCTTTGTTTGTTACCGCCTGAGTGCTCACTGTAGG
>JAISHE010000016.1 GCA_031262745.1 Culturomica sp. | reverse complement strand
AAGAAGCTAACTGCAATATTTTTAAACAATTACATCATATCAATATGAAAACGGAAGAGACCGAAAAAGGGAAAAAAAGAGGCGAAATTAACCATGGTTTTTGCAAAGAAACTATTGCGATGCAAATGTAAAAAAATAATTCTGAATATCGGCAAAATAATGTTAGAAAAATTTTTCACGACACACCATATAATATCCGCAACGCCTGTAATGTACGGGCGTATACCCAACCATTTTCATGGTATTTTGCAAATCGTAGGGGCAACCCTTGTGGTTGCCCAAAATGATATGGTTGTCCAAAATAACAATGGAGGTAACAAACAATAGGGCAACCACAAGGATTGCCCCTACATCATTTTGAAGAATGATTGTTGATAAAAATGATGCACATCGGTCATTATATCGCGATAAAAGTGTATTTTTGCTCTATAATAAACACAAAAGAAAATGTACAGAGAGAAAATCGAAGAGTTGAAAGTGTGGAAAGAGAGCCGTTTTCGCAAACCTCTTATCCTTCGTGGGGCGCGTCAGGTCGGCAAAACGTGGTTGTTGAACGAGTTCGGCAGGAGTTGTTATGCCCAGACTGTGTATGTCAATTTTGAGGAGACACCGACCCTAAAAAACCTGTTTCAAACCGATTATGACATCGAACGTATCATCACCGTGTTGCAAATTTACGCCAAGACCACGATAGATGCCCACAATACCCTGATAGTTTTCGACGAAATACAAGCAGCCGAGGGAGGTATCACGTCGTTGAAATATTTTTGCGAAAACGCGCCTCAATACCACGTTATTGCCGCCGGTTCGTTGCTCGGAATGGGACTGCACAGCCGGATTTCCTATCCGGTCGGCAAGGTCGATTTTATGGATTTGCGCCCGATCTCTTATAATGAGTTCCTCATCTCTTTGGGTGAGGCTAACCTTGCCGATGCTCTGAAAGCGCGGGATTGGTCGGTGATAGGTATCTTCGCCGAGAAACTGAAAGAGTATCTTCGCTATTATCTCTACGTCGGCGGAATGCCCGAAGTGGTTGATGCTTTTGTCGGCACTCGCGATTGGCAGGCGGTGAGAAGGATTCAGAACCGACTGTTACTCTCTTACGAAGGCGATTTCTCGAAACACGCTCCACGAGAGATTGTCCCACGGATTCGGATGGTGTGGCAGAGCATCCCCTCGCAATTGTCCAAAGAGAACAAGAAGTTTGTTTATGGCGTGACTCGCGAGGGTGCGCGAGCCAAGGATTTCGAGTTGGCTATCCAATGGTTGGTCGATTGCGGATTGCTCTTGAAAAGTCATCGGGTCTCCAAGCCGGGACTTCCGCTATCGGCTTATCAGGATTTATCGGTTTTTAAACTCTTTCTGCACGATGTAGGACTCTTGGGCGCCATGGCGGGTCTCGATGTACAGACGATTATCGAGGGGAACGATATTTTCGAGGAGTTCAAGGGTGCGATGACCGAACAGTATGTGATGCAACAACTCCGGTTGGACAGCGAACGTTACATAGCCTATTGGACAAATGACCGCAGCACTTCGGAGGTGGATTTCGTGGTTCAAGACGACGGGCGGATTATACCCATTGAGGTGAAGTCGGGCGAGAATCTAAGATCCAAAAGTTTCAAGCTGTTCTGCGAGAAATACCGTCCCGAAGTCGCTATCCGTACTTCACTTGCCGACTATCACAAAGAGAGTTGGATGACCAATGTACCACTGTATGCGATTATGTGATGAGAACCTTAAACATTTTTTATAATACTAACCTCAATTAAGCAAGAAATCGAACAGTAGGTAATAATGTATGATATTATGGATTGGGTAAAAACGACAGATTTAACGAGTTGGGCTGACTCCCGTGATTGTCAATCGACGCTTCCCGCTTTGGTTAGGAGACTAATTCGCGCAACTGCGCAAGGTATCAAAACTATGACCTTTCCTGCGGGTGAGAATGTTCAAATGGGAGGTTGGGATGGCTATTTGGAAGTTGTACAAGACACTGAGTTTGTTCCCGACGGAGTCTCAGTATGGGAGTTCGGTACTTCCAAATCTCCTCAAACGAAAGCTGATTCCGACTATACCAAAAGAACCGAGAACCCAGTGGGTGTTGATCCCAAGCAGGCGACCTTTGTTTTTGTTACACCAAGGAGATGGAAAAAATCCGAAGAGTGGATTCAACAGAAAAAAGAGGAGGGGCATTGGAAAGATGTCAAAGTTATTACTGCTGTAAAGCTTGAAGAGTGGATTGAAAACGCCCCCTCGGTTGGTTTTTGGCTGGCAACCACACATTTAGAAAAGTATCCCTCGGAACATATCCAGACTGCTGAGAAATTTTGGGAGGAGTGGTCAATTAACGGAGAAAAGCTATTGCTTCCATCTTTAATTTTGAGTGGCCGTGAAAAAAGCCAAGCAACTTTGATTGAAAAATGTACTGGGCATATATGGATCGGAGTAAAATCAATATCGAAGGAGGAGTCTTTGGCTTTCATTATAGCCTCATTTATGGCTGATGAAGCGCATTCCGATAACTTTTTCTCTCGGTGTTTGATTGTCAGTAATGAAGAGACATTTAGAATGTTAGAGTCAAAACAATCTCCACTTATTTTGATTCCACGATTCATCAACACCGGATTATTCAGAAGTGCGGTTTCGCGAGGACATTCTGTTCTCGTCCCATTAGGAACCGAGGACGATGCTATCCAAGAAGCAAGCATTAGTTTAGACGAGATTAACAGAGATGGCTTCATAGCCTCTTTGCGAGAATCAGGATACAAAGAAGCCGACCAATTATCGAGAGATACTGCAAGAAATATCGCCGTTTTGAGGCGTAGACTTGGTTTTGACGGGACAAAACCACAATGGGCAGAAACGTCAGAAAATGTTAGAGTTATAATACCAGCGATTATCGCTGGCAGATGGCACGAAACAGATGGTGATAAAGATATTGTCTCGGGAGTGGCTGGAATGGTGGCTTATGATGATTATATTGCCGCCTTGTCGCCGTGGCTGGTATCGTCCGACCCACCTATATTGAGGATTAATGATTATTGGAGACTCACATCACCGTATGATGCGTTCTCATATTCCTACCGTTATTGGACTGCACAGAACTTCAAAAGACTTGAGAATGCTGTGGTTAAGGTATTTTCAGAGACAGATGAAAGTATCAAAAAGAAAGAGACCTCAAACGATTTGTTTACGCAATTCAAGAATCAGAGTACCAATCGCTATTCTGATGCACTTCGTGAAGGATTGTTGATGACTCTAATCTTGGTGGCTACGCACGACCAGCCCAATCCCAATAAGAATCATCCGCAGGAATGGGTGGACGGTATTATATGGCAGATTTTGTCAAACGGCGATTTGTATTTTTGGAAAACCATTAGTATTCATCTCCCTTTGATAGCAGAAGCTTCTCCGGAGAGTTTGCTTGCTCGGGTTGAAAGAATGCAAGAAGACTCGTCTCAAACTTTGACTCAAGCTCTGTTTTCTAAACCGAGTGGATACGATCCATTCTACCATAAGAACTATTCTCTCGGAATGCTTTCAGCTCTGGAATCATTGGCGTGGGAACCAAGATTTTTGGCAAGAGCAAGCAATATTCTGTTGACTCTCTCGAAAATTCCTATTCCATCGAACATTGGCAATAACCCGAAGAACAGTTTGAAAGAGATATTCCAGCCCTGGCATTGTCAAACATTTGCGACTTATAAAGACCAAAAAGAGATACTCCAGTTGCTATTAAAGCAAAAATCGGATCTTGCATGGCAACTTCTACTCAAAATAATGCCTGACCCACATGGAGGAATATCTTTCCAAACTCATCGGATGCGATGGCGGTCATTTGGGAAACTCAGAGACACGTATTATCGGAATGAAGTAAACGATATGTGGAATTTCGTCTTTGATTTACTATTGACCAATACAGAAAATAGGATTGAGCGTTATTCCGATTTGATACGCATCTCCGACAATATTGGTGAACACAACAGAGCAAAATTATTCGAAAAGATTCGGCAGGCAAGAGTGCAGATTAATGATGCCGATGCTGTTTTATGGAATCAATTGCGTCAATTCTTGCATCATCATCAAGAGTTTCCAGATGCCGACTGGGCACTGAAAGAAACAAGCCTAAAGCCCTATTTGGAATGTTACGACTATTTTACTCCCAAAGATGTAATCCTAAAAAACCTCTGGGTATTTGACGAACATAGGATTGAAATGATAAATCCAGAGCCGATAACAGAGCGACACAATAGGTGGTATGAGAAATCTCTCGAATTTAGGAAAACTTGCCTCAAAGATATATACAATCAGTTGGGTATTGAGGTGGTGTTGGAGTGTATAAATCGAGTGAAAATCCCTTCGCTCCTTGGTGATACCTTAGTTCATCTTATCTCTGATGAAGAAATAGTTGATACTGTGGAATATAGCACTGAACATCAATTACCCTCAGAATTCATTAGGAGCCTATTTTACAAGTTAAGTTGGATTAAAAGCGACGATGAGATGTTTTTCATACTCAACTCTCTCAACTTAAACGAACTTCCACTCGAAATTGCTGGTAATATCCTTACTGTTACAAAGCAGACAAAAGAAATTTGGGCTTATATCAGCACTTTAGACAAAGAGTTGGTTGATTACTACTGGACAAATGTTCAGTTGACAAATTGGAATGGTTTAGACGAAGAAATTGAGTTCGGTGCTCAAAAACTATTCGAATACAAAAGATATTCATCAGCCGTAGACTATCTTTATATGAATCTGATGAATAACAGAGAGCTACCAACTAAAACACTTGCCGATTGTATGCTGGGGCTGGTTCACGAAAACAAAGATAAATTCCCGCCAAAATCATGGGATCTCAACAAACTTCTTATTGAATTGGACAAAAGAGACGATGTCGATAATGAACAAATGACAATGATAGAACTTTTCACTGTGCTCTTGTATCGGGACGGAGATTATACACCCAAAAGAGTTTATAAAGCACTATCCGAGAATGTAGAGAACTGTATAGAACTGATACGATGGGAATGGGTGCGGGATGATATAATAGACGATCAGGACAATTCGATAGCCTCATTCAAATTCAAAATCGCATGGGAGATATTAGATAAATTCAATATGATACCAGGAATGAGAGAGGATGGCACGATTGACGGAGCTGTTCTTAACAGTTGGGTTAATACATTGCGAAATGCAGCCACGGAAACTGGATTGCTCAAATATGCAGACGCTTTGATTGGTGATCTGTTGGCCACCTATCCAAGAACATCAGAAGGCTACCCGCCAGTTGAAATATGCGAAATTATCGAAAAGCTACAGTCAAAAGATATCAACGTGCAATACGAGGTAAAAATCCATAACAGTCGCGGTGTTACGGTAAGAGACCCTTTCGACGGTGGCGGTTTGGAGCGAGGCGAAGCCAGCTATTATCAGGGAATTGCAGAAAAGCATAGACACACCCACCCAACGGTGTGTCGAATCTTTGAGCGTATTGCCAATAGCCTTCTACGCTACGGCGAATATAATGACTATCAAGCCAAAATGGATTTACTGGAATGCTAATTATTAATGAAATGGATATGAAGACACGCATTGATTTTATCGCTTTAGACCCGACAGTAATCGTAATCAAAAAAGATATATCAGATTACTATGTAGAGTTGGACGGGGTACGAGGAAAACTCCTACCTCATCACACAGCTAAAAATTTCTCTGCGAATGAGTTGGTAACTTTTTTTGTCGAGCGGATCACAGATATCGGAGTTAATATATTAGCCTCCTTTCTTTATGATTTGATAAAAAATGGGAAAATTAAGAATTTACGTATTGGGAAGAAAAAAGTAGAAACAAAGGAGGAAATAATTGATGCCTTAGAAGATGAACAAGTCAATAGCCGAGATCAAGAAGGAGTATAGCGAATTGTATCAATATCTTGCACCCTCTTATGCAAGCATAGGTCTTGCAAAGGATTTATGGGGTGTTTGGGAAAGAGATGGAGTTGCACCACCAGACTTAGATAGCATAGTATCTAATACTCTGTCGTTTGAGGATGGCTTTTTTCAGGATATTGTGCAAGTTGCATCAAAAGTGTATGGGCAGAAATTACACATTGATTATTGCCCATTTATTTTGGATGATTACAAAATGTGCGCCTGCACCGCATCTGACGGGTACCTTGTCATAATTGATGAAACTTTCTTCAAGATGCTGTTTTCAATGACTAATATATTAATGTTTGAGGTTAACAATCTTATTGAGGAAGATGAAGAGGAACTATTCTCTGATTTGATACGGAATATAATAAATGAGTTTGTGGAAGCAACCCCATTCAAACCTTTTAACCGCCATTCAGATAAAGAATTATCACAGCTCTATGAACGTAGTTACGAAATATCCGAATTTGGCGTGTTTCTGTTTCAGTCATTTAAGATATTCATATTGGCTCACGAGATCAGCCATCACATTTTGCAACATACTCAAGGGCTTACGGAGCGTCATTTCAGTCAATCAAACAACTATGTTAGTATTGTGATTGATAAAAGGTCTTATGAAAGCGAGTTTGAGGCTGACTTATTGGCCTATGAGATATTTCGTGCTACGATGAATACGGTTGATGGTTCACTAAAATATGCCGCCTGTATTTATCGGTTTGAATTCGCTCCACTATATCTATTCGACATCTTTGATAAGATTGATAGATATAGGGAAGAAAAGGACAATAGAAAGATACAATATATAAGTCACCCCTCGCCAAATGATCGCAAAAAGAACTTGCTCAATAGATTTAAGATTTCTGACACGAGCATTTTGTATGATAATCTAAAGTGTGCCTTAGATAGTTATGTAAGATGAATCCTGCATTAATGTTTAAAACTATTGCTGTCCGGTAAAACTTTTGCGGAAAAATTTAGGATTGACTTATTTTTATTTGAAATCAACCCTTTTTGGGATAATTTTGATGTCGTAAATTCCAAAAATCATCTAATGTCCAAAAGTACACATTTCACCGGACAGCAATGTTAGAATATTTTTAATGGTATAGGTATAATATTATTTATACACAAAATTTAAAGCGACTCACCGAAAAGTAAGTCGCTTTAAATTTAATAACAGGAGTTTATATTACTTGCTGTAATCCATATCCGCATAACGCTTGTAGCCTTGATATCTACGTTTAGCATTTGCTTCCGTAGTGGCAAATAACTCTTCCGCATCAGCAGGAGCCATTTTCAACAATGAATTATAACGTACTTCTCCCATGAGGAAATCACGGAATTTCGAATAATCCGGTTCTTTGGAATCCAATTGGAAAGGATTCTTTCCTTCTTCTTCCAAAAGCGGATTGTAGCGATACAATTGCCAATAACCGCATTCCACAGCTTTCTTTTCTTCTTCCTGAGATTTGCCCATACTTGCTTTCAAACCATGGTTGATACAAGGTGCATAAGCAATAATCAAAGAAGGTCCCGGATATGCTTCGGCTTCTTTAAGAGCTTTCATGTATTGAGCCTGATTTGCGCCCATAGCCACTTGTGCCACATAAACATAGCCGTAGGACACTGCCATCATTCCGAGATCTTTTTTGCGTACACGCTTACCGCTTGCAGCAAATTTAGCTACGGCACCGACAGGTGTTGATTTTGATGATTGACCGCCTGTGTTTGAGTAAACTTCGGTGTCAACAACGAGCACGTTCACATTCTTACCGCTCGCAAGCACGTGATCCAAACCGCCGTAACCGATGTCATAACCCCAACCGTCGCCACCGAAAATCCATTGAGATTTCTTGGTGAAATAGCTACGCAGAGCGAGTATTTCCTTAGCAACGCTGCTATTTTCTTTTTCCAAAGCCTCTGCCAGAGCAGTGCTGAGAGCAATCGTACTTTCACCGTCTTCATAACCGGCAACCCATTCGTTGGCAACTGTTTGAAGGGCAGCAGAGAAAGATGAAAGGTTTTCTTCCAAAAGTCTCTTAACTCTTGCTCTTAAACTATTTGAACCTTCTGCCATACCGAAACCGAATTCGGCATTATCTTCAAACAATGAATTAGCCCAAGCCGGACCTCTACCGCTTGCATAATTTTTGCAATAAGGTGTTGAAGGTGCGGAAGCTCCGTAGATTGAAGAACAACCTGTGGCATTAGCTACCATCATTCTTTCACCGAAAAGCTGGGTGATCAATTTAATATAAGGTGTTTCACCACAACCGGCACAAGCTCCTGAGAACTCAAACAAAGGCTGTATGAACTGTGAGTTCTTAACATTGTTAGGTTCTACCAACTTCTTGTAACCGACTTTGGTATCCATATAAGTCCAACGGTTGATTTCATCGTTTTGAGATGACAACGGTTTCATTACCAAAGCCTTTTCCTTAGCGGGACAAATGTCGGCACAGTTACCGCAACCCGTACAATCCAAAGGAGACACCTGCATACGGAATTGATAACCTGCAAATTCCTTACCGATAGCCGGTTTTGTGGAAGTTCCGGCAGGAGCCGAAGCCAATTCCGCATCGGTTAAAAGGAAGGGACGAATTGCAGCGTGAGGACATACGTAAGCACATTGATTACATTGAATACATTTATCAACCTGCCATTCCGGTACGTTCACGGCTATTCCGCGTTTTTCATATTTGGAAGTTCCGGCAGGGAATGTTCCGTCTTCAATTCCGTTGAATGCACTCACCGGCAAAGAATCTCCTGCCTGTGCGTTCATCACATCAACAACTTTAACAATAAATTCGGGACGTTCTGCAGAAATAGTAGTTGCTTCGTCGGCAGGAAGATTTTTCCATTCGGAAGGCACTTCCACCTGAATTAAGTTTTTCAAATCACCACCTGCATCAACAGCCGCATAATTCATTTTAATAATTGCTTCTCCCTTGTTGCCGTAGGATTTCACAATGAACTTCTTCATTTCTTCCACAGCCAATTCGTAAGGAATTACATTGGTAATCTTGAAGAAAGCACTTTGCATAATGGTATTTGTACGGTTACCTAATCCAAGTTCCTGACCGAGTTTAGTACCGTTTATAATGTAAAACTTAATATCATTGTCTGCCAAATATTTTTTCATGTTATTGGGCAGGTGATTTTTGGTTTCTTCCGCATCCCACAATGAATTGAGCAGGAATGAACCGCCTTTCTTCAAGCCTTTTAAAACGTCATATTGATTAATATAAGCAGGCACATGGCATGCCACGAAGTCGGGCGTTGTTACCAAATAAGTAGAACGTATCGGTTCATCGCCGAAACGCAAGTGAGAAGCCGTGAAACCACCGGATTTCTTTGAGTCGTAAGCAAAATATGCTTGACAGTATTTATTTGTAACATCACCTATTATCTTAATGGAGTTTTTGTTGGCACCAACCGTACCATCGGAACCCAAACCGTAGAACTTAGCTTCATAAGTAGAATCGGATGTTACCTTAACTTCTTCGCCGACAGGTAAAGATTTGAATGTTACATCGTCTACAATACCAACGGTAAACAAATTCTTAGGCTCATTCATCGCCATATTTGCATAAACGGCGATAACCTGTGCAGGTGTTACGTCTTTTGAACCCATACCGTAGCGACCGCCTACAATCAACGGAGCATTAGCATTGCCGTAGAATACATCTTTGATATCCAAATAGAGCGGATCACCGTTTGCCCCCGGTTCTTTTGTGCGATCTAAAACCGTGATACGTTTCACATTAGCCGGCATTGCTTCCATAAAGTATTTTGCAGAGAAAGGACGATACAAATGCACTGCAATCATACCTACCTTTTCACCGTTTGCAAGTTTATTGTCAATTACTTCACGAATTGTATCCGTAACAGAACCCATTGCAATGATAATATTTTCAGCATCCGGTGCACCGTAATAGTCGAAAGGACGATATTTCCTTCCCGTTATCGCAGAAACCTTGTCCATATAATCGGACACCATATCCGGTACCGCTTCGTAGAATTTGTTGCAAGCCTCACGACCTTGGAAATATATATCGGGATTTTGAGCCGTTCCGCGAATAACGGGACTTTCAGAAGTGAGTGCACGATTACGAAATTCTTGCAAAGCTTTCATATCTACAAGTCCTCTCAAATCTTCCATATCAACGGCTTCGATTTTCTGTATTTCATGGGAAGTGCGGAAACCGTCGAAGAAACTAAGGAAAGGTATTCTGGATTTTATTGCAGTCAAATGTGCAACAGCCGACAAATCCATTACTTCTTGAACAGAACCGGATGCCAACATTGCAAAACCTGTTTGACGTGCGGCATAAACATCGGCATGATCGCCGAAAATATTCAAAGCATGAGCAGCCAAAGCACGTGCACTTACATGGAATACGCAAGGCAATAATTCTCCGGCAATTTTATACATGTTAGGAATCATCAAAAGCAAGCCCTGAGACGCCGTGTAGGTGGTTGTCAACGCACCGGCTTGCAATGAACCGTGAACAGCACCGGCAGCACCGGCTTCCGATTGCATTTCAATCACACGCACTGTTTCTCCGAACATGTTCTTTCTGCCTTTGGCAGCCCATTCATCAACATTTTCAGCCATAGGTGAAGACGGTGTGATAGGATAGATACAGGAAACTTCGCTGAACATATAAGCTATATGTGCGGCAGCAGTGTTCCCGTCACAAGTCATAAATTTTTTTTCTTTTGCCATTTTAAATAAGGTATTTAATAAGGTATTTTAATTGATTTTTTTCATTATGCAGCGCAAAGATATAATTTTTTGCTTTACTGACCGTTCATAGAATAGAGAAATTCCTCATTGGAATATGTTTTACTCAAACGATCTTTTACAAATTCCATTGCTTCCACAGAGTTCATATCAGTGAGATAGTTACGAAGCACCCACAAACGGTTCAACAGGTTGGAATCAACAAGCAAATCCTCACGCCTTGTACTCGAAGCAGTGATGTCAACAGCAGGATATATGCGCTTATTTGACAATTTACGGTCAAGCTGTAATTCCATATTGCCGGTACCTTTGAATTCTTCAAAAATAACGTCATCCATCTTTGAACCGGTATCGGTCAAAGCAGTAGCAATTATTGTAAGCGAACCTCCGCCTTCAATATTTCGTGCCGCACCGAAAAAGCGTTTAGGCTTATGCAATGCGTTGGCATCAACACCACCGGAAAGCACTTTCCCCGAAGCCGGTGAAACCGTATTATAAGCGCGTGCAAGTCGAGTTATCGAATCAAGCAATATCACTACGTCATGACCACATTCCACCATCCTTTTAGCTTTTTCAAGAACGATATTGGCAACTTTCACATGGCGTTCTGCCGGTTCATCAAAAGTTGATGATATAACTTCGGCATTCACACTCCGTATCATGTCGGTTACTTCTTCCGGTCGCTCGTCAATTAGAAGTATAATCATATAAACTTCCGGATGATTAGCAGCAATAGCGTTGGCAATATCTTTCAATAGTACCGTTTTACCTGTCTTAGGTTGGGCAACAATCAATCCTCTCTGCCCCTTACCTATCGGTGCAAACATATCTACTATACGTGTTGAGATTGTTGAAGACTTGTCCGTAATATTAAACTTCTCATCGGGGAAAAGCGGCGTAAGATGGTCAAAAGGTATCCTGTCTCTAACTGCATCAGGAGATTTTCCGTTAATCGTGTTTATTTTCACAAGTGGGAAATATTTTTCGCCTTCTTTTGGCGGACGTACAGTTCCCTCAATTGTGTCGCCGGTTTGCAAACCGAAAAGTTTTATCTGACTTTGAGATACATATATATCATCCGGAGAAGTTAGATAATTATAATCTGAAGAACGCAAGAAACCGTAACCATCCGGCATAATTTCCAAAACTCCGGAATTTATAATTATTCCTTCAAAGTCATAAGACTTTTCACGTTTTTCAAACTTCCTTTCAGCTCGTTCTTGATTGTCGTCTTTTTCCTGTTTGTTATGTAGAATCTGTTGATTTGGGTTTTGATTTGGATTTTGTGGCACCGACTTTTGGATTTGTTTCTTATCAAGCCTCATTTGCTGAGATTGCTCCTGTTGATTTTCCACATCAGATGTCTGTTGCTCCACAGCTATCGGTTCTTGTTTCTGTACCGATTCTTTCACTTCCGATTGTTTATTGTTGTCAACACGGTCAAACTTTTGTTTCTTTATTTGCCTATCTTGAGTCGGCTGATTTTTATGTCCCTGATTGATTTCTTTTCTAATCTCTCCAATCATATCCTGCACCTTCTCAAATTTCAAAGCTTTATGAATCACTTTCGGCAATTGCGTTGATTGTTCGGTTTGCGGCTTATTTGCTTGCTGTGGTTTAACTTCATTATTTGTTTCATTATTCCCTTTTTTGGAATTATTACCGGAGCCTCCTCCCTGTGAATCACCGACCTTTTCAGCTCCACCCTTACGAGTTACACGAAAACGCGGCTTACGGTCTTTTTTATCTTCCTTGTCGGAAGATGTATTTTTGCTACTTGCAGCCTGCACGGCTTGTTCGTCCAATATTTTATAAACAAGTTCCTGCTTTTTATAGCTGTCAACTCGTTTAATCTTCAAATCTTTAGCTATCTGCCGTAAATCAGGCAGTAACTTCTCATTTAGTTCAAGAATGTCGTACATAAATATAAATTGTGATTTTTTTATTTCGCTGTGATACGAGTAGATAGACCTACCCATTTATGAATGGCACAAAAGTATACATTATTATCCTAAAATGCAACGTTATCGTGTAGAAAAAAAATGAAAGTCCGATTATTTTCGTTGTATATAATTTAACGGAACTTCTATGGAACATGCAATGATATTTTCCAAACGTACCAAAACTCTATGCTTGCCTTCCAAACGTATTATAAATGATATACAGTTCTTATCCATAAAAGGAATAAAAACTCGGAGATATAATCAGGGATTTCTTTTGTATTGAAGCACCATCTTTATCAAATCCATTTCCTCCATGCTAAGAAAACTCGGAGGCGGAGAAAGTTTTTTATCTTTCTTTTTCATATTTTGATAAGCACTCCATGAACCAGTACCCACACCAAAACCGACTTTCACATGTCCCTTATTTGTTGAAGCGGCATATTCATCAAGCAAACGAGCCTGATTTTCTTCTTTAGTCATTTCCATCCTCGGCTTATAGGCATCTCTCAAAGTTCCCGACATATTGTTGATTGCATTATCGGAATAGAACTTCTTTTTTGCTCCGTAGCGACGAACCACCACCACTTCTCCAAGCATGATTGTATCTTTGGACATTGACACGGCTATAATATATTCGTTGTTGGCAAGTGTATCAGGTACCACCATTGTGAAAGGGCTATAACCCACATAAGTGAAATGAATGGTATCACTCACTTCGGCATTCATCACAAAACGCCCGAACCTGTCGGTTGTGGAAATATATCTACCTTCTCTGCATGTTACATTTTGCAAAGGAGTGTAGTCTTCACTGTCAAAAACAATTCCCGAAAGTCTCACATAACTTTGTTCGACTTTCAAAGTATCGCTTTCCTGAGCCGACAATGCACCTACAAAGGCAAACAAAAAAATAATATTAATAAATATCTTCATTTGTACGAGCTATTTCTGTTTTTTGCAAAATACTCATCAACAATTCTCTCGATCTGAAAAGTTGCGCTTTAACTGTTCCGAGAGGTATATTCAGTTCATTTGCAATTTCTTCGTAGGAGTATTCCTCAAAATAACGTAATTCTATCAAACGGCGGTAGCGACCTTTCAACATTGCCACTTTTTCGCGCATAAACGCAGCTCTTTGAGAGCGTATTGCTTCCTCAACAGGGGTAAGAGTATCCGATTTAAGGCTATAAATCATACCTCTATCATTAGGTTGCATGTCGTCTTTATCGATCGAAATAAGTTTAGCTTTGTTCTTACGTATAAAATCAATGGTGTTGTTGGAAGCTATCTTAAACAACCATGTACTGAAAGCATACTGTGGTGAATAGTAAGACATATTGGCAAACGCTTTTTCAAAGGCTTCAAACATTAAATCTTCCGCATCGGTACGATTATTCACCATTTTCAAGATCATGAAATATACGGAATCCTTGTACTTCTTAAATAATTCCGAATATGCTCGCTCATCGCCGGATATGGCACGTTTAACTATCTCATAGTCGATTAACGCTTTTTCCGAAAGGTTGTTTTTTATCTCCATTTTTTATATGTAAAAATTGAATAAACACTAAAATACCATCTGTAAAAGAAACCCAAACACTGTGCGATTGCACAACTTAGGAATAAATGTTTCTGTTGGAGTTGTCTTAATTCTATTCCCATTATTGCAATTCCGGTTACAAACGTCAAAAGTATTATAACGGAATTATACATGGGTAATATATTTAACAACAACAAATAAAAAGCCATCACGTATATTGCCCAACGCAAAATAATCAAATAATTTGCTTGAAGCAAGGCAACAGATTTCCAACCACGTTTATTATTGTAATAGTAAGCCATACTTTCTTTCCAGTCAAACCTAACATCCTCATCCAACAAAATTTCCGCTTTGGTTTCTTTAACGTTTTTTATATTTCCGAGTTTCGCCAAAGAAGTAATAATTTCGTGATCAAAACCGGAGAGACTTTGTGGGTTTTTACAAAAAACCTTAGTGGACAGATAAGCTTTTTTACGGCATGCCATGTTGTAGCCTTCTCCGATAACAAATATGCGATTTTTGATAAGTAAATAACGTTCAACGAAATGAGCAAACCGGAAAATCTTCGGTATATCTATAATCTTGGTTTCTTTAAAATTTGCGTAACCGACAACAGCAACGGTCTTTTCATCAAATGTTTGTTCTATCATGCTTGCCCAATAAGGAGTGGCTGGACGGGAATTTATATCAGCCAAAATTACTATATCATTGTGGGCTGCAAGCATTCCTAAATTTATTGCCAATTTCTTAGTGTTACGGAATTTATTTTCGGGGGAAATGCGAGTTGTACGCAAATTCGGATATTTTGCCGTCAATTCCATGAGCATTTCGTGAGTGTCATCTTCCGAACATTCGTCGACTACGATAACCTCATAATCGGCTTCATGCTCTTGTTCCATGAAATTTTGCAGATTTTCCCGCAGTGCCCACGATTTATTGTTCACCGTGATGACTACCGATATGCCTTCTCTCTGTTGTTTTTCCGGATTTTTGTTTTTGCGACACATTTGTATGCAATTATAAATGTTACCTGCAATATAAATCAGCATAAATATAATACAACACAGAAAAAAATAGATGTAACTACCTAACTCACTTAATATTACTTCAATCATAATTACTTTATATAGCAAAAACCACACAAATATACTTACTTCTATTTGATTTCTTACAATAAACAAAAAGATATTTTCTTAATTAAATCCATTTTAATTACAATATCGTTTTATTAGATTATATGCATCCGTTATACCTTTCTCGCCTGCTTTACTCAAATCTCTTCCGGCTTCGGATTTTTTACCTATGTATATATTCAATATACCTCTATTATAATATGCTTCCGCTATGGATTCGTCAATGTTAATCACTTTTGTGTAGGTTTCTATCGCCTGCTCTATCTGTTCGTTTTTAACATAAACGTTGGCAATATTGAAAAGAGCAAAAACAAATGTAGGATCCATGTCAAGACAGCGGTAATAGTCAGACAATACATTAGAATAATCGGTAAGAACCTTTTCTTTTGATTTTTCTCCGCCGACGAGGATTGAGGTCATTCCGTTATTTATTGATTCTATGTATTCATACATCAACATTCGGGAATTAGCTTCATTGAAAATTGCAAGAATATTATCCTCTTGTAGGCTCCTCACTGTATCAAATTCCGAAATCGCTTTCATGTAATTCTGTTTTTCAAGATAGTAGACACCACGCATAAAATTAATATCCGGTGCGGAAAGAGCGTTGAAAGATTCAAACAAAGTGGTGTCGGGAGAAACCGATTGACGATTTGAAAGCGCAAAAGAATACCTATAATTATACTTTTGATTGTAAGCCATTATTTGGCTGTTGTAATACTTAACTTTCCCTTTCCTAAGCGAATCTATATTCATAAACTGAACATAAAAAATGTCTTGCAACGACACTATCACGTTCTTGTCTTGAATTCTTCCGTTTATCACGTCTCGTATTTTATCGTTTTTGGAATTAAAATCAACAAGCCTACTGAAATTTTCAGTCGTATCAAGCAAAGCATTCTTATCTCCGGCTTTCATTTTCCGATAGCGTTGCATGATGGAATTTGCCTGCTCACGATCTTTCTCGGCTTCAGAATAATTTCCCATTTCGGCACTCACAGAAGATCGTGCCATGTATGCTTTCACAAAGTCGGGATAAATCCTGATACTTTCCGAAAAATCGTTGTAGGCACCGATTAAATCACCAATATCAATTTTCAACAATCCGCGATTGAAAAATATCAATATGTTGTTGGGATTCATTTCCACAACCTCATCTAAATCTGCAATAGCATTATTGTAATCACCTATTTCCGCACGAAGCAACGCCCTGTTATAATAAGCATATATAGACTGATTATTGAGTTTGATCACTTCCGTGTAATCGGCTAAAGCTTCGGGATATTTTTTCATTTCATACCAAACAATTGCACGATTCATCAAAACTCGTTCATTCTTTGGATTTATTTTCAATGCTTGATTGAAATCTTCTATTGCATTATGGTAGTCCTTCTTTGTGTACCACAAATATCCTCTCAAACTATAAGCATCATCGGAAAATATATTAAGTTGCAAAACCGCATTACAATCAGACATCGCACCATCCTTGTTTTCCAATCTTTCTCGCATTAAAGCCCTATTCAAATAAGCGGCTTCCAAGCGATTGTCTAAAAGAAGTGCTTTTGAATAATCTTTCTCCGCACCTTTATAATCACTTACCGATGCTTTCGTTATTCCGCGATTAGCATAAACATAGGGATTACTCGGATCAATCTTAATAGCTGAATTAAAATCCGTCAACGCCCTATCGTATTTCTTTTGATTATTATAAGAGATGCCGCGATACATATATGCAAGAAAGTAATTAGGATTCAAATCAATTGCTTTGTCATAATCGGCAATAGCACCGTCGTTATCATCCAAATTCATCTTTGCAACACCTCTAAAGAAATAAGGTTCGGAAAGAAATGGTTTTGTTGCTATTATATTATTGAAATTGTCAATAGCTGTTATATAGTCATCGTAGTAGATAGCATTTTGACCTCGTATCAACATATTACGAGTATTCAACTGTGCATGAACGGTGAAACCGTAAAACACAATGACCGTCATTATTAAAAAGGTATGTTTAAAGTTCATTCCTTTATTTTTATCGGCTAAAAATAATAAAAAAAACAATACAACCTACAAGGGCTGACTTATGGTTATTTGAAGTCAGCCCTAATTTTTTGACATAAATGTTTTACCGGACAGCAATAATTTTTTATATCTTTGTTGTCAGTAAATCGCTGATATTATTCCTATGAAAAATAAATCAATATCAAAGCAGTCCAACGAACTTCTGTCTTATTTCAACGAGCAGAAGCTCTCTTGTTTTGACATTGCGCAGGCTCAAAAAGCGTTGCCAAATTCCAAAGACGGTGCAATTCGAGAATTACTTAGCAACATGACCAAGCGGGGGCTTTTGATGCGTCTGAAAGAGAGAATTTACTATGTCATTCCGTATGAAGCGAACGCAGAAACCTTTATGCCCGATTGGCATTTGATTGCCGAACACATTGTGAACGATGCGCACCAGTACATCGGCTATTATTCCGCATTACAAATTCACAATTTGATTACGCAGCCCTCTTTGAAAGAACAAATTGTTGTTTCAAAACAACTGAAACCGTCGGAAATAAAAATCAAAGAAGTGCCTTTTCAGTTTATCTATCACAACTCAACACATTTTTTCGGAGCAAAAAAAATGTGGATTGACAGCTTTCATAAAGCGTTGTGTTCCGACTTGGAAAAAACGTTTATTGATTGTTTGTTTAAGCCCGATTACGCAGGTGGAATCGTAGAAATCGCAAAAGCAATCTATATTTCCAAAGATAAAATTAACTATGAAACACTGCTTGAATATGCAAAACGTTTTAATTCGCAAGCTGTGATAAAACGCTTAGGTTTTTTGTTAGAATTGTTGGACATACAAACGCATATTATTGACGAATTACAAAAATTAAAAACCATTTCATACATCACACTTGATACGGAACTGCCAAAAACAGGAAAATACATTGCACGTTGGAGTGTGTTACAAAATTTAGAAACAGAAACTATCACATCAGCTATTTGTACTTAAATGATAAAACCGGGCGAAATACAACAGAAAGCACGAACGGTTCCGAACACCAAGCCTAATTGCTACTATAATGGTGTATATGGCTGCCTACGGCAGCTCCTCCGAACATGTTCGCAAACTCTCCGGATGTACGGGCGTATGCCATACGCCCGATGATGATGTTGTAGGGGCAACCCTTGTGGTTGCCCCATTTTTGGTTGCCCTATTGTTTGTTGCCACGTTGTTGTTTTGGGCAACCACAAGGGTTGCCCCTACGAGGGTTGGCGACACCATCTCCGCCGCCGCAGGTCGCGCAGAACTTGACCTGCGGCGGCGAGGCAAAAATTTTTTCCTGCGGAAAAAATTTTTGGGAAATAGTCAAATCAATCAAATAGTCAAAAACTCTCGCAGGGTGCTTGCATCTCCCGTTGGGGGGCGTCGCAAGCAACGCCCCTACGGTCGCCGCCGAGCACCCGCTTTCCCCACCCGCTAATTTCCAAGCAGACAACGGACGGAGAAGCCGAACGACTTAAAGTAGGTGTAACGGTAGACCCTCGCCTCAAAGTAGAGCAGAAACCGGCCCCACGCATAGGAAGAACTGCTCCCCGACGACGACCACCAGGTTCCGTACGTGCCAACGTAGCCGAACGTACCACCGGAGTAATCCCGGTAGCCACCCGGAAGCCCGCTCCAACCACTACTGTTGGTACCCGAAGTTGAAGAAGAATAATATGTCCACAAACTGCTTGTACTCTTTAACTCACGACCCTCATCTGTGCCGCGATAACCCTCACCGTCTGCCTGAGCCTGTGTCATCCCAAGATACTTTTCCAAAGTCTTAAACTCCTCATCGCTCGGAACATGCCAAGCGTCAGGACAAATGCCCTGAATCATTGTAGAACTACCGCTAACATATTTTATACTACCCGAATTTTCACCGTTTACAGTCTCATTCCAATTATAAAGTCCGCCATAAGTTGTGCACTTACTTTCATCATTATTATCACATATCTTTTGAATACCTGAAGTCTGATGAGTGGTGTAATTTGTGCCGTCTACTCGTGTGCCAATATTCATGTTTTTACTCATCCAACACTGAGTGCCGATTCTTACTGTCGGATAAACCTGATTATCCCGACTGTCGGTGAAATCTACACCGCAATTGGAAAAGTCCAAACTTACCTCTTCTCCATACACAGTGCCCTTACGGTTAACGACATAAGCACGAACATAATATACATGGTATTCCGCAAGACCTGTTACAACCGAACTAAATGCACCCACTGTGCTACCCGATACCGTTATTTTTGTAGCATCCGTGGTGGGATTACGCAATGTGCCGTATACAAAACCACGCTCCGTGTAGGCAAGGTCGCCTAAGGTTAAAATTGTACCGTTAAATGTAGCGGTGCCGGCAACAATGTTTTCGTTGGTTACTGCCTGAGTGCTAACTGTAGGCATGATAACATTGAAATCCACGCTTACCTCCTCTCCATACACTGTGCCCTTACTGTTGGTGGCGTAAGCACGAATGTAATAAACATTGTCTTCCGTAAGACCTGTTACATCGGAGCTAAATGTACCCTCTGTGTTGCCTGATGCGACTACTTTTGTAGCATCTACTGTGGGCTTACGCGATGTGCCGTAGGCAAAGCCGCGTTCCGTGCAGGCAGGGTCGCCTACAGTAAGGATTGTGCCGTTGAATGTAGCAGTGCCGGCAACAACGTTTCTGTTAGTTACCGCCTGCGTGCTAAGCGTAGGCAGTGTGGCTATAAAAGCAAATGCAACATTATCCCCATAAACAGTGCCGTTACTGTTGGTGGCATAAGCACGAACATGATAAGTGCTGCCTTCCGTAAGACCCGTTACGTTTGCATTGAAAGCTCCCGTCCCTGTGCCGGTGGCTATAACCTTGCTATCGTCAAGCGTAGGATTTGCTATTGTGGCATACACAAAACCACGCTCCGTGTAGGTAGGGTCGCCTAAGGTTAGAATTGTGCCGTTGAAGGTAGCTGTGCCGGCGGAAATGTTTGTGTTGGTTACTGCCTGTGTGCTTACAGTAGGCATGGTGGATATAAAAGTAAATTCGATATCCTCCCCATAAACAGTGCCCTTGCTGTTGGTGGCATAAGCACGAACATGATGAGTGCTGCCTTCCGTAAAACCTGTTACGTTTGCATTGAAAGCTCCCACATCCGTACCGGTGGCAATAACTTTGCTATTGCCAAGCGTAGGATTTGCCGTTGTGGCATGCACAAAGCCACGCTCCGTGTAGGCAGGGTCGCCGGCAGATTCTATTGTGCCGTTAAAGGTGGCGGTGCCGGTGGCTATATTTTTATTGGTAACTGCTTGCGTGCTAACCGTAGGCATAACTACATTGAAATCCACACTTACCTCATTGCCATACACCGTGCCTTTGCTATTAGTGGCATACGCACGCACATAATATATATTGCCTTCGGCAAAACCCGTTGTGTCTACATTGAAAGCTCCCACATCCGTGCCGGTGGCTATAACCTTGCTATCGTCAAGAGTAGGGCTTGTTGTGGTGGCATAAACAAAGCCGCGCTCCGTAATTTCAAGGTTACCTGCGGTTAGAATGGTGCCGTTGAAAGTGGCAGTACCGGCAACAATATCTTTGTTTGTTACCGCCTGAGTGCTCACTGTAGG
>JAISHE010000021.1 GCA_031262745.1 Culturomica sp. | reverse complement strand
GAGTTTATTTTGCGCCCAAGCATCCGATAATCCCTGCATTTTATAAATTTGTATCAACGTATTAAAATCCTGTTGTTCAATCTGCTCATGCTCAATCATGTTAACATACGTTCTTTCCGCTGCCGCAAGATCTCGCTTTTGAATATAAATATTGGCAAGAATGCGATAAAATGATTTCATCTTATTATTATAGCTAAGCACATCTTTCGCAATTTTTTCAGCATTATCATAGTCTTTCACATTCAAATAATAATTTGCTTCTATCCATCTAAGTCGTTCTATTTTCGGCATATATTGCTTGGCATGTTTAAGTAAATTTATATTTTGTTTGAGTTGATCCGTAACGAGATAAACCTCAAGCAAATTCAGAAGTGCCGCATCATTATAAGGATCTTTTTCAAGAGCTTTATTAAGATATATGACCGCACTGTCGGCAACGTTTTTTTGTTTAAAATTATAACCAATCATGTCCGACTTATCTTCTCTTTTAAGAATGATACTAATTGGTTTCCCATCAACATCAATAGTGTGCACACAATTCTTGGGAGGAAAATATTTACCTTTAAGCTGTTCGGGATGAATGCCCGTAACAGTAAAAATAGCATAATCCCAATCCCTGTCACCTCTATCCAACCAGCGTGTGAACACACTTTGAAAGTGTGCAGTATCATGGCGAATGAAATAATTCACAGAAGCAACATGCCACGAAGCAATTTTTATTTTTTCTCCGGACTTGAGATTTGTGGTATCGGCATGTGCCATAACCCACTCTGTGGCATCTCGCGTGGTATGATAATAATAATCCATCTCATAATTCCCGTAAGCACCTTTCGCACCGCCTACAAGTTCATTGAAATACACATATTCGTAAGGATGATTTACAAAGGTATGTCTGATAGGACTCCACAACATCGCAGTGAAAAAAATGCCACACCCTAAGTAAGTTATAAGTAATATCTTTTTCGTTGGAAATTTCGACTTAATTGTGTTAACAACCCATTGGAACAATTCTGTAAATCCCAAACCGGCTGCCACCACCATAGTCGGATATGTAAAAAGCGAATGACGCCAACCGCCGTAGACATTGGCATTCGTGTAACAAATCCAAAAAACGGGAAACAGAAAGGTAAAATAAACTACGAATGTAGAAAACAGATTCCTCTCGCGTAAGCCACCCACAAAAATATATGCCAACATTCCAAAAATAACTGCAACCGGTATTGTCATTAATATCCACTGCGGAGTGTAGTACCAAGGTAAATGGTTACTCCAAACCATCTGTCCGCCGAATAGTTGACGCAAAGAGGTCGGAATTTGCGACATAGTTGCAAAAACCGCCTGCATGTTTTTAATCGGGCTTACTAATACGTAAGGCCACACTATTATTGCAAGCAAATAACCTGCTACGGATATACCAAGTCCGTAATACAGAACACGCAAAAACAAAGCTCTAACTTCTTTCTTGCTTTGTAAGGAAATATTTGTTCCTTTTTTAGATTTCTCCGAAACAACAGCAAGTTTGTTGGTTCGGATAATTTCATTCCATTTAATAAAAAACCATACCAAAGCAAATAAACCGAAATAGGCGATTAGCAGAAGTCCGCCGACACGGGTGGCGGTTGCCAATCCTATACCCGCAGCCAAACCTATACATACTTTTATAGACGGTTTGGGCATCATTTCAATAAAGCGATAAATATAATAGATGCCCATCATTGTGAATGCCGCAAACGAAATATCCAATAAATTATTGTGGGAATGCCCCATGTA
Organism: Culturomica sp.; assembly: GCA_031262745.1. Classification (GTDB taxonomy): domain Bacteria; phylum Bacteroidota; class Bacteroidia; order Bacteroidales; family Marinifilaceae; genus JAISHE01. The sequence goes on along the minus strand of JAISHE010000021.1, from coordinate 7,601 downwards.
GCGCGGAGAAAAGAAAAACAGCAAAGCTGTGAGAATTGCCGCCCACCAATTCTTATTGCTAACACGAAATGCAAACAAAGATGCAAATAGAATACCCAACCAGCCCATCAAACCAGCCATTGTGTGGCTAACTTCCAACCAATCTTCGATACCAAAAACATTTGTTATAAATGCTGCAAAAGTGTAAGCTACCAAACCGTACTCACGTTGATAACCGTCTAATAAAGGTTTTATGGCAGACTCGTCGGCTCCAAATGTTTCGTAAAATTTCACTACATATTCGGCTTGTTGCCAATGTAGCTTATCGTCGCCACTCATTCCGGTGTGGCGGCTCATCAAAGGCATTGCCACAAACATTACGGCAATCAAAAAAATAAAGGAAGTGCGCAACAAATCTGCTCGCAGGTAAGATATAAGTTTTTGCATTACTTGTAATCAATAAATTTATATTTGAGTGTACCTATAAGACTTTATGGCTATTCAACCAACCCACAATACAATGTCCATTGAGTTAATTAAAACACAAAAATAACAATTTATTTTAAAATCACAGATTTATCGGCAGTTGCGGCTGCAATTGTGATCACGATAAGAACTTTATTTCTTATCGTCGTGATGTTTACACATCTTATTAAGAAGTTGTTTATTAAAAGAATGATCGGCAATATCAATTTTCAAAATTTTCTCCATAGGCAAGGATTTCGACATGCGCAGATAATATTCTTTTTTTAAATCCAAATTCTTTTGTTCGACAGATAACTTTAATTCAAGTATCGTCTTTGCTCCATCATTATTTTTCTGCTCATCTTTGAGATAAGCCTTCATTGCAGAATAATAAGCCCTGTTATTTTCTTTCATCTTCGACGTCATCTCATTATAGAGAGTCCAAAAAACAGCTGCTTCCTCAGACGAAAGTTTCAGATAATTCGTAAAGTAAGCTACCTTCTGCGCTTCAAATTCTTTACGTTTATCATCATTCATCTTTTTATCCTGACCGAAAAGAGAAAACGAAGCAAGTAAAATTTCAACTATTATTATTATTGTTTTCATATCATTGATTTTTAATATAGTTCTGCAAACAGTAAATCGTAATTTGTTATCTCCGTAGAAAGATATTCACATATATCTTCGCTACTCGGATTAAAGTTATTATCAAGAGACACTTTCCCTGCATCAACTTCAAATGTAGCGGTTGTAGTCGCTTTCACAAATTCCGGATTCTGCAACATTCTGCTTTCATCCGCAAAATTATTGCCTATAACTTGCACCAAAAGAAAAGCCATAATAAATATTGCCGCAAGTCCCGCATAAGGCATGAGTATATTCGACAATTTAATACGTTGCTTTTCAGGTTTACCGGTTACTCTCTTCATTATTTTCTCATCCAGAGATTCAAAATAACCTTCCGGCACCTTAAACGGATTATTATCATTTTCAAACTTTTCCATATATCAAGTTTTATATAATATCATAGTTGATTTTCACATATTTCTCAATCTTGTCAACGGCATTGTGATAAGTGGCTTTCAAGGTGCCAACCGCAACTCCGAGTATATCCGCAATATCTTCATACTTCATCTCCTCAAAATACTTCATGTTGAAAACTAATCGTTGACGCTCCGAAAGTTTCAGAATAGCCTTTTGCAAAACTATTTCCAATTTCTTCCCATCAAAATATTCATCACTTTCCAACGTATCTTCAAGAATTACATTCAAACTCTGCGTGTTACCGTACACTTTCCGCCTTTTTTCACTCAAGAAGTTAAGAGATTCGTTCACCGCTATACGATATATCCATGTAGACAACTTGGAATTGCGCCGAAATTCATCCAAACCTTTCCATACCTTTATAAATGTATTTTGCAGGACATCATCCGTGTCGTCATGAGAAATTAGAATTCTACGTATATGCCAATACAAACTTTCCTTATAAGTGCTAACAATCAAACGGAAAGCTTCTTCTTTCTTACCCTCCTCGTAGTATAACTCCTCTATTCTCTCGTTGTCCATACACTTGTTACGTGTGAAAGTTTTGACAAAATATTATTATAAAGGTTTATTTCCATCTTAAATCCGAAAACTTACGTAATCTCTTAAAAAAGTAGGCGAAAACAATACTTTTAGGATATATCGAATTATCAACGGCGGAATGTTCCGGTGCTGTCTCCACATATTCTTTCTTCCTTAAACGATAAGCATTATAAGCTCTGACGATTTGATTTGCAGATGCAAACCTGCCTTTTAGCATAAAAACCAAAAATGCCGCCGCATCAAAAAACATCCTTACATGCAACACTTTTCTGCGTTCCCCACTCGGTAGATTTTTGTAAATCATCAGCAGATTATTCAGATAATTCAAATAAACCTTTCTCGGATTATCCTTAGGAAGTGATGCGCCACCAAGATGATACACCGTTGATTTAGGTTGTACTTTTAATGTATAGCCTCCACGCCTAAATCGCCAACACAAATCTATTTCCTCCATGTGAGCAAAAAACGAACAGTCGAAACCACCGTATGAACGGAAAAGTTCCTTGCGTACAAGGAATGCCGCACCACTTGCCCAAAAAATATCACACACATCGTCATACTGACCTGTATCCGTTTCCACCGTATCTAAAATACGTCCGCGACAAAAAGGGAAGCCCCACTTGTCAATAAATCCACCGCAAGCTCCGGCATACTCAAACACGGATTTCGCAGTTAATGCTTTTACCTTCGGTTGCACCACTGCGATCCTCTTATCCTCCTCCATAAGCGACAACAACGGTTCGAGCCAACCTTCGGTTACCTCCACATCGCTGTTGAGCATCAAATAATATTCCTCACCTTTGTCCGGCATAGCTTGCAAGCCCACCGTGTAACCGGCTGCGTAGCCCAGATTTTTATCCAACGCCACAATCTCTACATCCGGAAATTCATTTGTCAGCATTTCACGTGAACCATCTCCGGAAGCATTATCTATAACCACAATTCTGGCTATATCAGGATTGGAATATTTCACAACAGAAGGCAAATAAGTACGCAACAATTCTCTACCGTTCCAATTCAAAATAGCCACTACAATTTTTTTCATCCTCTTAGTCTTTCTTTTTCAAATATCAGCCACATACCTTTTATGTTTCCAACGACGATGAGACCATAACCACAATTCAGGGCGTTCCCTGATTTCACTTTCAAGTAAACGACTATGCATTTCCGTAAGTTCACCCACCGGTAGTTCGGCAGGATGACTGCAAATTTCTATAAACTCTACCTCATAATAACCTCGTTTCAACTGTCGCACCATTAGCGAAACCACCGGCAAATTATATTTACGCGCTACCTTCTCCGTACCTATCAAAACAGGCGTATCTTGATTGAGAAACTTCATCCAGTAATGCAGTTGACTCCTGTTAGGCGTCTGATCTCCGATAAAAGCAGCAATAAACAATCTGTTATTCTTTCTATGTTCCACGATTTCACGAAGCACATCATTCTTAGGTACCGGTAAAGCACCATAGCGAGAACGTATCTTTTTCACCATTGAATTCATAACATCATCATGCAACGGCTTATACAATGCCAACAAATCAAAATCCGTATCCGTCCAAAGAGGAAAAGAAGTCATCCATTCCCAATTGGCATAATGACCCAAAACTCCGATAACACTCCTGCCCTCCTTAAAATAATTCTCAAAAACTTCCGGATTCTTAAAAACAAATCTTCTCTTTATCTCCGCAGAAGAAATATGCCAAGTCTTATAAAGTTCAACAAACATATCCGACAAATGCCTATAAAACTTTTTTTCAACCGACCGTATCCATGCCGCATCTTTATCGGGAAAAGAATTTACAAGATTAGTACGTACCACCTTTCTGCGATAGCCCACAACATAATAAAGCACATAATAAATAATATCGGAGAACACGTAAAGAACTTGCAAAGGCAACAAGCTCATGAACCATATAAAACCGTAAACAAAATATGAAAACATTGAATATTTTTATATCTCCAAAGATAGTTTGTTTAATCTTAACTTCAAAACTTGTCATTTTCATTATTATTGCCTATTTTCGTAAGCTAATTAGTACCGAACCGGCAACACTGCCCCATTAAAACAATAACAACATGGAAGACAATATTTTAACCAACAGCGAAGAAGCCAAAACTATTGCAAGAAAAAACATAGAACTTGAAGCTGAAAGAGAACTTAATCTGCAAAAGAAACTTCAATTGATAGAAGAATTGAAAGAATTGGTAGGAAAAGAAGAATCGCTGAACAAAACTTTTCAGGATTTTAATGAAATTCAAGAAAAGTGGAGAAATATAGGTCAAGTGCCACAAGGAAGTGTAAATGACCTTTGGGAAAATTACCACCACCATGTTGAAAACTTCTACAACTACATCAAAATAAACAAAGAATTGCGCGACCTCGATTTAAAAAAGAACCTTGATGACAAAACTTTGCTATGTGTTGAAGCAGAAAAACTTTTAGACAATAAAGATACTTCCGACGCCTTTCGACAATTGCAGATTCTACATGCAAGATGGAAAGAAATAGGTCCCGTACACAAAGAATATAAAGACAACCTCTGGGAAAGATTTAAAGCCGTTACCGATAACATAAACAACCGTTTTCATCAATTCTCCGATTCTCTTAAAAAAGAACAGGAAAGTAATCTCAAGGTTAAAGAAGAACTGTGTGAAAAAGCCGAAACAATTGCAAACGCCGACTACAACTCCGTGAACGAATGGAATAGAGCCTCACAACAACTGCTTGCCATGCAGGAAGAATGGAAACACATAGGCACAGTTTCATTAAAAGAAAGCAACAAAGTATACAAAAGATTGAGAAGTGCATGCGACAAATTCTTCGACAGAAAACGGACTAATTTCAAGGAAATACTTAAAGACCAAGAACAAAATCTCGCACAGAAAATTGCCCTCTGTGAAAAAGTGGAAGCACTAAAAGATAGTATTGACTGGAAAACCACAACAGATAAAATAATTGCACTACAAAAACAATGGAAAACCATCGGTTCTGCTCCGCGAAAACATTCAAACAAAGTGTGGAACCGCTTCCGCAAAGCGTGCGACGAATTCTTCAACAATAAAAAACTGCACTTTAAAGACGTTGACTCGGAACAGGATAAAAATCTGGAACTAAAAAAAGCTATACTTGAGGAAGTGAAAATATTCCAACCTTCCGGCAACGATGATGAGATACTCGAAAAATTAAAAGATTTTCAAAAACGTTGGAACGAAATAGGCTTCGTACCTATGAAAGAAAAAAATTCCGTAAACGATGAGTTTCGTAAACTTATAAATGAAGTATTCGACAAACTAAACATCAACGACTTCGACAAAAAGATAGAGAAATTCAAAGTTAAACTTGAAAATCTCGAATACGGTGACAACAAAGAATATAAAATCGTCAACGAAAGAGAAAAAATGATCGTGAAAATCCGTCAATTGGAAGCCGATATCAACACTTGGGAAAACAATATAGGGTTCATTTCAAAATCAAAAAGTTCAGGTAAACTACTTGAAGAATTACAACTTAAAATAGAACAAGCTAAAGAACGTCTTGTGCTTTTACAAGAAAAGCTAAAAGCCATTGACAACATAATCTAATCGCATATTCTTTGGAGGAATTAAATAGTTATACGGTTTCCTACGTGTGAAACTTCCCAACCATTTAACTATGCTATTTGAAATTTCCGATTTCTGATGATATGCAAGCAAGGAAAGAAAACATTTTCTCTAATGTCTTCTTCTTTACTTGTTGTGTGGTATAACCATTCTGCAACAACTTTTTCAAAGTCCAATTCAAAACCGTAATTATATTATTAACAAACGTAATTTAAAATATTTCTTCATAAACGTTTGTATCATTAATTATAATATTTAGATTTGCAAAAGAAAAACACTATTAATTCTTTATCATGATTGATATATGAAACGCATAAAACATTATTTCTTTCCGATACTCATAGTTCTTGCTGTTTTATATGGTTGTTTGAAAGATGAGAATGAGCATTTCGCTTCCGGCAAGCAAGAGCGTACCGAAAGAGTTCAGGACTGGTTTGTCGACCTTTGTGGCGATTTCGTGAGGGTGAAGGATGGCAAGGGAGAATTTCTACCTTTAGGATTGTTTCCAAATTGGGAAACTCAACGCAGTTCGTCTAAGGGTAGCACTGTTGCAATGGAATATAATCTAAACGGCTTGTTGAGCTACCGCACAAGATCAATGAATGAAATTGCAACTATGCAGACAGAGAACGACAGTTCCGACGACACTACTTTCGTATTATATTCGAGCACACGTTTGGTTGTTCTTGAAAATGACACAAGCGACGGTTTTCTCGGTTTTTTGATGACGATTATTCCAAGTCGAAGCTATTTTGAAAACTATGGGGCAGAACTTGAAGATTTCACTTACTTCGATCGTCCTGCCGATTTTGACGGCACTGTGCTATATCACGATTTGGGAGGTAACTTTGTAAACGGATGGAAATATGTTGAAGGTAATGTTTTGTATACTGCTGATATACTTCAGTGTGATACTGTCCTTGAATCTTCAATTACACCTGCTTCAACCACCTGCTATACAGAATTCATAGATGTTGATGTTTGGATTAGTTGGAATACCATAGAACATGATCCAATGTATGGAAAGGTAGTTGTAGCTAACACTATGAGAGCAGGCGCGGTTATGATGGCAAAATATTGTACTGAAAGTGGCGGAGGTGGCGGCGGAGGTCCATACCTTCCATCCGGAGGTGGTGGAGGACATTATGATCCTCCACCTTATCAGAGGGATACTCTCGTGCCTCCTGTAGATAATCCTATCGATCCGGCAAGTATTACGGAGGCAGCAGAGTATGCGGTTCAATATGTGATTAATCATCCTGATTGCGGAACTAAGAAAAAATGTTGCAATAAGGGAGTGAATGCAATGTTTAAGCAACTGTTTAATTCCGATGAACTTGAAGGTATGTTCGCAAACAATATGATTTCTCACTGGGACTCTACGGCACACTGGGTTACTGTTAATTCTTTGGAGGAGGCTCAGCAACTTGCTAATGAAGGACATTTTGTTGTGGCAGGAAGAAAGGAAAAAGGGAATGGACATGTTGTTGTGGTAGTCCCGGGTGAAATGGTATCTAGCGGAAATTGGGGAGGTAGGGTACCTGTTGTTATGGATACTGGCGAGAATAGAAGATATACAAAAAAGGGAGTAGGGTATAGTTGGACAGAAAAAGGTGGAGTAAAATTTTATAAATATATAAACTTTTTGTCGCATGAATAATCTTTTTATTAATGCACAACAGATATAAATAAAAAAATAGATTATGAGAAAGTTAGTGTTAATTATGTTGATTATGCTACCGCTTTGGAGCATAGGGCAGAATGTGAGTTTATCCGGTGTGGAAGATGTTTTTACATACGAAAACGGACAGGTAAAAACAAAAGAAAAATTCATTAATACAATACCCGTCTTAAACAGAGATGATTTAACTCCTTATAAACTTAATAAATCGTTTGACGTTTATACTGCCGACCGGACAAAATACGTAGTTAAATTCTTTAAATATAATGGCTGGGACAATGATCCT
>JAISHE010000018.1 GCA_031262745.1 Culturomica sp. | reverse complement strand
GAGTTTATTTTGCGCCCAAGCATCCGATAATCCCTGCATTTTATAAATTTGTATCAACGTATTAAAATCCTGTTGTTCAATCTGCTCATGCTCAATCATGTTAACATACGTTCTTTCCGTATACCGGATTGGCGAATGTCTGTAATTACCTTTATTATATTTTCATCACGCCAGCGGCGTAGCTCTGATAACTGTTTTTCTCGTTTTCATTTTCTGAACTTTATTTTATATTTACAAACTGCAAAATTTCCTCTAAATTCTGCATGTCATAAATTGTATTGTTCCATTTTTTATTCTCAAATGAACTTGTATTATGAGGGTTTACACACAGTGTTATTGCTCCGGATTGATATGCTAATTCATCATTATTAGAATTTCCAATAAACAAAACTTCATAAGGATTTATATTTAATTTTTTCACAATCATTTCAATGAAATCTGCTTTACCTTTAAAGTCAAATTTTGTTCCAATTATTTTAGTTAATTTTCCGTTTTCATTGAATGCCATCTTATTACTCCTTATTTCTTCAAATATTTCGATATTTTCATTTCCAATTACTGCCTCAATAACATCTTTTATTGAACCCGAAGTAATGTATAAATGTATTCCGCTGTTTTTGAGTTTTCTTAGTGTTGGAAAACAGCCGTTTATGAGAATCATTTCTGATGCAATTTCTCTTAAAACATTTATTCCCATTTCTTTTTCTATGAATTTCTTACAAGTAATTTTACACCATTTGGAATGACTTATTTCATTATTTGAAAATTTTTGGTGCAATTCGTTACAATCATTTAAAGTATAACCAAGTTTTTGCCACATTTTTTGCCACGTTGAACGTGCTTTTGTGTGTTGATTATCTGTTAATGTTCCATCAAAATCGAAAACTATTGCTTTAAAGTTATTAAAACCTTCTTTTCTACCTAATTTGAATTTATAATAATAGGATAAATAATAACCCATAAAATCTGTCGGGTTATCTTTTACTTCAAGTATTCGTCGTCCATCACATAGTATTTTTTCTAAAGTTCTTAATTCTTTATTAGTACAAGTTGGAAATGATAATTTGCTAAATGGCTGTTCTGTTTTAAATGCCTCTAATTCAATTATTTGTCTTTCTGAAATTTCTGTTTGTTGAGATAATTGAAATGTTGTTAGTTTCTTTTCGTTTTTTCGGTAATAGTATAACTTCAAAGAATTTATTCTTTTTGTTGCTATTTCATTTTTTCTGCTATTTTTGGGCATTCCATTTTTTAGATTTTTTTTAGTAATTCCATCTAAAGCGTCAGGGTTATTTAATACTTCTTTGCAAAGCGATACAGCGGCATCCGCAGCAAGTTTTTGAAAATCATCAGTTTTATCTATTCCAAAATCACAGATACCTTTCACAATTATCCATTCTTTTTTTGCTTTCTCACAAGCAGACCATACACCACCTGCCTCCATCTCATTTCCAATGGCATCAGGGTATTTCTCTTTTAATTTATTCACAAATTTTGTTTGATTAACCAAACTTGCTCCTGTAAGTAATAATCCTGAATGTATTTTACAAACACTATTATCGTCCCTATAAAATTGCCATTCCGGACAATTAACAAATCGATCAAACAAACTTTGACTTGCATTTGGTCTTGTACTTCTGTCTATATCCCCTCTTTCAGTTCTTTTTATTACGTCATAATTAAGTATTGTTTTTGATATTAGAACATCTCCAAATTTTTGAACGTCTTCCTTCATTCCCATCGCTATTCCTACAGCAATAACACAATCAACTTTCCATAAGTTAATCAATTCATTTACGGTTAATGTTGCTGCCCCAGTATCTACCGTTCCCATTGAACCTAATCGAACCAAAACTGTAGTGAACTGCCCAAATGTTCCAATGTAATAGGTTTGAGTGTTAATTATAACTTTGTAGATTGCTGTCGTCATTTCCTCTAAAACAGCATCTCTTTCGACATCATTAGCCGTTATTAATGCAATTTTTGGAATAATTCCCATTTTTTTGATTTCAGCAAAGGATAGATTAGTGATTTTCACATTTCTTTGTTCACTATTGCTTTTGGGTGTCTTTTTGATTTTTTTACTCATACTATTTTCAATTAATTATTGTTATTTAACTTTCAATTTATCACTATCGCTCGCGGGTGTCGCATAACGGGCTGGCTACACCGCCCTTTGCGCCAAACCGTTCATTGGTTGTTGTTGTTTATTTAATTTGCCAATCAACTTATTTACTCTGCACTTTCAAGAATAAGTCCCTTGTTTGTAATATACATAGATTTAATTTTAATGCCAAATTTAGTGCCGCGATATACTGTACGTGGTGCATCAGGGTCTTGTTCCAATTTCCAAAAGAAACCATTGCTCAACAAGTTAAGCAATGACATACTGTAGGTATATCCTAAAGAATTGAATAACGCCTCTGTCCAAAGGGGTATTATGCTTTGAGGAGTAGTCGTTTGACGATAAGATATTTGATTTGTTCCGTCCCAATAGTATATTTCCGTTTTGTTGCTTTGAGTATCTGCTGCAATTTTTATTTTACCGTTTATTCCGTCAGAGTTTGCTTCGTTGTGTAGCGTCAAATAGTTATTAGGGGTATTAATAGTTACCATTTGAAAACGACTACTCTGGCTCATTTCTTTTATTCCATTTTTTTCATTTAAACGACTTTGAATATAAAATTCCATCCCAATAGAATTTCTTTCGATAGGTGATGTGGATAATGACACAAATACTTCTCCATTTGAATTTTTATAAGTCTTTTCCACTTCCCATTTTAAAGGCAAGTTAAATCTTATCATATTTTCACCACGTTCGCTTTTTCTACCGTCATCACCGCTAACTGTATATGTACAATGGTCAACGATATAATGCCCCTCTATATCATTTTGTAATATGTATGATAGTAGTGCAGAACAAATTGCTTGTTGTTGTGCTAATTTTTTATCTTTCAATGGAAATGAAACACCAACATATTGATTTTTGACAGGCTGAAAAAACCATTTGGGAATATTGATATTTTGGGCATTTCTAACTTTTTGATTTTTTATGTTTTCCCAAACCTTTTGTAAAGATTCGGTATAAATTGTTTTATGAAAATCGGAAAGTGCGATAGCCCAACTGATACCAACCAATTCGTTAGTCGGGTCAATTTCCTTCGCTTTTTCATAGTAGGCTTTTGCCGCCTCAAACTGTTTATTTTCACGCGCACTATTACCTAATGTGATATATTCCTGTACCGTAAGATTTTCTATCTGTTTTTTATATGATTGTTCTAATACTTTGTTCCGTTCTTCTGCCAACTGTTTTTTGAATTTGTCTTGCTCAACTCTCATTTGCTCGCGTTGGGCTTCCATTTCCTTTTTCAGTTGAGCAATCTCATTTTGAGCTATTTTTGTTTGCTCGCGAGCATCTTCTAATGCTTTTGTTTTTTGTTTATCTTCGGATACGGCTTTTACTCTGCGTCCCACATCTTTGAGGTCAACGGTCATTTCGGCTACAATATAGTATGTTACACCGTCCCATCTGCACTTGTCGTCAAGAATTTTCATTTCTACTATACCTGCCGTAATGGCTTCCAATTTTTCGGTATATTCTTGTACATCTCCTTTTACTACAGTTTGTTGTTCCTCACGAATGTACGTGCCAATTTCACGCAAAAGCATTGCCCGCAGTTGCGCAACAGCCTGTGTTCTCGCTGAATTTCTACTATCGTCTTCACTTGCCTGATAAGTATAGTCGCGTGTAAATGTTTTCGTCTGTGCAAAAATAATTGTACTGTTTGCCAACAAAAGACAAACAGTACAAAATTTAACTATATTATTCATCGTTTTCATCTACTCTTTTCGAGTTCTGTTTCCACACGTTTACGGAATTGGTCAAATTCTGCATTCATTTTCGCTCTTTGCGCATCAGGAACACGCTGTTGCACTGTTTTTGCGATTTCATTAGCCATTTTTGCCACATCTCCCTGATACTCCAAACATACCCAAATGTCAAATTGATTGTCAGGGCGTTGTTCTTTATAGGTTCTAATAACCACCGTGTTTTTCACGACACCTTCTGCAATACTTTGTGAAAAATCATTTTGTTTTGCCCCTTGGTCGGTTGCAACATTACCTGTTGCGACATCGCTTGAAAACAAATCAAAACCCAATGCTTCTTCACTTGTTGCAGTCGTGATTTTAGAAGCAATAGAACGAGCAAATTGGGAGCGAGCTTGCATTTCAGCAATATTTTTTGCTGTTTGCTCTCTAAAATTAGTGCCTTTCCCAACGGCTCGAAGTGCGGTTTTTTCTTCCTGCAATTGTTCGCACGGATTTTGTGCAACTACTTTGTTTTGTGACGAACTTGACATTTGTTTTGAACCTCCGCAAGCAATTAATGTATAACTTGCGATTACCACTATTACCGCCACTTTGAAATAATTCTTTTGCATTTTTATTTAGAATTTAATTTTGCCTCCACTTTTCGGCTTTCGGCTTCTCCGTTTATTTTTGAATTTTTGACAAATAAAAAAGCAGACTTACTAAATCCGCTCTTGTGGCTGTGAGAAGTGCCAATGTGTCCGAATAAGTAAGCCCGCATTTTGCGAGCATTTACTTTTATTCATTTGACACATTCTTTTTTAGAATTTTCTCACGATTCCAAGAGTCAGAATAATAGCAATGCTATATTTTATATGTTAATTTGTGCTATCTTTTACGTCATATTAAAAGTATTTTCGTTTGTGATTCGGATGCAAATATACAATAAAAACATATATAAGCATAAATACGGATAGAAAAAATAACAAAAATAGGTAAGTAAAAGTGATAGCAATATACCAATTGTATTAACTAAAATTCATCCGTTCAACCAATGAAAATGGTAATATCCAAAAATAAAAACAGAGGGCACATTGAAAAATTCAACGTGCCCCCTCGTATTATAATATGAAATCTTATTTAAATGCTACTTTTTGTAGAGTTCGAGAAGAATTTCAAGAACTTTAACAGCACTTGAAGATACCTTCGTTCCGGGTCCGAATACGGCGATTGCGCCCGCATCAAATAAGAACTGATAGTCCTGATGAGGTATAACACCACCCACGTAAACCAAGATGTCTTCACGTCCGAGCTTTTTCAGTTCGTTGATCACAGCAGGTACAAGCGTCTTATGACCGGCTGCAAGCGATGAAACACCCACTACGTGTACGTCGTTTTCAACTGCCTGCTTGGCGGTTTCTTCCGGCGTTTGGAAAAGAGGTCCCATATCAACATCAAAGCCCATGTCGGCGTAACCGGTGGCAACCACCTTCGCACCGCGATCGTGTCCGTCTTGACCCATTTTTGCAATCATGATACGAGGACGACGCCCCGTCATTTCCGCAAATCTGTCCGCCAATTCCTTAGCCTTCTTGAAGTCCGTGTCTTCATTGGCTACGCTTGAATATACTCCGCTCACTGTTCTGATAACTGCTTTATAACGTCCTACAATTTTTTCACATGCGTATGAAATCTCACCCAAGGATGCACGCTTTTTGGCAGCATCAACGGCAAGTTCCAAAAGATTACCCTCACCGGTTTCAACAGCTTTGGTGATTGCATCTAATGCTGCATCCACTTCCGCCTGATTACGGTTAGCCTTTAATTCTTTCAAGCGGGCAATCTGAGCCTCACGCACTGCGGTGTTGTCCACTTCCAAAATATCAATCGGATCTTCTTTTTCCAAGCGATACTTGTTGGTGCCAACAATGGTTTGTTCACCGCTGTCGATGCGTCCCTGAGTGCGGGCTGCGGCTTCTTCGATGCGTAGTTTCGGCAATCCCGATTCGATAGCCTTAGCCATACCGCCGAGTTTTTCAATCTCCTCAATATGTGCCCAAGCCTTATCAACCAATTCTTTGGTAAGATTTTCCACATAGTAGGAACCGCCCCATGGGTCGATAGCCTTAGTGATAGTGGTTTCTTCCTGAATATAAATCTGAGTATTGCGGGCAATACGTGCGGAAAAATCGGTAGGTAATGCAATGGCTTCGTCGAGAGCATTGGTGTGCAAACTTTGAGTGTGTCCCAAAGCGGCACCCATAGCCTCGATACATGTGCGACCCACATTGTTGAACGGATCCTGTTCGGTGAGAGACCATCCGGAAGTTTGCGTATGCGTACGTAAAGCAAGCGATTTCGGATTTTTGGGGTTGAACTGTTTCACAATCTTAGCCCACAACAAACGACCGGCACGCATTTTTGCAATCTCCATAAAATGGTTCATGCCCAAAGCCCAGAAAAACGATAAACGAGGCGCAAACGAGTCAATGTTCATACCTGCATTAACTCCTGCACGCAAGTATTCCAAACCGTCGGCAAGAGTGTAAGCCAACTCAATATCGGCTGTTGCACCGGCTTCCTGCATGTGGTAGCCGGAAATAGAAATCGAATTAAACTTAGGCATATTCTTAGCCGTGTATTCAAAAATATCGGCAATAATCTTCATTGAAAATTCGGGAGGATAAATATAAGTGTTGCGCACCATAAACTCCTTCAAAATATCATTCTGAATAGTACCCGACAACTGTTCGAGTGTTGCACCTTGTTCCAAACCAGCCACAATGTAGAACGCCAAAATAGGCAAAACCGCACCGTTCATAGTCATGGAAACCGACATCTTATCCAACGGAATTTGATCAAACAAAATCTTCATATCGAGGATAGAGTCAACAGCCACACCGGCTTTGCCGACATCTCCGATTACACGCGGATGGTCGGAGTCGTAACCGCGATGAGTAGCCAAGTCAAATGCCACCGAAAGACCTTTCTGACCGGCTGCAAGGTTGCGACGATAGAAAGCGTTGCTCTCTTCTGCCGTTGAGAAACCCGCATATTGGCGAATTGTCCAAGGACGCATCGGATACATCATAGAGTAGGGACCACGAAGATAAGGAGGAATACCTGCAACATAGTCCAAATGTTCCATTCCTTTCAAGTCGGATTCCGTGTACACAGGTTTCACCGGTATTAACTCCGGAGTAACCCAATTCTTTGCAATATGGTTTTCTTTTTCCCATTCTGCGGCAGTTTCCTTTGAAGGAACGGCTGCTTTAATATCTATATCTTTAAAATTTGGTTTCATACTGCTTTGGAATTAATTGATACCTAATTTTTGTTGATAACCTTTCAGTTCTTCCAAAAGATTATTTTTAACATGTATAAAGTTTGTCAAGCCTTTGGATTCCAATTCCGGTCGACTTTCGGGATTACCTGCAACAACTACGATTGCTCTGTCTTTCAATTTTTCGTATGCTTCCGGTGCAAATCCCGCATATTCATCGTCGGAACTGCAAAGCACAACAATCGCTGCTTTATTATCCAATGCTGCTTTCACACCTTCATCAACGGTTTTGAAACCGTTGTTGTCTGCAACTGCAAAACCGGCACAAGCAAAGAAATTGCATGCAAATTGAGCACGAGCCTTACGCATTCCGAGATTACCCATCGGCAACATGTAGGCAAGCGGACGTCCGTTGACGGCAGCGTATTTATCTGCCTTGTAGCGGAGCAATTCAAACGCCTGAGTGCCGCGATAAGGTTTCAATGTTTCGATTTCAGCATCTTCGGCAGTGGAATCTTCCGGTTTGAAAACACAATCGCAAACATCACGGTTGATAACTTCTCCGAAATTCGGGAATTGATTGGTGCCCACAAAGTTTTCTCTACGCATGGCAATGTCCAAATCACGTGCTTTTGCCGTTTCTTTAACAGCTGCCTGCACAAAACCTTTCTTCAAAGCCTCTACGTAGCCACCTTGTTCCTGTACTTGCAGGAACAATTTCCATGCGGCTTCCACTATGTTTTCCGTCAATTCTTCAATATAGTAAGAACCGCCGGCAGCATCTACGATTTTACCGAAATGCGATTCTTCTTTGAGCAACAACTGTTGGTTGCGGGCAACTCTTTCACCCAATTCGCTCGGTTCACATTCGTAAACATAATCGAAAGGATGAACCGTTAACGAATCAACGCCACCGAGCACTGCCGACATAGCTTCCGTTTGAGAGCGGAGCATATTCACATTAGGGTCATAAACCGTCTTGTTCCATTCGCTTGTTTCGGCATTAATGTTCATACGGCATACGCAGTCGCAATCGGGTGCATAGGCTTTAACGATGTGTGCCCACAAATAACGGGCTGCACGCAACTTTGCAATTTCCATAAAGTATTTGGAAGACGTGGCAAAGCGGAAACGAATGTTCTTAGCTGCCGTTTCAATACTAACACCGGCATCGGTCAAACGGTCGAGATATTCGGCACCCGCCGCAAGCGCAAATCCCAATTCCTGAACGATAGACGAACCGGAATTGTTGAAAACATAAGCACCGACTTCAATTACCTTAAAATCGGTGAAATCAGACATTTTTTCGAGATTACCTTTAATGTGTTGCGCAAATTCTCCGCAACAAAGTTTACCATTTAGAATGTAACCGGTGAGCGGGTCAATATTTATACCGCCTTTGATTTTAGCCGGTTCAACGCCTCTTTCTGCAACAACAGCCTTGAACGCATCCAAAACCGCAGCTTTATTGCAGCAGCAAACAAAGTTGACCTCTACGCAATCAAGTTGCATACCGGCAAGCAAAGTTGCCATATCTTCTTTTGTGAACTCCTTGCAATTCGTGAGCACGAAACCAAGCGAGTCAACACCTCTGTTGAGAATATCCAAAGCTTTTTTATTTGCTTCTGCAATATTGTCAACCGCAATATTTTGGCGAACAAGCCAATCATTACTGTCTTTCTTATTTCCTCTCGTGAAAGGAAACACACCGGGAAAACTTTCCAAATTCTTCAAATCCTTCATGTTTTCCAAGCGATACATCGGTTGTACGCTAAAACCTTCATTGGTTTTCCATACCAACTTTTTATTGAAGTCGGCACCTTTCAAGTCTTCCGTAACTTTGTCCAACCATTCTTTTGTGGTGGTGGGTGCAAACTCGCTAAAAAGCTTCTTATTTTCTTTTTCTGTCATAATGTATTTATTTCATGAACTGTTACTACAAAAAACGGACAAATTTACCGCTTTTTAGAAGATAAAAAAACGATTTGCATGTTTTTTTAGGGTATTATATATTTGGAAGTAGCAAAGAACCCTATTATGCCAAAAATAATCATCGAAAATTATCGTTAATTCGTTCTTTATCCAACTTACGTGAATATTTCGTATTTTTGTGGCTATGATTGAACAGGCTACGATACAAAAGGTTTTTGATGCGGCGGATATTTATGAAGTTGTGTCGGAATTTGTGCACCTGCGGAAGAGGGGTGTAAACTACGTGGGATGTTGCCCCTTCCATAATGAAAAAACCGGTTCGTTCACCGTTTCTCCGTCAAAAGGTATCTTTAAATGTTTCGGTTGCGGCAAGGTTGGTAATGTTGTGGGCTTTATAATGGAGCATGAGCAGATGAACTATATCGAAGCCATTAAGTGGCTCGCTACAAAATATAATATCACCGTAGAAGAAAAGGAACTCACGGAAGAGCAGAAGTTGGAAAAAACACAGCGGGAAAGTATGCTGGTGTTGACCAAGTTTGCACAGGAATATTTCGCCGAGCAGTTGATGAACACGGACGAGGGTATTTCGGTGGGTATGGGCTATCTGAAACGTCGCGGACTTGATGAGGAAACTATCCGCAAGTTCGGTTTGGGTTATTGTCCCGAAGCCTACGACGGTTTTTCCAAGCATGCTTCGGATGCCGGTTACAAGAAAGAATTTTTAGTGAAAACGGGCTTGTCGATAGAAAGAGATAACGGCAATTTGATAGACCGTTTCAGGGAGAGAGTGATATTTCCGATACGCGACATTGCCGGTAAGGTAATTGCTTTTGGCGGTCGCATCATGAAAAACGATGTTAAAAGTGCCAAATATGTAAATTCACCCGAATCGGAGATTTACCATAAAAGTAACACCCTCTACGGCATTTATTTTGCCAAGAAAAGCATAGTGCAGAATGACCGTTGTTATCTCGTTGAGGGCTATCTCGACGTGATTTCGTTCCACACACGGGGCATTGAGAACACGGTAGCATCCTCCGGTACCTCGCTCACCGTTGAGCAGATACGGCTTATCCGCAGGTTGACGTCCAATGTTACCGTTATATACGACGGCGACAGTGCCGGAATAAAAGCATCCTTGCGCGGTATTGATTTGATATTGGAAGAGGGTTTGAACGTGAAGGTGGTGTCTTTGCCGGAAGGTGATGACCCCGATTCTTTTGCGCAGAGCCACACGGAAGATGAGATTAAGGAATATATACGCACTCATGAAACGGATTTTATAAAGTTTAAAGTCGGTTTACTTATCGAACAGGCGGGCAACGACCCTGTTGAAAAAGCGAAATTGATTACGAGTATCGTACATACCATAGCTCTTATACCGGATAATATCACACGTTCCGTTTATATCAAGGAAGCATCTTCTATGATGAACTTGGATGAAGCGGTTTTGCTGGATGAGATCGTGCGTTTGCGTAAGGGGAAAAAACTTACCGAGCAGGAGAGAGGTTTTATTTCTGCCAAGAAGCAGGAGACGACGGCTGCTAACGTTGACATGCAGGCTAAGAAAACGGCAGCGGATAAAACGTCTTGCGACACGGAGGAGATGATGCTGATACGCTATTTGTTGCTCTTCGGTAAGCGCAGATTATATGAAACTGCCGACGATTCCACAAGTGTAGGCGAATATATTATATCGGAATTGCGAGAGGATGAACTTACTATGCTGAATATTGCCGCACAACGTATCATAGTCGATTATACGGATAATATGTATAATGCCGATTTTGTACCGGAAAAGTTTTTTACTTTACATTCCGACCCCGACGTTTGCAAGATGTCTGCAAACGTGCTGAGCGAACCGTATGAATTAAGCAAGATTTGGCGGATAAAAGAAAATTCCATTATAATGGAGGATATGATACTCGCCGATTTGTTGCCCAAGATTATGGATAATTACAAGATACGACTTGTGGAAATGATGGCATCCGAAACAAATTCCAAGATACTCGAAATGCAGACTGCTCAGAATGATGATGCTCTTATGGAATTGCTGCGAAAGAAAGCATCTATCGATAAAATCCGTTCACGCCTCACTAAGAAACTTCGACGCACGGGAGTGAAATGAGAATAGTGCGCTCTATTCAAACACTTCCATAATCACTTTTATACTTTTGATATTAAACTCCTGACCGAAGTGTACATGGTAGAAAGCGAGCACTATGTCAAGTAATTTTAACCTCGCCGGCTTGTCAAGCATAAGTCTGTATAAATCTTCTGTCTTGCATGTAAGCAGGAAGTGGATAGCCTTAGCAACGTTTGGTCCTGAAAGAAAATGATTTTCATAAGTCTTATCATTAGGATCAATAAAATTGGCACCATTGATGTTGAATACATAATTTTCACGATAACTATCGGTGTTGATTTTATAACCGATATAGACCGAGAGCCTGTAAAGAAAGAAAAGATTAAAGTTGGCAATTCCCGCCTTAATCTCAGCAAGGTATTCTATTGAGTGGACAATAAAATCATAAAGCGCATTATTTTTCGGTTCTTTCCTTATAAGGTTATATAAAACTTCACTCCACAGAACAGCTATGTTTACTTTGTATATATTGTTGTAGATTTTATGAATGTCAACGATGGGGGATATTTTGACTATTCTTTTGATTTCACTTCTTAATGATTCGAGGTATTCTATTTCCACCACCTGCATAACGTTGATACCGACATTATTATCTTTAAAGATGTGTGGAGCTGTAATAAAGAACATACTTCCCTGTTCCTCCGAATACAGATGAATAATCTTTTTGGATTCCGCATGTTTGATAATTCTGATTATAATACCTTTAATTAATTGCATAATTTATCCTTTTAGAGATTTATTAATAAAAGTCTTTTGAGAATTGTGTACCCTCAGAGTTTCGGGGAATCCCCCCAGAGTTTTGGGGAATCCCCCCAGAGTTTCGGGGAATCCCCCCAATGTTTTGGGGAATCCCCCCAAAGTTTCGGGGAATCCCCCCAAAGTTTCGGGGAGTTCCCCCAAAGTTTTGTGGTATACCGGACAAGTTATCCAACTTATATATTTTTGTTATTTAGGAACTCCACAAGTTTTTGTACGGCTTTTCCTCTGTGGCTTATGTGATTTTTTTCGTCCATTGACATTTCGGCAAAACTTTTTTCATACCCTACGGGACGGAATATAGGGTCGTAACCAAATCCTTCATCTCCATGTTTCTCCGTGAGCATTTCGCCTTCCACTTCTCCTTCAAATATAAATTCCTCATCACCCAATAGCAACGCAATGACGGTACGGAAACGTGCCGAGCGGTCAGCTACTCCCTGCATTTCTTTTAAAACTTTCACCATATTGTCCTCCGGACTTTTGCCTTCGCCTGCGTAGCGTGCGGAGTAGACGCCGGGACGACCGTTGAGAGCAGCAATTTCAAGTCCCGTGTCATCGGCAAAACAATCGAAGCCGTATTTATCTTTAATGTAGTGAGCTTTTTGTAGAGCATTGCCTTCG
Source organism: Culturomica sp. (assembly GCA_031262745.1). Taxonomy (GTDB): domain Bacteria; phylum Bacteroidota; class Bacteroidia; order Bacteroidales; family Marinifilaceae; genus JAISHE01. The sequence goes on along the minus strand of JAISHE010000018.1, from coordinate 5,716 downwards.
AGAGTGTCTTGTTCTTCCGGAATTTCGTCGTGGCAACCTATTGCTTTCAGCGAAAGCACCTGTCTTTCTTTTCCCAATATCTCTCTGATTTCTTCGAGTTTATGTGGATTATTAGTAGCAAAAACCAATTTCATTTAATTATTAATTTATTTTCCGCAAATCTATGCAAAAAATAAATATCTTTATCATCCGAAAATGAAAACAGGAGTTGTAATAAAATCAACGGGTAGTTTCTACACCGTAGTCACCGAAAACGGATGCGAATGTGTGTGCGGCATTCGCGGCAAATTGCGCACGGAAGGATTTAGAACCACAAATCCGCTTGCCGTCGGTGATATTGTTGATTTGGATGACAGTGTTTCGCCTAACGTCATCACTCAAATTCATAAAAGACGAAATTATTTGATACGTAAATCCACCAATCTTTCAAAAGAGTCGCATATAATTGCTGCAAATGTGGATCAGGTGATGATTATCGTAACTCTTGCTTTCCCCGAAACTTCAACGGTCTTTATAGACAGATTGCTTGCCACCGCAGAAGCCTATCGTATTCGTCCTCTGTTGGTTTTTAATAAGATAGACATATATCCTCCGGAGGAAATGGAAGCGGTGAATGCTTTGGCAGACGTTTACCGACGTATTGATTACCCGTGTTTCTTTACGTCTGCCATCACGGGAATAGGGGTAGAAGAAGTGCGACAGGCATTGACAGGTGAGACCACTGTTATCGCCGGACTTTCCGGTGTAGGTAAATCGTCGCTGATAAACGGCATAGAACCTTCGCTTGGTTTGAAAACGGCATCAATTTCTCTATCTCATTTAACAGGTAAACACACCACTACTTTTGCCGAAATGTTTCCGCTTTCCGGAGGTGGCTACATTATAGACACGCCGGGCATACGCAGTTTCGGCGTCATTGATATGGAAAAGGAAGAAATGTCCCATTTTTTTCCGGAGATATTCGCATTTTCATCCCACTGCAAATACGGAAATTGTTCCCACACTCATGAACCCGGATGCGCCGTCACTGCAGCCCTCCAAGACGGAGAAATAGCGGAAAGTCGCTATCTTAGTTATCTTAGCATGCTGGAAGACGAAGGCGGGAAGTACCGTTAAACGTTTTGCTTGTCAAATAGCTTTTACAACACTTTATTCTTTGGCGTTGTGGCGATAAAATCTTTTAAATAGAAGGGTTCAAAGTAAGCCACATCTTCAAATGCTTTTTCTGCGAAATGGGCTTCGGAAATTTCGGTCATATTTTCGGCAGAGGTTTCAACTCCTGAAATATATCGTGCGTTGGGCGATTGTATGACGGTCATTGCTTTCTCCGCACCGTTGCCGAGAAAGAACACCGTATTGTCGTTCAACGTATCGGCGAAGCTGTCCGGAGTAATTATTTCGGCTTTTGTTTCTATGACGGTTTGATTATCGCCGTCAAATACGGCAGTGTAAACTTCCATACGACGTGCGTCAATCATCGGACAATAGAGGCGTGGCAATAGTGGCATGGCTATATGCAAATCGGTGGCTGCGTTTGTAAGCTTAGTTGCCGCAAGAGCCAACGCCTGTAAAGTGTTAACTCCTATCAAAGGTAGCGACGCACCGTAGCAAAGTCCTTTTGCCATTGATACGCCTATTCTCAGACCGGTGTAAGAACCGGGTCCCATACTCACGGCAACGGCATCCAAATCGCCGGCTTGCAAATTGTTTTCTTTCAATATGGTGTCAATAAAAGTGCCGAGTAAAAGAGAATGGTTTTGCCCCGTGCTATCTTCTTTTTTCGCTACAACTTTGCCTTCACGTGCCAAAACAACGGAACAAACGGATGTTGAAGTGTCTATGTTAAGTATTAAAGCCATAACTCTATTTTCTAATTATTTTAAAACTGCCGTCGGCGTCAAATTTTATTATGCTTGACGGATGTGTACCGCCGTTTTCTTCTCTACGATAGTCAACCACATAATCAACCGCATTTAAAATGTCATCGCTAATGTCCCGAAACGCAGTAGGCGATGGTTCGCCGCTAACGTTGGCTGATGTGGAAACAATAGGCTTATGGAATTGGAAAAGCAGGTTACGGGTAAATTCTTCTTTTGTTATGCGGATACCGATTGAACCGTCTTCTGCCGGAAGACCGGCAGCTAATCCTCGCGAGTTTGGGTAGATAACAGTCAACGGCTTATCGCTTGCTTCGATTAACTCGTATGAAATGTCAGGAACATCAGCGTAGGATGCAATTTTGCCTACATCATCAAGTAGCACGAGCATGGATTTACTGTCGGCACGTCGCTTGATTTCATATATCCTTTTTACAGCCGTTTCATTAGTGGCGTCGCAACCGATACCCCAAATGGTGTCGGTGGGGTAGACAATCACACCTCCTTTTCTCAAAATCTCAATAGATTTCTTTATTTCCTGCTTTAATTTTTCGTTCATAACAGACGCAAAAGTAGATGATAAATCAGTAGCGTGCAAGTGAAACGGCGTTAAACTTTCCGTGCTTGTCTTGCAAATAGAGGTGATTATACCGTATAGAAATAAAAAATACCGACACTCTGTTTATAAAGTAAATAAACAAAGTGTCGGCACCCTCCACTTCTTATGCAATAACTAATCTTTCAAATCAGGCACTTCAATGAATAGAACGGTTGACTTTTCGTTGACATTGAAACTAAAATCTTTCATGTCGTATAATCCGATGCCGTCGCGTTTTGTTAGTCGCACATCATCAATTGATATGGAACCGTCTATCATGAATACATACACTCCCAGACTTTTATCGGAATGGAGTTTGTAGGTGTGTACGGAATCTTTTGAGAGTTCACCGATTGAAAACCAAGCATCCTGATAAATCCACAATCCTTTGCCGTTGCCCGGATAAGGTGTAACTATATCACTGATTTCATTGGGACGCAATAAATCTTTAATGTTTGCATTTTCATAGCGTGGCTCAACACTCATTCTGTCGGGAATCACCCAAATCTGTAAGAATTCGGTATTAGTATCGTCCTTGTCGTTAAATTCGCTGTGGTAAACGCCGGTTCCGGCACTCATTACCTGTATTTCGCCACTATGCAAAACAGAAGTGTTGCCCATGCTGTCGCCATGTCTTAATGCTCCCTTCAACGGAATAGAAATGATTTCCATATTGCGATGAGGGTGGATGTCAAAACCTGTGCCCGCATCAATGGAGTCATCATTAAGCACACGTAGCGCACCGAAGTTTATACGATCCGGATCATAATAATCCGCAAAACTAAAAGTGTGATGAGTTTTCAACCAACCGTGATTGAAATAAGCGCGTGAATTAGCGCGATGAAGTACTGCTTTCATAAATTTTCCTTTCTTTTTTTCTCTTTTTACGACATCATGTTAAAAAGGTTATTTATTTTTATAATTTTGCGCCTTTAAACTCAATAACAAACAGTTGGCAATGAAGAACAGTATAGATTTCAAACCTAAATTTTTCAGTTCTATAAAGAATTACTCGAAAGAAAAGTTTTTCACGGATTTAATGGCGGGTGTCATCGTCGGTATTGTGGCACTGCCTTTGGCAATAGCTTTCGGTATCGCTTCCGGAGTGAGTCCGGAGCAAGGTTTAATCACTGCCATAATCGCCGGTTTTATCATTTCCTTTCTCGGCGGTTCATCCGTGCAGATAGGGGGACCAACGGGGGCATTTATCGTAGTTGTTTACGGTATTGTGCAGGAATTCGGAATGGAAGGATTGATTATCTCAACAGTTATCGCGGGAGTGATGTTGCTTTTGATGGGTTTCTTAAAGTTGGGTACAATCATAAAATTTATACCATATCCTATCATAGTGGGTTTCACGAGCGGTATAGCGTTAACTATTTTCACCACTCAGATTAAAGATCTTTTCGGCATGTCGATAGAGAATGTTCCGGGTGATTTCCTTTCAAAGTGGGCAACGTATTTCACGCATTTTGACACCACCAATCTTTGGGCACTTGCTGTGGGTGTTGTCAGTATTCTTCTTATCATTTTCACACCTAAGTTGTCGAAGAAAGTGCCGGGTTCTCTTGTGGCTATTGTTTTGATGACCGCAGTTGTGTATGCTTTGAAAGAATTTTTCGGTATCAACGGCATAGAAACCATCGGCGACCGTTTTCAAATAAATGCTTCTTTGCCTTCTCCCGCCGTACCGAATATAAATATGTCAACTATCAACGAACTTTTGCCGGCAGCTTTCACGATTGCAATACTCGGAGCAATTGAGTCGCTACTTTCGGCAACGGTTGCCGACGGTGTTACGGGCGATAAACATAATTCCAATACGGAACTTATAGCGCAAGGGGCAGCAAATATAGTTGTACCGTTTTTCGGTGGTATCCCTGCCACAGGTGCAATTGCCCGCACTATGACAAATATCAACAACGGCGGACGTACACCGGTTGCCGGAATGGTGCATGCGGTGGTGCTGCTTTTAATATTGCTTTTTCTCGGACCTTTAACGAAGCATATTCCAATGGCATGTTTAGCCGGCGTTCTTGTGATAGTTGCCTACAACATGAGCGAATGGCGCACATTTCGCTCGCTGATGAAAAATTCCCGCTCGGATGTGGCAGTACTGCTCACGACTTTCTTACTTACCGTTATATTCGATTTAACGATTGCCATTGAGTTAGGACTTTTGCTTGCAATGTTGCTTTTTATGCGACGTATCAACGAAACGACAAATATTTCCGTAACCACCAATAAATTAGACCTCGCAGGCGAGAGTGAAATCTACCGTGACGAAGATAAGCTCGACCTTCCGGAAGGTGTGGAGGTTTACGAAATCGACGGACCCTTCTTTTTCGGCATTGCAAACAAGTTTGAAGAAAGTATGCGTAGCATATTCGATAAACCGAAAGTCAGAATAATCCGCATGCGAAAAGTGCCCTTTATGGATACAACAGGTTTGCACAATTTAGAAAGTCTCTACCGACTTTCCTCTAAGGACAAAATCCGCTTGGTACTTTCCGGCGTTAACGACAAAGTGCGAAGTGTTATCAGTCGTTCCGATCTTTATGCTCAGATAGGCGAGGAAAACATTTGCAGCAACATCCAAGAAGCCATAACCCGCGCCACCGAACTCATCTCCGCAGAGTAACATTAAAACCATATAAAGATATATGCCGTCGATAAATAGTCGACAAGGTATTATCGTTTGTAAAGTTTCGATGTCATTTCCAAATACTTTTAATAAAATAAATTCTATCTTTATGGCGTAAATACGGAAAAGGATAGGGGAATGTCAGCTACCGAGTAGGAATTGAAAATGAAATCTATGCAGTGGTTAATAAAAATCCGTAAACTCATAAAAATTAATAACTTTGAAGAAAAATTTATTGTATGAAATTACTCTAACAAAGTGATAATATGATAAAACAGATAGAAAATACATTAAATTCATTGGATATACTAAAAACGCTTTTGTAGATTTTAAAATGAAACAGTTAAGCATAAAAAACAGCACTATTCAGTTTCTTGCTTTTGTGAGCGAGCAGGGCGGCGACACGGTTGATATTGCCTTTCAAAACGGCGATTTGTGGGCAAGCGAAAAAGTGATGGCAATGCTTTACGGCATTGATCGTAGCGGAATTGCAAGACACATCAAAAACATTTTTGCTGACGGCGAGTTGGACGAAAATAGCACATGTGCATTTTTTGCACATGTGGGTAACGACGACAAACAGACCTATCATACAAA
>JAISHE010000037.1 GCA_031262745.1 Culturomica sp. | reverse complement strand
AAAACTTCGAGTACATCTGCTAAAAGTTATATTACCCACGCCAAACAATTTTGCCGATAGAGAAATTTTTCTTCTGATGTTATTATAAAAAATTGCCTTCATCTTTAAACTTTCCGTTGCAAGTAGAATTATTGTATCTCCTTTCAATGGACAATTTAGGGTAATCCCATATAAAAGAGAAAAAGAGGTATGTTAAATAATGTTAAAAACGTGATTTTTTTTATTGCAGAGGAAAATACGGCACAAAAAGAAGGCATCCCGCTTGGAGGATACCTTCTCAATCTCAATTGTAATAATTACAATCCGAATGTTATCTGAAAGTTCACGGATATTAAAACCTCATCCCAATGTATTGAATCACAGATTGGGCTTTCAATGACATTTTCCTAAACAGGGTCGGAGAGTAATGAACTTTTTTTCAAAACTTTCAATACTATATAGACTAATATAGAAGCACCGGCAGCAAATATCCATTCTTCATCAATATCCATTTCGTGCCAAGTCAAAGAATTTGCTACATGTAAGACAGCAAATAAAAGCATTAATGCACAAAAACCGTTCTTTTCATTGCGCAACACTTTTCGCCAATTAAACGACGTATCAGCCTTTTTGAACTTCCTAAAAGCGGGAATAAATGCAGGTGTCGAAGCAGCCCATTCTTCATATACTTTCCCGAATTTCCTGTGTAAAAATTGTTCTTCGGCAAACATAATACGTTCATAATACAGCCAATATAACAATATAAAAATAGCTACGAACTCAATATCCATCGTCATCATTGCCAAGCCCAGCCACATCAGAAAGTTACCGAGATAAAGCGGATGTCGAACTATGCTATAAATTCCTTTCGTATTCAGCGAGTCGGCAATTTGTCCTTCCGTGTCGCGTCCGGATGTGCGCTTTGCCGCCAAACCTATCGTAAAAATGCGAACAACAAGTCCTGTCAATGAAATAATAAGACAAATCAATTCCCACGAATCATCCGGTTCCGGAATTTCTATATAATCTTGAAACATAATACGGGCAGCATAAAAAACTACCAACAGTGTCAATAAAATAAGAGGTAACCAACTTCTATTGCAAAATAACCAGTTACCTTGTCGTTCAAATTCATCTTTTAGCGCCATAATAATCCTGTTTAATTGTTTTTAAGGCAACAAGTTTCGGAACAATTTCTGAAAACTTTCTGAAAGAATCATAAAATGTCCTACATCAACGACCGAAAATCGTAGCTTAGAAACCAAATGCGCAAATCGGATGAGCTAATTACGGTTTGACTTAGCATAAAATCCGGTATCGTATTGTTTGGTCTTTATTATTTTTCTTACCTTTGCCAACATTAGTAACTTAAAAATAAATAAAGACTATGAAACTCGTTAAGTACATTATCATGGCAACAACCATTTTATCAGCCGTTTACGCAGAAGCACAAACAAAAAAAGTGCTCGTAGCTTACTATTCATGGAGCGGTAACACACGCGTCTTAGCTCAGGAAATTCAAAAACAAACAGGTGCCGACATTTTTGAAATCGTACCTGCAAAGGCTTATTCCACCGATTTTCAAGAATGTGTGAAAGTTGCACGAGAAGAAATCGACAATATAAAAGCAGGCAGCGAACCTCCCGCTTTAAAAGGAGAAATGCCCGACTTGTCTAAGTATAGCGTGATATTCATAGGTTCACCGAATTGGTGTAGTACGATTGCACCTCCGGTTAATACCTTTTTAAAAAGCGAAGCACTCGCAGGTAAAACCGTTGTACCGTTTTGCACACACGGAACCGGCGGCAGAGCCACTCTCTTCACCGATATGAAAGCTCTTGCTCCCAAAGCCACTTTCCTCGAAGGTTACAGCATCGCAGGCAAAGACGTTAAAGGCTCTGCCGAAGCCGTTAGCAAATGGCTTAAAGAAATCAAACTGTTGAAATAAATAATCATAGTAAATAACACATTCATTATGCTACGAAAAATCAGAGTTGCACTTGCTGCTATCGTTTTCACGTTGCTAACGTTACTGTTCCTTGATTTCACGGGAACTCTACAAGCATGGTTCGGTTGGTTGGCAAAAATCCAACTTGTGCCTGCAATACTTGCGTTTAATGCAGGTGTCTTGATATTCTTAATACTGCTAACATTGATTTTCGGACGAGTTTACTGTTCGGTGATATGTCCGTTAGGAGTTTGTCAAGACATCATTTCATGGTTCGCAGGCAAAACCAAAAGAAATCGTTTCACCTATTCCCGCCCCCTTTCATGGTTGCGTTATGTGATGTTGGCAATATTCATTGTGGCTTTATCGTTAGGGCTAAGTGTGATTGTGGCATTATTTGAACCTTACAGTGCTTTCGGCAGAATAGCTTCGGAACTTCTTGCACCTATTTACCTTTTGGGAAACAATCTTTTGGCATTCTTTGCCGAGAAAATTGATTCTTACGCCTTTTATTCTGTGGACATTTGGATTAAAAGCGGCGTTACTCTGGCTGTTGCGGCAATTACACTTGTCGTTATCGGTTTCCTGTCATGGAGAAACGGAAGAACTTACTGTAACACCGTTTGTCCCGTAGGTACCGTTTTAGGATGGCTTTCCAAGATTTCAATAATGCGTCCGTTTATAAACGTAGACAAATGTACTAATTGCAGACTGTGCGAAAAGAATTGCAAAGCTTCATGTATCGACATAAAAACTCATGCTATTGACTACAGCCGTTGCGTTGCATGCATGGATTGCATCGGAAAATGTAAATTCGACGCAATGCACTATAAATGTGCTTTTGCCAAGAAGGATTCACCTCAAAAAGACGTTGCAGAGAAATCCGATGACAGTTCCGTTTCACGTCGCAATTTCCTTTCTTTGACGGCTTTATTGACTTTGACAACAACCTTGAAAGCGCAGGAAAAAGCCGTACAAGGCGGTTTGGCTACAATTGAAGATAAGAAAATACCAAAACGCACCACTCACATCGTACCACCCGGCGCACAAAGTATCAAAAACGTAGAACGTCATTGCACCGCTTGTCAGTTGTGCATTTCGGCGTGTCCTAACAAGGTTTTGCGCCCTTCCACGGCTCTCACACGATTGATGCAACCGGAAATGGCGTATGAACAGGGATATTGCCGTCCGGAATGTACACGTTGCTCGGAGGTGTGTCCTACTGGCGCAATATTGAAAATTACACGTGAAAACAAAGTGAGCACACAAATCGGTCGTGCCGTGTGGATTGCAGATAATTGCATTGCGAACACACAGAATGTCCGTTGCAACGCTTGTGAACGTCATTGTCCCGTTGCTGCCATTCATTTGGTTGCTGTAGATCCGAATGACAGACGCTCCAAGCAATTGCCGGTTGTTTCCACAGAAATGTGTATAGGTTGCGGAGCATGTGAATACTACTGCCCTGCCCGACCGTTTAGTGCAATGTATGTGGAAGGAAATGAAGTACATAGAACGATTTAAAACAAGGTTACTACAATGGAAAAAGAAAAGAAAAATATAGACCGTAGAAATTTTCTAAAAACTTTAGGAGCAGGTGTTGCGGTTACCGGAGGTGCTCTTTACGGCTTCACTCCCGATATAAAAGCAGCCAATACAACGTCATCAAGTAAATTGAGCGGAGAAGTTCCGACAAACAAAATGACTTACCGCACAAATCCTCACAGCGGCGATCACGTTTCCTTGCTTGGTTACGGCTGCATGCGCTGGCCCTTTCGCCAAAAACCGGGCAGCAAGGAAGAAGAGCCGGATCAGGAAACTATCAACCGTTTGGTGGACTATGCCATTGAACACGGAGTGAATTATTTTGATACTGCTCCGGTTTACATGCGCGGTTTGTCGGAAGCTTGTGCGGGCATTGCTTTGAAGCGTCATCCTCGTGATAAGTTCCTTATAGCTACGAAACTTTCAAACATGAGAGATTTTTCGTTTGAACAATCGAAAGAAATGTATCTGCAATCATTCAAGAACTTACAAGTTGACCATATTGACTACTATTTGCTCCACAGTTTAGGTTCCGTTGAAAATTGTAAAAAACGTTTCATCGACAACGGCATGGTTGACTTTCTTGTGAAAGAACGCAAAGCAGGCAGAATACGTAATCTGGGATGGTCGTTTCACGGAGAAGTAGAAGCATTCGACTATATGTTGGCACAGGATATACAGTGGGATTTTGCACAAATTCAATTGAATTATATAGACTGGAAAAATGCCGACACGAGTTGGAATGTGAATGCCGAATATCTCTACGACGAATTGGTTAAACACAACGTTCCTGCCGTGATTATGGAACCGCTTTTGGGTGGCAGACTTGCCAACTTGCCGTATCATTCTCTCAAACTATTGAAAGAGATGGACATCAATGCTACGCCTGCCGAATGGGCTTTCAGATATGCCGGAACTCCCGAACATGTGCTCACAGTGCTCAGCGGTATGGTTTACATGGAACACTTGCAGGAAAATATACGCACTTATTCGCCTTTGGAACCGGTTAATGCGGAAGAAGACAAAGTTTTGCAAAAGATTGCACTTCAAATGAAAAATAGCGATTTCATTCCTTGTACAACTTGTCAATATTGCATGCCTTGTCCCTATGGTATTGACATCCCGAGTGTTTTTAGCCATTATAATAAGTGTGTCAACGACAATCTACTGCCCAAAGATGCTCAGGATCCCAACTATCGCGAGGCTCGTCGTGCATTTCTCGTAGGTTATGACCGTCAAGTTCCGAAGCTAAGGCAAGCATCTCATTGCATAGGTTGCGATGTGTGCAGAAGTAAATGTCCGCAACGTATAAACATTCCGCAAGAAATGTCGAGAATTGATGTTTTCACTAACAAGCTTAGGACGGAAATATATTAGCATGCGCACAAAGTATAAACTTGTCGTCCTTTAAAGACCATTATTTTAAAAATTCTTATATATCAATCCTCCTGCATCATGCTACGGGAGGATTTTTTTAAACCATTACACACTTAAAAAGAACGGAAAAAAATGACAAAACATGTTTCAATAATTTGTACGTTACTAATTTACTGCACTACTGTTTGTGCACAGTCTAACGTTGCGGACACAGTGGAAACGGGCAGCACACATGAAATCAAAAATATCAGGCTTGAAGAAGTGGTGGTAACCGGTGCGCGCATTCCCCTATCTCGCGATGAAATGCCGGTGCCTATAAGCATTGTAAGCCGTAAAACGATTGAAGAAAGCGGTGAAATGTCCCTGCTGCCGGTGCTTTCGCAACAAGTTCCGGGGCTTTTTGTAACAACCAGAGGCATTGCAGGCTACGGCGCATCCACAGGTGCTGCCGGCGGTATCAATCTGCGGGGATTTTCGGGTGGTGCGGGACGCGTGTTGATTCTTATAGACGGGCATCCGCAATATGCCGGTATCTACGGACATCCGGTGGCAGATGCTTACATTGCCGGAGATGCGCAACGTGTGGAAGTTTCGCGCGGGGCGTCTTCCGTGCTCTACGGTTCCAATGCTATGGGCGGAGCAATCAACATCATCACACGCAAAGCAATCTCCGACGGCAACCGACTGAATGTTAGATTACTTGGCGGTTCCTACGGCTCTCAACGCTATTCATTAATCGACAGCTATAATAAAGGTAAACTGTCGGGAGTGTTTAGCGGTAACTACGAACACACCGACGGACACCGTCGCAACTCGGAGTTTGAATCGCTAACAGGATATGCAAAGATTGGGTACGAACTTTCGGAACAATGGAAAATCACAGGCAATATTAACCTTGCAAAATCAAAAAGTCAAAATCCGGGCACGGAAAATGAACCGATGATTGACGGCAAAGCCGATGTTCTTAGAGGAATGTCGGGGCTTTCTATTGAAAACAATTACGGTTACACTAACGGTGCCGTGAATTTCTACTACAATTGGGGACGCCACAAAATTAATGACGGCTACCACGAAGGCGAATCGCCTCGTCCTTATCTTTTCCGTTCCACCGACTATATGGGCGGACTGAATCTATATCAATCCGCTAACACTTTCAAAGGGAATAGCATCACCGCAGGATTTGACGTAAAACTCTACGGTGGTAATGCCTACCGTAATCCGGAAACCGAAATATATGCCGACCATGTGAAACTGCACGAAATTGCAGGCTACATATTCATGCACCAAAAACTTGACGCATTTATGTTGAATGCCGGCATACGCCTTGAAAATCATAAACTCTACGGCAACGAATGGGTGCCTCAGGCAGGCGTTTCCTATCAGGCTGCCGAGCACACGCATCTGAAATTCTCCGTTTCCAAAGGATTTCGTACTCCCAATCTGAGGGAACTGTATATGTACGCATCCGCAAATGAAGATTTATTGCCGGAAGAAAGCATCGGTTACGATTTCACAGTTTCTCAACGTTTCTTGGGAAATAGTATGTCTATGGAATTAAGTTTGTACTACATTGAAGGCGATAACATTGTGGAAGTTGTGCAGGTTGACGGTCATCCGCAAAATAAAAATGTCGGTGATTTTGCAAATAAAGGTGTTGAATTTAGTTTGAACTATAGAGTTTCACCTAATTTACTCGTGAATGCGAATTACAGTTATCTGTATATGAACACACCCATAACCGGTGCTCCTCGCCACAAAGGATATGCAGGCGTGAATTACACCGCAGGAAAGTTTACCGTAAACAGCGGAGTGCAATTTATAGATAAACTCTACCTTTCAACGGGAAATAATGCACAAACAAGTAACTACACACTATTGGATGCCCGCATCGACTACAAAGCCTTGCAGTGGTTGACCTTGTTCGCAAAAGGCGATAACCTTCTTGCGCAACGCTACGAAACCATGCTCGGTTTCCCGATGCCGCGCGCAACAGTCATGGCAGGTGTAAAGTTAGAGATATAAGGGGCGTATGCCATACGCCCGAAAACAATGTCGCCAACCCTCGTAGGGGCAACCCTTGTGGTTGCCCAAAATGATATGGTTGTCCCAAATAACAATGGGGTAACCAACAATAGGGCAACCACAAGGGTTGCCCCTACATCCGGAAATCCGTGTTGTTTTGGCGGTGTCCCCGTAGGGGCGTATGGTATACGCCCGAAAATATGCACCACGTATACTGTTACCCCTCCGGTCGCTGACCGGAGGTTATGGAAATCAGGCTCTGCGAGCCGAAACAACCATAAGTTTCTTGCCTGAAAGGCAAAATTTTCATAACCGCAGCGTCAAGCGAAGCGCGACCTGCGGGATTACACAGGCGACCTGCGGCAATTCCTGCGAACATGCCATACGCCCCTACATTACGGGAGTTGCGGATATTATATTATGTGTCGTGAAAAATATTCTAACATTATCTTGTCTATATTCAGAATTATTTTTTACATTTGCATTGCAATAGTTTCTTTGTAAAAACCATGGTTAATTTCGCCTCTTTTTTTCCCTTTTTCGGTCTCTTTCGTTTTTATTTTTGACATGATGTAATTATTTAAAAATGCAGCAGTTAGCCTCTTTTTGCAAACAACCCTATTTCATTGATTTTCACCGATTTTTGAGCCTCAATATACCATGGATTTCGCAATTTTTTAATTTGTGGCTGTATCCTGCTGAGCACAAATGTTTTAGCTAATAATGTGAGGTTCAATTCAAAGCCGACTGTTTTTTTAAGCGGCGACACTGTAATGATTTCATTTTCACTGTCTTGGGATCATTCATGGCGAGATGACTTTAATTGGGACGCAGTTTGGGTTTTTGGGAAGTATAGCAGGGGAATGGAGGACTCTTGGCACCACTTAAAGCTCTTATCCTCAGGACATTCGATATCCGAAGGCTTCACTTATGACGTGGGAAACATAGACGCATCAAATGCAGGCGGAATTTTCATTATGCGTGCCGGTCAAGGCAGCGGAAACGTTAATAATCAGACGTTTACCATAAAAACTATGCGTTCAAATATAGGTAATATAACGGAAGAAGATATTAATGAAAATGATGTTTTCCTTTCTCTTGCTGCCATTGAAATGGTTTACATTCCTTACGGAGGCTATTATTTGGGCGACGACTCAACAGCTAACCGTCTCGGCAGTAACAATGGCGGCATGATAGCTGTGAACAGCGAGGATGCTCTGAGTGTTTACCCCGTTACAGCAGGTAATGTCGGCTCCGGGAAAAGTTTGCCTGCAAATTTTCCCAAAGGCTACAAAGGTTTCTATTGCATGAAATATGAGGTAAGTCAGGATCAATACGTAAGTTTTCTTAACAACCTTACCCGTGCTCAACAGAAAGCACGAATCGGAAATGATCTTGATAAGTTAAAGGTAGGAGAATACGTATTCGGCGATAAATTACAGCCAAGCTATCGCAACGGTATTTGTGTGATTTCCAATCCTGCAGGTCAGCCTGCGATTTTCGGTTGCAACTTGAACCCTGCGAAGCCTTTTTCCGGCGAGGACGACGGCAAGTGTATTGCCTGCAATTATCTCACTCCTGCGGATATGTTGGCTTATTGCGATTACGCCTGCCTTCGTCCAATGAGTGAGTTGGAATATGAAAAGGCTTGCCGCAGACCTTATCCTCAGCAGGCATTGGGAGGAGAATTTGTTTGGAACTTAGCAAGCGGCGTTAGCGGTTTGAGCGGAGCGGGTTCCTTGCTCAACGCCGGCAGAATCAATGAGCAGCCTTCTTCGGCTGCAACTAACGTCAATTATAATAATGCTGATTTGGGACCTGTCCGCAGTGCGAGTTTCGGCACTTCAAGCTCCACGCAGACTCAGGCAGGTGCCACTTTTTGGGGCTTGATGGAGATGAGCGGCAACGTGGCAGAGCTTTGCTATTCCATCAACGCCGGTAGCAATTTCAACACTTCCAATGTTTACACATCTCACGGCAACGGAGAGATAAACACAAACACTTCTTCGGGAGTTAGCGACGTTTCCACGTCAATTTGGCACACTGCCAATACATCTTTTATCGCTAAGGGCGGCGATTTCACTTCATTCCAAAATGCCGAGTTAATGATTTCAGATAGAACGAGGGTAAATGTTTCCGACGTTAGAGATAGCACAATGGGTTTTCGTGCAGTTCACACGTTTGGTGGCAATAACGTGGTAGTAAATCCGGGAATAATTAAAGTTGCGACACTAAGTTGCCCTGATGCAGAAATAATTGTTTCCGACAGTGTTCAGGCAAGTGCAACATGGAATGGTGTGGCAATGGACACGAGGATAAGTTATGTTTGGTATGTTCAAAAAGGGTCGGCTGCTTGGGAATTAATTCCGGATGCTGTTTCGGCATCTTTGACCTACGTTCAGGAAAGTTTTAGCGGAGCGAGTTTGGTTTTGAAGTTTAAACGCAAAGCTATTACGACTTTGGGAGAAGCCACAACGGCTGAGGTTTCCACAACAGTTCCTAACTTGACAATTTCCTTTAGTCCCGTGAGCACTACGTTAAATATCTGCATTGTTGCAAAAACGGTAACTGCAAGAGTTCCTTACACTGCAACCACACCTACTTTCTCTTGGACAACTGAAACGGGTACAAAAACGGGAGCGACTTATACTCCTGAGTTCACAGATTTCCTAAGTGGCAGTTCGGGTAATATTTTGGTTATCTGTACGGCAGAGTTATCGGGTTGCAGCAGTAGTGCTAATTTAACGGTTTCCGTAACTCCTTTACAACCCAAAATGTCTTTCACTTGCGGAGAGGATTTTACGGATAGTCGCGACGGACAGGTTTATCCGACAGTTCAAATCGGCAGTCAGTGTTGGATGGCAAAAAATATGAACATAGGTACGCTTGTAGCTGGCAGCAATATGAACACCAGTAGTACGGCTGGTATTCAAAAGATATGTTATAATAATTCGGAAAGTAATTGTAATATTTACGGAGGTCTTTATAGTTCGAAAGAAATGGCATATGGAGAAAATACCAACATAGTAAAATGTGCTACTGACGGTAGTGGTCATACACAGGGCATCTGTCCCGACGGTTGGCATGTTCCGAGTGATGCGGAGTTCACAACGTTTGCAAACTCTTTGGGTAGTAATCCGGGTACTAAGCTAAAGAGTACCACCCGTTGGTTGTCAGGGGGGAATGGCACCAACAGTAGCGGTTGGAACGGGCTTCCAGGTGCCAACCGATGGTACAATGGTACGTTCGACAACCTTGGTAAGTACGGCTTCTGGTGGTCGTCAACATTGAATAGCTCCTCGACGACAAAGCCGTATATCCGGTACCTGTACTATAACAACACTGCATTCACCCGTCACGATGACCTTCCGTCGGAAGCTCTCTCCGTCAGGTGTTTACTAAATTAGATGAGGGGAGGAGAATTAACAATGGGTTTAAACCCATTGTCGAGACTAACAACAATACCAAATTAATTTTTAAAAATCTATGTATATTTTGACCATTAGACCATTAATTAATAACAAAACACTTACTAATATGTTTAAATTAGGAATTTATTGCACAACAATTCTAAAAAAGTTGTGCAAAAGCGGTAGCCTATCTGTTTCTGCCTTTCTTATTCTTTTCTTTTGTGATCTCAGTGTTTTAGCTAACAATGTGAGATTTAACACAAATCCGTCTGTTTTTTTAAGCGGCGACACTGTAATGATTTCATTTTCATTGTCTTGGGATCACGCTTGGCGTGATGACTTTAATTGGGATGCTGTTTGGGTTTTTGGGAAGTGGAGCAAGGATGTTACCGACACTTGGCACCACTTAAAGCTCTCACCCACAGGGAATATAATGCCTTCGGGCTTCACTTATGACGTGGGAAAGATAGACGCTAACACTGCGGGCGGAATTTTCATTATGCGTGCCAAAGATTCTCACGGAAATGTTAATAATCAAACATTTACAATCAAAGCTTTGCGTTCAAATATAGGCAACATAACACAGGAAGATATTAATGAAAATGATGTTTTCATTTCGCTTTCTGCCGTTGAAATGGTTTACATCCCTTACGGGGGCTACTATTTAGGCGATGGAGCTACGGCAAACCGTCTTGGTAGCAACAACGGCAGCATGATTGCCGTGAACAGCGAGGATGCTCTGAGTGTTTACCCCGTTACATCAGGCAATGTCGGCTCCGGGAAAAGTTTGCCTGCCACGTATCCCAAAGGCTACAAGGGTTTCTACTGTATGAAGCACGAAGTTAGCCAAGATCAATATGTAGGTTTTCTTAACAGCCTTACCCGTGCTCAACAGAAGGCACGAATAGGTAATAATCTCGACGAACTGAAAGCCGGAGAGTACGTTTTCGGAGATAAATCGCGTCCGAGTTATAGAAACGGCATTTGCGTACTTTCCAATTCTGCGGGTCAGCCTGCTATTTTCGGCTGCAACTTAAATCCTGCGGAACCTTATTTCGGCGATGATGACGGCAGGTGTATTGCTTGCAATTATCTCACTCCCGCCGATATGTTGGCTTATTGCGACTGGGCATGCCTTCGTCCTATGAGCGAATTGGAATATGAAAAGGCTTGCAGAAAGCCTTATCCGCAAGCAGCATTGGGAGGAGAGTTTGTTTGGAACTCAGCGAGCGGCGTGAACGGTTTGAGCGGAGCGGGTTCCCTGCTCAACGCCGGCAGAGTGAATGAGCAGCCTTCTTCGGCAGCGATTAACGTTAATTACAACAACGGCAGTTTCGGACCTGTTCGAAGTGCCGCTTTCGGAACTTCAAACTCCACACAGGCTCAGGCGGGAGCAACGTTTTGGGGTTTGATGGAGATGAGCGGAAACGTGGCAGAGCTTTGCTATTCCGTTGATGCCAACAGTTATTTCAATACTTCCGATATTTACAATTCTCATGGCAACGGAGAGATAAACACTTCCGGAGTTAGCGACGTTTCCACGTCGATTTGGTCTAAAACAGCTACTTATTTTATCGCTAAAGGCGGGAGTTTTGCAAGTGGAAACACGGATAAGTTAAAGATTTCGGACAGGACGAGAGCTACTATTGCGGGCACAAGGGACAGCACCGTTGGTTTTCGAGCTGTGCATACTTTTGGCGGAAACGTAACGGTTGATGCGGGGACGATAAGTGTTCCTGCTACGGGTTGTGCTAATGGAGTTATTCTTTCCGAAACTAAACCTGCGGGCGTAACTTGGAACGGAGTGGCAATGGACACGAGGATAAGTTATGTTTGGTATGTTCAAAAAGGGTCGGCTGCTTGGGAATTGATTCCCAATGAAACTTCGGAGTCGGTAACCTACGTTCAGGAAAGTTTTAGCGGAGCAAGTTTGGCTTTGAAGTTTCAGCGCAAAGCTATTACGGCTTTGGGCGAAGCTGAAACGGCAGTGGTTTCCACAACAGTTCCTAATTTAACCATTTCGTTTAGTCCGGTAAGCGCAACTTTAAGTTGCAATAACACAAGAGTAATTGCAAGTGTGCCTTATACTGCAACTACACCAACATTCACTTGGACAACTGAAACGGGTACGAAAACGGGAGTAAGTTACACACCTGCATACAGTGATTTCAAGAGTGGTAGTTCGGGTAATATTTTGGTTACCTGTCAGGCAGAGTTGTCCGGTTGCAGAAGTAGTGCTAATTTAACGGTTGCTGTAAGTCTTCCTCCTACTACACAACCTAAAATTTCTTTCAACAATTGCGGAAGTAATTTTACCGACAATAGAGACGGACAGGTTTATCCGACAGTTCAAATCGGCGAGCAGTGTTGGATGTCAAAAAACATGAACGTTGGTGAAGTAATTAATAGTAGTAGTGTTTATACGAGCCATCAAACGGCGGGTATCCAGAAAATATGTTTTAATAATACAGCAAGTAATTGTAATACTTACGGAGGACTTTATAGTTGGGCGGAGGCAGTTAACGGAGAAAATGTAGCTTCGGGTGCAATTAATACGGACACCGACTTTAATAAGAAATGTGTTTTGGATCTTAAAGGTAATGCTGTTACTCAGGGTATTTGTCCCGACGGTTGGCATGTTTCAAGTGATGAGGAGTTTAAGACCTTGGAGATGTATCTTGGAATGACACAGGCACAGGCAGATGATAATATAGGTGATGGTTGGGGTAATCGCGGAACGAATCAGGGGCGTCAGTTAAAGAGTACAAGCAGTTTGTGGAAAACTACTTCCTCTTCCTCTTCCACTTCGGGCACTAACAGTAGTGGTTGGAGTGGGCTTCCTGGTGGATATTGTAGTGGCACCTCTTTCTCCAACTTTGGTGGTGCTGGACATTGGTGGTCGTCATCAGAGGGTAGTTCTTCCGGTGCGTGGATCCGGCGTCTGGGTGCTGGCTATGCTACAGTCTACCGTGGCACCGACAGTAAGTCGTACAGCATGTCCGTCCGTTGTTTGCTAAATTAGGAGTCGTTGCCGGAGGGCAACGAGAGATTCGTTGGAGTAAACGAGAGACTCGTTGGAGTAAACGAGAGACTCGTTGAAGTAAACGAGAGACTCGTTGAAGTAAACGAGAGATTCGTTGAAGTAAACGAGAGATTCGTTGAAGTAAACGGGAGACTCGTTGAAGTAAACGAGAGATTCGTTGAAGTAAACGGGAGACTCGTTGAAGTAAACGAGAGACTCGTTGAAGTAAACGAGAGATTCGTTGAAGTAAACGAGAGACTCGTTGAAGTAAACGGGAGACTCGTTGAAGTAAACGAAAGTATTTAAAACTTACCTGAATAATGGGCAAGATTTGTTATAAACTATTAATAATTAAAATGATGTATTATGAATAAAGTCGATTTTATTCCTCGTCCGGAT
>JAISHE010000001.1 GCA_031262745.1 Culturomica sp. | reverse complement strand
GGCGATTTGTTCGGTCATGAAAAAGACCAATCTTTCCGAAGTTCCATTGCTACCATCTACCAAACATTCGGTGGCGTAGACCTTTATCCGAGCATTGAAGAAAAGGCTGCCATGCTGCTATATCTGGTAACAAAGAACCACTCATTTAGCGACGGCAACAAGCGCATCGCCGCCTTCCTCTTCCTTTGGTTTATGGAAAAGAACGGCATCCTTTATCGTCCGGATGGAAGCAAACTCATTGAGAACAACACGCTCGTCGCCCTTACGCTGATGATTGCCGAAAGCCGCACGGAAGAGAAGGATGTGATGGTAAAGGTGATTGTAAACTTGATAAATAGGAGTAATTGAGGTACGCTATTTCGTAAATACATAATAATTTCGGAATCTTTTCCAAAACATTATATTTCTGGCATACCACACAGTATCCTAATTATCACGTTGCCGACAATTTTACAACGCTTATCCGCAAATTCTTGGGTCGGCAACCCAAGAATTTAAAAATGTGTTTCCTTCCGATTTTTTGCCCGAAAATTCCGAAAAAGCAGAAAGCCTCGTACAACTAATTCTTCAGCAGCAACTCTATCAATCGCCTATAATAACCTTTATAGACGGTGTGGCTTACTTTGCCCGTAGATTTTTCCTTCTGTTCTATTGAATCCAATTCGATAGCAAACCATCGAGCAGCTCTGTATCTCACGGACGGATTGCTGCTATTTTCACTAATTTTTAATCCCCATGAATACAATTCTTCTTCAGACACTCCGCCGGCGTTCCATTTTTGCTCGGCAATCTCGGAATATGTCTTCCAATCACCGGTTTTCTCCGCCGCATACATTTTGGCATCTAATATTATATTTCTATAATCGACAACTCCGGCTTTGCGCAATCGCTTTTGGTATTCATTAAGGGCTTTATTGTCAAATGCGTAAAGCATGCCTCCTCTTTCCCAAACCGTATGCAATTTCTCGGCAACAATACTTTTGCCGTAAAGTGCCTCGAAATCTTTTTGATTCTTCACAACATAAGCGAATTGCAAAGAATTTACATTATATATATAGTCATTAAAAATCAACCAAAAACGTTTTATCTTTAAGCTATCGTCGGTTTGTAAATCCAAAAACTTTTCTGCAACCGTATCCGCTTCGCTTGCTAATCCCGCATTTTTTAAAACAGCCAAATAATCTTCGATAAAATCAATATCATTGCGATTTCCGCCTACGTACTCTTTCCTCAACATTTCCAAACCTTTACCGGACAGGAATCTCTGCGCTTCCGAAAGTAATTCATCTTCATTAATTTGTCGTGCAATCCGGTGAACCACTGTGCCGTGAATATCCGTGAAAACATATAAAGGCATTGTTTCGGCTTCAATTTGTTTCTTGATAAAATCCGCATCCGAAGACGACCAATTCAAATGTGTATTAATAAAGTGATTATTGAAATATTGAGCAAGTTCGGGATCTTTATAAATTGCATTGTCAGGTAATTCGGTTTCACCTTTGTTTAAATTCCTAACATCTATGAAAAGTGGTTTCTTGCATGGAAAATGTATCCCATTGTAGTCAGTGAATTCCACCCCCTTATCAAACCGTAGAACCGTATCTGCCAATTTCAAAAAATCATCCGGCGAAAGATAACCGGAAGTTTGATAAATCAATTTACCATCTTTATTCACAAAACGATACACCGGATATTCTCGGTATGAAACTGTGTCGGTTTTCAAACAAACAAATCGACCGTTATAAAAATCAGCCACACGATCAAGATTGAAAACATTATTCTCCATAAGTAAAACCGACTGCACATCCTGTTTATAAGCAAATATAAATATCGGTTTATTATCCCCACCTTCTCTTGCGACATTTTCCGGCAGCGTTTCGGCAAAAATAATGCTGCGACTGTTTTGACGTTTCACATCAGCGATTTCCAATGCTTCCCTACCCTTTTCCAAAAATAATTCAGATTGCATATCCGCATCCGACGGCTTCACTACAAGTAATAAATCGCCGAAAGGCATGAAAAAAGCATAAACCGGCGAAGGATACAACAGTAGTTTAGGTTTAAACCGCTCGCCGGCATCCGTGTTCATGTTGATACTAAGCGGAACGAGATTACGTTCAAAAAACAAACGAACTCGCTCGTCTGCAAGCAATTTCTTCAATATAGCGTCATCGCTTCCGTTTCCGGCGGCGACAAAAACAATTTTGTTTTCGTTCACAGCCTTCATACTTGCCTCAGTCCATGAAAACACTTGTGCTTTCAAAGTTCCGAAAGCAAATAGAAATAAAGATATTAGAATTATATTTTTCAGGATGAAATTTCTTTAAAAGCCTCGATCATTTTCTTGGCAAAACGTTCCGATGCACCGGCTTCACCTAATTTGTCGGCAATTTCAGCATAGCCTTGTTGTATATCTAACCGATTTGCATCCGTCAATAATGCGGATATACTTGCTTCCAAAGCCGACACGGTGAATTTGTGCATAAGCAATTCCTTCACCACTTCTCTGTCGACCACCAAATTAGGAAGTGCAATGTATTTCACTTTTGCGAATATCTTAAACAAAAGGTAATAGAAAAATCCGCCCTCTCCGCTGTAAACCACCACCTGCGGCACATTCATTAGAGCCGTTTCAAGTGTTGCCGTACCGGAAGTAACCACTGCCACATCGGCATTTGCGAGAAGTCTGTAAGGATTGTCAAATATCAACTTAACATCATGACCGGCAACGTATTTCGCATAATCATCTTCCGTCATTGAGGGTGCGCCCGCTACAATCAGATTGAATTTACTACCGAATTTCTTTTCCAACGCAATCATTTTAGGCAACATGTTTTTTAATTCCTGCTGCCTGCTGCCCGGCATCAACAAAAGCATGTCCTTACCACGTTCCAAACCGTATTGTTCATAAAAATTATCCTTGCTACGTCCTGCATAATCATTTTTAAATCCGTCGATTGCATCCACTAAGGGATTGCCCTCGTAGTCAACTTCATAATCATATTTCGCATAGAAATCCTTTTCAAACGGAAATATGACGAACATACGGTCTACGTATTTCTTAATGTTGTGTATCCTACCTGTATTCCATGCCCATATTTTAGGAGAAATATAATAGAAAACTTTGAAATTATGAGTTTTGGCATAACGAGCAATTTTCATGTTGAAACCGCCATAGTCCACCAAAATAATCACATCCGGTTGCCAACTTTCAATGTCTTTACAACATTCCTTTATGTTGTTTTCAATTTTCTTAAGATTACGCAAAACAGTGAAAAAACCCATAATTGCCGTATCACGGTAGTGTTTTACAACATCCGCACCGGCTTTTTTCATCAAATCACCACCCCACGCCCTCACATCAGCTTTCGCATCGTATTTCTTCAAACCTTTAATCAAATTTGAAGCATGCAAATCCCCCGACGCCTCACCTGCAATAATATAATATTTCATAAATCTTGATTATCAAAGTACCCCCGATTGACCCCACAAAGTTAAAAATTAGATTTAAAATCGCTACTTTTGCGACATGATACTTAAAGGGAAGACTGCTGCATTTGTTACATTGGGCTGTAAGTTGAATTTCTCCGAAACATCTTCGATAAGAAGGAGTTTGGAAGATGAGGGTGTCGCTACCGTTGCAGAAAAAGACGGTGCGGATATTTTTGTAATTAACACTTGCAGCGTTACCGATGTTGCCGAGCACAAAGGCAGACAGCTCATACGCAAGATTGCAAAGCACAATCCACAGAGCTACATTGTTGTTGTCGGTTGCTATGCACAATTGAGAGCAAAAGAATTGATGGAAATAGAGGGGGTTAACTTAGTGCTCGGCATAAATGAAAAATTCAAAGTGGCGGATTATTTGAAACATTGTGAAGATAAACAAAAACAGCAATTGCCACATTCCTGCAATGTTTTTGAAGACCTGAATTTTGACATTGCATGTTCCTACGGCGACCGCACTCGATGCTTTTTGAAAATTCAAGACGGTTGCAACTATTTCTGCACCTACTGTACCATACCGTTTGCACGCGGCACAAGTCGTAGTGCAAGCATTGAGGATGTAGTGAAAAACGTAAATGAAGTCGCTGCAAAAGGCGTTAAGGAAATCATTCTAACAGGTGTGAATACGGGCGATTTCGGCAACGGCAGGAATGAGAATTTTCTGCAATTAATTCAACAGCTTGACGATAATAAAAGCATTGAACGATTTCGTATTTCATCAATCGAACCCAATTTGCTTTCCGATGAGATTATTGCTTTCGTAGCATCTTCCGGAAAATTTATGCCTCACTTCCACATACCGTTGCAAGCAGGCAGCAACGAAGTGTTGCAATTAATGAAACGTCGTTATACAACTGAATTCTTTGCCGAGAAAATAGCTACAATCAATCGTTTATGTCCCGATACTTTTGTAGGTGTCGACATTATAGCAGGAATGAGAGGCGAAACCGAAGAACTATTTGAAAAATCAGCCCGATTTATCGAAGACCTACAAATTTCGCAACTGCACGTTTTCCCCTACTCCGAAAGAGCCGGTACGAAGGCTTTGGAGATAACACCCGCTGTTAATCAAACGGAAAAACATCGCAGAGTTAACGTACTTCTCGAAATATCTCGGCAAAAATTGAAAGATTTTCATCATAAATTCTACGGACAAATTCGCAACGTACTTTTTGAAGACAACAGTCAACATACTAATAGAATGTTTATTTCCGGTTTCACCGATAATTATATACAAGTACGTCTACCGTATAATCCGGAACTTGCAAATCAAATTGTTCCCGTGAGATTAACATCCGAAAACATAACGGAAGATGCTTAAAGTCAACCTGTTTTTGCTAAACTTGTGATTTTTCGATAAATTTGCACAATTAATACCTAAATAATACTTCATGCAATATTCCATTATCATTCCCGTCTACAATCGTCCGAATGAAGTTGACGAACTGCTCGGAAGTATTGTAGAACAAACCTTGAAAGACTTTGAGGTGATAGTTGTGGAAGACGGTTCGACAATCCCTTGCAAAGATGTGGTAGAGAAATACATCGATAAACTTGACGTCCATTATTACCAAAAAAATAATTCGGGTCCCGGACCAACACGCAACTACGGAGCCGAGCGCAGTGTAGGAACATACTTGATTTTCTTGGATTCCGATTGTATTCTACCGGTTGATTATCTTAATAGTGTGGATAAAGAATTGCAAACGGCTCCGGCAGATGCTTTCGGCGGACCCGACAAAGCGCACGTTTCTTTCTCAAACCTGCAAAAAGCCATTAACTATTCGATGACTTCCTTTTTCACGACAGGCGGTATACGTGGCGGTAAGAAAAAGATTGATAAATTCTACCCTCGCAGTTTCAATATGGGTGTGAAACGTAGTGTATATAACGACTTGGGTGGTTTTGCCGACATGCGCTACGGAGAGGACATCGATTTAAGCACTCGGATCTTCAAAAGCGGTTATAGTTGTCGATTGTTTCCTGATGCTTGGGTGTATCACAAACGTCGCAGCCGTTTGAAAGACTTTTTCAAGCAGGTACAACATTCCGGCGAAGCTCGCATCGAATTGTACAAACGCCATCCCGAAACTCTAAAAACCGTTCATGTTCTTCCGGCTCTGTTCACTTGCGGCATTGTTTTATGCCTACTCGCCTCTCCTTTTTGCATCTACGGTTTGCTACCTATTCTACTGTTCGCACTGTTGGTATTTATAGACTCAACAGTTAAAAATCACAGTTGCCACATCGGTTTATATTCAATTGCCACATCTTTCGTACAACTCACAGGCTACGGCAGTGGTTTCCTACGTGCCTTGTGGAAAAGATAACATCCCGTACGGGCGTATGGCATATATGACTGCCGTAGGCATCTCCTCCGAACATGTTCGCAACTCTCCGGATGTACGGGCGTATGGCATACGCCCGAAAACCCTCTCTCGGCAAGGGATTTTGACAATGGGGCTTGCCCCATTGTTAATTTCATATATGCCCACAAAAAAAGCAGATGAACATTGTTCTTGCTTCATAAACCTCAAACACTTACTAAAAAAAGTTTAATCCACTCGGACAAAAGTCCATCTGCCTGTTGCTACCTCATCAGAGGCGTTATACCATACGCCCAACCATTTTCATGGTATTTCCCCTCGTAGGGGCAACCCTCGTGGTTGCCCTGTTGTTTGTTACCCCCTTGTTATTTTGGGCAACCACAAGGGTTGCCCCTACGGCACCACGCTGCTTTGTATCTCGCCGAAATGTCCCATCTCTCCTTTGGTGTTTTGCCAAGCGAGGGCAAAGTAGACTAACTTACTGCGCTCCTGCTCGGTGAACTCCAATGTTATGGGCGACTTGGTATCTAAGGCGGAATGGGTGAAAACATCTATGCCGCTTGGAGGCGTGTCGCTAACTATCCACTTCACCACTGCTCCCTGAACGCCCGCAGGTTTGGCGCGGTGGTCGCTACCCGA
>JAISHE010000006.1 GCA_031262745.1 Culturomica sp. | reverse complement strand
CTTTTTGCCTCACGCCGGGCAATGTTGACGACAGAGACCCGCAAACCCTTAAAACGCTGACTAAAAAGTTGTTTGGAAAACTTTTTGCCGATAAAGGATACATATCGCAATCACTCTTTGAAACGCTTTTTAATGATGGTGTGCATCTTGTTACCGGCATTAAATGCAATATGAAAAATCGTTTAATGAGTTTTTATGACAAAATATTATTGCGTAAACGTTCTATTATTGAAACTATTAATGATGAATTGAAAAACATTTGCGATGTGGAACATACCCGTCATCGTTCTGTGCACAATTTCCTTATGAACATAATTTCGGCATTGGCGGCGTATTCTTTCTTTGATAAAAAGCCTGCCATTCGATTCTCGATGGCAAAGCAAACTTCTCAACTTGAGCTTTTTTGTTAAAATTATCCCGAACTCAGGTTAATACATTTCGTTACGTTTTGCAAACGTAGTCTTTTTTGTTGAAAACGAAATAGTATATGCTACATTTTTCCGCTTACTCGCTGAAGCTCCATATCTACCGAATATTATTTTGGGGATTTCAGTACAGCAATAAGGTGATTTACCGAATTAATTAGAATGTATTCCTAAAATATTATGATTTCTCTGTGAAAGAAGTCTTGCATTTATTCAATCACAATGTAATTTTATCAGTCAAAAAACCTTGAATAAAATGCGTTCCGTTGTGTAAAGTATTTAGTGTGGAATTGACAACAAAGCGATTTTCTATATTTTCTTCATTACAGAAGTTCTCAAATCCAATCAACTTTACAGGTTTTGTCATCGCTTTCAACTTGCATTCAACAGCTGTTTTCCTCGTTAATGCAGAAAGCACAAAATCAACCTCTGTGCCGTCGGCAGTTCGATAAAACTGCAACTCGCCACCTGCACCCTTTCTGCGCCAAAGTTCAAGCATAACAGCATTTTCAAATATCGCCCCGTTATCCGCTCTAAAATTTATTTCATTGAAATTGCGCTCAATTATATTTCGCAAACCCAAATCACAGAAAAATACCTTTTTCATTTTTGTAATCACTTTGCGTTTGTTTACTTGATACGGCTCAATAAGTTTGATAATGTACATCTGTTCGAGCAAATACAAAAATTCCTCGCATTGTTTGTACGGCACACCGGACTCTCTGCTTAATTCATTAACATTTAATAAATTAGCTATTTGCGAAGCAAGCATCCGTAAAATTTTATTAAAGCCGACAGTTTGCTCATTTTTAATAAAACTTCGCACATCTTTCAGCAAATAAGTTTGGTAAATGTCGTTCAGAATTTCTGCTTTTTCCTCTCTGTTTTTAGCGAGGGCAGCACGCGGAAATCCACCGTAAATAAGATATTCGGAGTAAATCTGTTCTATGGGTGCCGTCAGAACCGAACTTTCTGTGTTTTCATTCAACTTCTCATAAAGTTCAGACGTTTTCCCATTATTAAACAACAAATATTCGGCAAATGAAAGAGATAAAACCTCTATCACACGCACTCTGCCAGCCAAAGATTCTTCTACATTCTGCAAAATATTAAGAGAAGAACTGCCCGAACAAAGAATTTTCAATTCCGAATATTTATCCGTAAGCAATTTGAGTATAACCGAAATGCCTTCAATATATTGAAACTCATCAATAAGGAGTAAACCCCTCAAATCCTCATTCATATATACTTGCAGATATTGCTCAATGGTAGAGAATTTTTGAAACAACTCGGCGATTTCCGCATTCTGTCCGTTTAGTTTGAGTGAATTTTGGACAGAAGTAGAATTAGAAGCATAATCATCCATCAAAGAAGTTTTCCCTACCTGTCTTGCACCTATCAGCACCACAATAGGAACATAATCAAAGGCATTTGCTATTTTGTCCGAATAATATTTTCGCTTAATCATAGTGATATTCTCCAAAAGATATCTGCAAATATATAAAATTATCGCAATGTCTTCTCCATATCAGACAAAAAACTCTCGATAATTTTGTCAAAACAGACAAAATTATCGAGAGTTTTTTGTAGCAATGGCATTATTTATTTCAGCATTTTGCGGTTTTCTACTTCCTGCAAAACCCGCATTTGTTGAATGGCTATTTGATTGAATTTTATAAGTCTTTCGCCCCGGGTAATGTTTTTTGTATCTTATTTGGATCCATGGGTTTGTTGAGACACAAATACTATATATCATCGAGGTGTCTTTCCACAATAATTCCGTATTTTTGTCGCTCACGGCTATCACACTTCAATAAACCCGAATTTTTATGTAAATTTGACACTCAAAATTGTATAAATGACAGGATGTAAATTGACAAAGTCGATCACTTATTTCTGCGGTGAAAATTTCGGTAGCACCGAAAAGTTAAAAGATATTGCGCTCCGTTGCCAAACACCCTACCTCGTGCTCTGTTTTCAAAAAGATATGCCGGAGATAAGCCGGTGGACTACGGAACGTTTTGTAGAAACGATGCAGGCAACTCATGCAGTAGTAGTGTATTCCGACTATTACGAAAGCAGCAGTGGCATCCTAAAACCTCATCCGCTCATAGATTATCAAGAGGGAAGTTTGAGAAATGATTTCAATTTCGGCGGGATGATTTTTGTTGAAACGGAAGCTTACCTGCGGGCGACGGCAGATATGAAAGAAGATTATAAATTTGCTGCGTTCTACGATTTAAGATTGAAACTTTCCCGCATCGGTAGGATTTTCAGATTGCCGGAACTGTTGTATACCGTCGAAAGGCAAGAAATCAGCAGTCAATTTGACTACGTGAATCCGCAAAACAGACCTTCGCAAATTGAAATGGAAAAAGCATGCACCGAACATTTAAAAACAATAGGCGGATTTATAAAGGCAACTCACTCACCTATCAAGTTTGACGACTACACGAATTTTCCGGTGGAGATGAGCGTGATAATTCCCGTAAAAAACAGAGTACGCACCATTGCCGATGCCATACTTTCGGCTTTGAAACAAAAAACAGAGTTTATCTATAATATTATCGTTGTCGACAACCACTCCACCGACGGTACGTCCTCCGTGATTTCGCAACTTGCCGACGATGATGCCCGCATCGTTCATATTATTCCTAAAACGGATACGTTACAAATCGGTGGTTGTTGGAATTTGGCAACGGAACATGAAATGTGCGGTAGATTTTGTGTACAATTAGACAGTGATGACCTATATATTGACGAAAATGTATTGCAAAAAATTGCCGATAAATTCCACGAAACAAGTGCTGCTGCTGTGATTGGCAGTTATCGTTTGACAAACTTTAATCTTGAAGAAATTCCTCCGGGTGTGATTGACCATAGAGAATGGTCGGATGAAAACGGTGCGAACAACGGTCTACGCATCAACGGTTTCGGTGCACCACGAGCGTATTTTACGCCGATTATTCGCTCCGTAAAATTTCCAAACGTCAGCTACGGTGAGGATTATTCTGCCATACTCTCAATTTCCACTCTCCACAATATAGGCAGGATTTACGAACCTCTATATCTATGTCGAAGATGGGAAGACAATACCGATGCGCAATTAGACGTAGAAAAAGCCAACAAAAACGACTTCTACAAAGATCGTATCCGAACTATGGAACTGCTCAAAAGGATTAATTCAAATTCACTTGCCGAAAACATATAAGCCATGCAAAATCACGAAATGCAAACACGTTTGTTCAACTTTCAAGAAACACAATTGCGAGCCGTTTTCAATCCGGCAAGGATTACTTCTTCGGCAGCTTCCACCGACGAAAAATCTATTAAAGAACGTGCATGCTTCCTTTGTAAATCCAACCGTCCGACGGAACAAAAGAGTATAAAAGTGCTCACCGACTATGAGCTGCTTATAAATCCTTTTCCCGTGTTTCCGGAACATTTGACGATTCCTACAATTGAACACACTAAACAACTGCTATCACCTCAAAGAATCAAAGACATGCTAACGCTGGCGAAATTTATGCCGGCTTACACTCTGCTCTACAACGGCGCAAAATGCGGTGCCTCCGCACCCGATCATTTCCACTTTCAAGCCGGCACACGCCTATTTATGCCTGTGGAAAAAGAAATAATCGAAAAAGGCATCACTCTTTTTAATGATAACACAACTAAAATCACTACCGTAACTAATTTCCTGCGCAAAATAATTATGATCCGAAGCACGGACAGCATACAAATCATGAAACGTATCTTACAGGTGATTGACCTACTCGGCAACATCCAGAAATGCGGAGACGAACCGATGATGAACATCATCACCTTTTTTGAAAACAACGCTTGGCACTTCTGCATATTTCCCCGCAGTGCTCATCGACCGAAACAATTCTTTGAAGAAGGTGAAAGACGTATCCTATTCAGTCCCGGTACCGTTGATATGGGCGGAGTGCTTATCTTCCCCTTAAAAAAAGACTTTGATGCAATCTCTTCCGATGAAATTGCAGATATATTTGCACAAGTTACACTAAGCGATAGCGATTTTGAAACCGTTTCACAGCAAATACAACAACTGCAATGAAAATATCAGTCGGCATATTGGCAGCAAATCAAGTGAACTTCTTTTTAAACGGAGAATACATCTGCGAACAAACAAAAGAAATTCTAAGCGGAGCATTCACACTTAAAGCCGAAACACTTTCACTAAACTCCTCTCCCGTTAATCTCCCGCTAACATTTACACCGGTGAATGAAGACAAATCTGATTTCGAACTTGCCGACGTTGTCATCGGTATCGACTTTCATTGGGAGAGGAAAGAAAAGCAATGCTTTAAAGGTGCACTTCATTTCATTCCGGAAAACGGACTGCTTAGAGTAGTCAACATTATTGACATTGAGGATTACCTACTCAGCGTTATCTCTTCCGAAATGAGTGCAACATCATCGTTGGAATTGCTCAAATCGCACGCCATAATTTCCCGCAGTTGGTTGATAGCACAAATTGAAAAATCACGTTCTCTTGTCAAGCAACAAATAAGCAATTACCATTACAACCGGAAATCACAGAAGCCGGAAAACGAAAATGAACGCATAATCTGGTTTGACAGAGAAGACCATTCCGATTTCGACGTATGTGCCGACGACCATTGCCAACGTTATCAAGGCATCTCCCGCATCTCTACACCTTTGGTCGAACAGGCTGTGAAAGAAACTTGCGGCATTGTTTTAATGTACGACGGGGAAATTTGTGATGCACGTTTCTCAAAATGTTGCGGCGGAGTGTCGGAGAACTTTGAAAATGTCTGGGAACCGATACCACATGAATATCTTACAAGCGTCTACGACGGTGAAAACACCACCACCGATTTAAGCGATGAAACTACATTCAAAAAATGGCTTACGAACAGTCCCAACGTCTTTTGTAACACCACAGATAAACACATTTTATCCGACGTACTCAACGACTACGATCTTGAAACCGCTAACTTTTTCAGATGGGAAGTGCACTACACTCAAAAAGAAATTTCCCAATTAATAAAGGAAAGACTATCCGTTGATTTCGGTGCAATCACCGATCTGATACCACTCGAAAGAGGTGTTTCCGGAAGATTAATCCGCCTAAAAATATGCGGAGAACTAAGAGAAATGATTATAGGTAAAGAACTGCTCATACGCAAAGCCTTATCACGCAGCCATCTTTACAGTTCCGCTTTTATAGTCGAAAAAATCACAGAAAACGGCACTATTAAAGGTTTCACCCTCAAAGGAGCCGGCTGGGGACACGGTGTGGGACTATGTCAAATAGGTGCAGCCGTAATGGGACACAAAGGATACACTTACAAAGAAATACTAATGCACTATTTCAAAGGTGCCGAACTAAAAAATATCTCCGATGAATAATAACACAAAATCTGCTTGGAAGTGGGTGCCTTCGCTCTACTTTGCACAAGGCTTACCCTACGTGGTGATTGCCACAACCGTATCCGTAATCATGTATAAAAAACTTGGAATTTCCAACACAGACATCGCTTTATACACCGGCTGGTTATACCTCCCTTGGGTTGTTAAACCTCTTTGGAGTCCGTTCATCGACCTGATAAAAACCAAAAGGTGGTGGATTACAAGCATGCAACTATTGATGGGTGCGGGTTTCGCAGGAGTTGCACTACTATTGCCTCTACCCTTTTTCTTTCAATCGACACTCGCTATTTTATGGTTGCTCGCATTTGCATCTGCTACCAATGACATTGCTACCGACGGTTTCTACATGCTCGACCTGAACGAAAAACAACAATCCTTCTTTGTTGGGATACGCAGCACATTCTACCGATTGGCTATGATTTTCGGTCAGGGTATCCTTATCATCATTGCCGGATATCTGGAATTATTCACCGGTAACATTCGCATGGCATGGAGCATAACCTTTTTCATTCTTGCCGGCATTGTATTGGCTTTATTCGTTTACCACCGATATGCTCTTCCCCATCCTGCAACGGATAAACCGGACAAATCCGTAAATGCAAAAAATATAATGAGAGAATTCGGCTACACCTTTTCTTCTTTCTTTCGCAAAAAACATATAGTTATTGCACTCCTGTTTATGCTTTTATACCGTCTTAGCGAAGCTATGCTCGTCAAAATGGCTGCACCTTTCATGTTAGACTCTCAAAACAGCGGCGGACTTGGTTTGGCAACTCAGCACGTAGGTTTGGCATACGGTACGATTGGTGTTATCGCACTCACAATAGGCGGAATCTTGGGCGGTATTGCAATTTCCCGCAAAAGTTTGGTCTATTGGCTACTTCCTATGGCTCTAAGCATAACTCTACCAAACGTTGCCTACGTTTATCTTGCTTATTTCATGCCGGATAATCTTATTTTTGTCTATTTAGCCGTTGCTTTGGAACAATTCGGCTACGGTTTCGGCTTCACTGCCTATACTCTGTACCTGATGATCTTTTCACAAGGCAGTCGGCAAACCGCTTATTATGCCATTTGTACCGGCTTTATGGCTCTCGGAATGATGTTACCGGGAATGATTTCAGGTTGGTTGCAAGAATTGCTCGGTTATCAGCATTTCTTCCTGCTCATACTTGTTCTCACAATTCCCACGTTAGCCGTAATACCTTTTGTGAAAAAGAGTCTACTTGAAACCGAATAGGGAATTAACTTTATCGAAGATTTCATCTTTGCCGGCATTTATAGAGAATATAATGTCCGGCTTCTTGTAGATAATGTTATGCTCTGCTTTGAACAACTTACTACCGCCACCGGTGATGTTCAACATTATCGTTGCATCTTTTTCTACCTTGTTATCTTCTATGGCATTTATTAAAGTAGCAGTAGCCACCGCAGCAGCCGGTTCGATGTCAACACCTTCCAACTTTTCAAAAAGGTCTGCCGCACGAAATGCTTCTTCATTATCTGCAAGCAACACATCTCCGTCGGTAGCCTTCAACGCGTCATATAAACCACCTTTCATCGGGTAAGGCGGCTTACGATTGGAAAGAACCTTAGCACAAATCTCCTCAACCTGCCCCCTCGCTACATCATCATCCAAAAGCAGCATTTCCCTTGAATCTGCTTTCCACGCATCATATATCGGTGTGAACGGCTTATTTTGTGAAACCATAAGACGCATGTAATTCGTGCCGTAGCGACCGTCTTCTATAAACCTCTGATTTGCTTCCCAAGCCGCAATGGCACCGGTACCGCTGCCAACCGCCTGAAAATAATAATCCGGTATGCGTCCTATCGTGGTTACAGCCGAAAGCACCGTTGTACCCATACCGTCTCTCCTTGCCACATTCTTCGCCCCTCCTTCCGGATAGAAACGTTCCAACTCACAAACCACATTTGAAAGATGTATGGCATCAAAATAATCGCTGCCACGCTCCGTTGCTATAACTTTCACACAAGGATCAAGTTCTTCCGCAAACCACATTGCATTTGAACAATCATCCGGTATGCAAATCAAAAGAGGTATCTTATTTTCCGAACAAACACGGGCAAATGCACGGGCAGTGTTGCCGGCAGATGCCACCACCATAATCCGTCCCGCATTGTTATTAACTCGTGCACAAACCGAAAACGCCTCACATTCCTTAAAAGTTCCGGTCAACATCGCTGCCCCACGCTCCTTCCAATAACCGTTGAACGTTATATATAAATCGGTTAACCCCAAATGCTTTGCCAAAGCCTCACTCTTATACGTAACCGGTGATCCCGAACCTTTCAAAATCCTGTTAATCGGTAACCAGTCGGAGAATTTATAAATACCGGGCAAATCCTCATGAACTGTGAGTTGCTTCTTCTTATATCGAGCAAATATCAAAGCCGATGAACGAGTGTTAGGACATTCCAATTCCCAATTTCCGTCCTCAAACTGTGTCCCGCAACAACGGGATTCTAAAACATAATCAGTCATAACCATCTATTTTTTGAAGGCTCAAAATTATGGCTTTATTCCCATTTTACAATAGGTAGAAGTACTAATTTTTAATGCTATTGAACAATACGCTCTGACTTTATGTCATGATTTACATGCCACAAAAACTCCAAATCACTATGAAAACGGCTTGGCACAACCTTTGTTTAACTATCGTCGTAATCAAATTTGAAAATAAAATAATAATAACTTATAAATAAAATAACTATGGGAAAGATTATTGGTATTGACTTAGGTACTACAAATTCCTGCGTAGCAGTAATGGAAGGTAATGAACCTGTTGTGATACCTAACAGCGAAGGCAGAAGGACAACTCCTTCAATCGTGGCATTTGTTGATAACGGCGAAAGAAAAGTCGGCGACCCCGCAAAACGTCAAGCTATCACAAATCCTAAGAAGACTATTTATTCTATTAAACGTTTCATGGGCGAAACTTTTGATCAAGTCGGAAACGAAATCAAACGTGTACCCTACGATGTTGTAAAAGGTGATAATAACACACCACGAATTGTAATCGGTGAAAGAAAATATTCACCTCAGGAAATTTCCGCAATGATTCTTCAGAAGATGAAGAAAACAGCCGAAGATTATCTCGGGCAGGAAGTTAGTGAAGCCGTTATCACGGTGCCTGCTTATTTCAATGACTCTCAGCGTCAGGCTACCAAAGAAGCCGGTGAAATCGCCGGTTTAACGGTGAAACGTATCATCAACGAACCTACGGCTGCTGCTTTGGCTTACGGTCTTGACAAGAAAGACAAGGATATGAAGATTGCAGTATTCGACCTTGGTGGCGGTACTTTCGATATTTCTATTCTTGAACTTGGCGACGGTGTGTTTGAAGTGAAATCGACAAACGGCGATACTCACCTTGGTGGTGATGACTTCGACGACATGATTATTAACTGGTTGGCAGACGAATTTAAAAAAGACGAAGGCGTAGACATTCGCAAAGATCCTATGGCTCACCAACGTTTGAAAGAAGCTGCCGAAAAAGCAAAAATCGAACTTTCAAGTTCCACTACAACCGAAATAAATCTTCCGTATATATTTCCGGTTGACGGAATTCCAAAGCATTTGGTTAGAACTCTTACGAGAGCACAATTTGACCAATTGACGGATAAGTTGGTACAAGCTACCATCGAACCTTGTAAGAAAGCATTGTCCGATGCAGGTTTGAAGCCGTCGGATGTTGACGAAGTGATTTTGGTTGGTGGTTCGACACGTATTCCTGCCGTTCAACAAAAAGTGCAGGCATTTTTCGGCAAAACTCCTTCAAAGGGTGTAAATCCGGATGAAGTTGTTGCAGTCGGTGCTGCAATTCAAGGCGGTGTACTCACAGGTGAAGTAAAAGACGTGCTTCTGCTTGACGTTACTCCTCTTTCTCTCGGTATCGAAACTTTGGGTGGCGTCATGACCAAGCTTATTGAGTCAAACACAACCATTCCTACCAAGAAATCGGAAGTGTTTTCAACGGCAGCAGACAATCAACCTTCCGTAGAAATACATATACTGCAAGGTGAACGTCCTATGGCAAGGGATAACAAAACTATCGGTCGTTTCCATTTGGACAGCATACCGCCTGCACCGAGAGGAGTGCCTCAAATCGAAGTAACTTTCGATATTGATGCCAACGGTATACTCCAAGTTGCCGCAAAGGACAAAGCAACCGGTAAGGAACAATCAATCCGTATCGAAGCATCCTCCGGTTTGTCGGAAGCTGAAATCAAACGTATG
This sequence comes from Culturomica sp., assembly GCA_031262745.1. Classification (GTDB taxonomy): domain Bacteria; phylum Bacteroidota; class Bacteroidia; order Bacteroidales; family Marinifilaceae; genus JAISHE01. The sequence continues at coordinate 40,663 of JAISHE010000006.1, read as the reverse complement.
AAAGACGAAGCAACCGCCAACGCCGAAGCCGACAGACAGGAAAAGGAACGTATCGACAAGCTTAATCAGGCAGATAGTCTTATTTTCCAAACCGAAAAACAGTTGAAAGAGTTTGGCGACAAACTGCCGGCTGACAAGAAGGCACCTATCGAAGCTGCTCTCAACAAGTTGAAAGAAGCCCATAAGGCTCAAGACCTTGCCGGTATCGACTCTGCCTCTGCCGAGTTGAACTCCATCTTCCAAGCTGCAAGTCAGGAAATGTATGCACAACAAGGTGGCGCACAAGGCAATGCCAACGGTGGCAATCCTTTCAACGGTGGTGCAAGTGATGCCAACTCCGGTGCTAAGCAAGATCCGGAAGTAACGGATGTAGACTTTGAAGAGGTGAAATAACACCACTCCGAAGCATATATCATAAACAATAGATAAAAAGCGGTAGAACGTAATGTTTTACCGCTTTTTTGTTATTATTTTCTATCCGTATTTATGCTTATATATGTTTTTATTGTATATTTGCATCCGAATTACAAATGAAAATATTAATATGACATAAAAGATAGCACAAAACAAGACATATAAATAGCGTTTGCTATTCTTGCTTACGAAATGTGAGAAGTTTCAAAGGTACAAGAATAGGTGAATGTCGCAGCAATGCGGATTTACTTATTTGTACCAAAGGTAATTCTCACAACCTCGTAAGCGGATATTTAAATCCGCTTTTTTATTTGTCAAAAATTCAACAACGATTCTATCGTTATAATAATATTACAGAACCGCAACTGCCCATAAATTGCGGAGTGAAACTGCAGAGCACTCAAATCATATTGCAGGAAAGAGCGGAAACTTTCTAAAAAACGGGTAAGACCTGTGAAACCAGTCAGAGCAGGAATATAATTAACATAAAACAATAATTAAAATGAACAAAATGTATCTTAAAATGACAGCCATAATGATGGCATCAGTTTTCTTATTTTCAAGTTGTGCAAGTATCGTGAGTAAAAGCAGTTACCCAATTATGATTAGCAGTATTCCGAGCGAAGCCAAAATTTCAATTACCGACAAAAAAGGAATTGAAATTTACGCAGGACAAACACCTGCAACCCTGAAACTCAAATCGGGAAGCGGATTTTTTGGGAAAGCCCGCTACCAAGTTAAATTTGAAAAATCCGGTTATAACACAAAAATTGTTCCTGTTGAGTTCAAACTTGACGGTTGGTATTTCGGGAACATACTCATTGGAGGGCTAATCGGGATGCTAATTGTTGACCCTGCGACTGGGGCAATGTGGAAAATTGAAACTGAATTTCTTAATGAAACTTTAAGTAAATCAACTGCTTCAATTGACCCAGAAATGAAAATTATGAACATTAATGAAATTCCTGAAAATTGGAAAATTCATTTAGTAAAAGTGAATTAAAACTATTACTATTCCGATAAAACATTTATGTCAAAAAATTAGGGCTGACTTCTGTTTATTTGAGGTCAGCCCTTTTTTGGGATAATTTGACTAAACATTACTGCAACCTCTTTCTCATTCGGTATAGCGACAAACGCCAACTGCAATAACTCCGACATATAAACATCTTTCAAGAAATTCCACAATGCAGGAAAATCCGTAACAAGCGGCGATTATGTAATATCCTTTTCACGCCAATTTGTAGGCGTATCAAAGGCTTGTCTATCGTGTGCCAAAAGTTCGGCAAAATCTCGTTTAAAATCAGGCGTTTGAATATATGCTGCACACTCTCCGTCTTTTGCCAAATAATACAAATCGTAAAAATGCCTGATTTTAGCGGCAAGAGCACGGCGTGGATTTTCGGCAAACGAAAATCGGAACAACGACACCAATTTTTCAATCATCGTTTGCCGTTTATCCAACACATTCAGCGTAAACGGCTGTAATCCGTATTCTTCAACGACCGCCGCCTGATTGTTTGTTGTGAGATATTCCGTAATAAACGAGGTAATTTCCTGCTTTACATACGGATATGGATTTGCAAACGAATTGATTTCAACAATCATTCTGTTTGGAATGATGCTGTCCACTTTTCCTAACAAAGTAGGATATTCAAAAATAGACTTACGAAACATAGAGCCTTTGCTTGTTATGCCATCTTCTACAATTTACGTCAGTCCTGTGGTAATTTCCTTTTCGATATTGCGAATTTTTGTTTTCACGGCGTTGCCACTCAAATTTTCGTTAATAATGGCAATATCAATATCTTCCGAAAAGCGGTTGATAATGCGATAACCTTTTGAAAGCGAAGTGCCGCCTTTGAATACAGCATTTTCTACCTCATTACAATACGACAAGCGGTTAAGAGCCAATGTAATCCAATAATCTTTTTCCACAAAAGCGGGAATAATATTGAAATGTTTTGCCGTGAACGTAATAAGAGCAGTAAAGTCTGCCGTATTTGTATGTAAATTCATCGTATGTACCATTTTTTCAGATTAGACAAAATTTGACTTGAAATATCTAATTTGTAAGACGATTGGTGGTTCAACGCCTTATAAAGTATGGTAGTATCTTCATTTTCGTTATTTGTTTCGAGAATTGCACCCAAAAGAGCAATAGTTGAGGGCGGATATTTTATTGCCAGTCGTTTAGCCATATTGATTTGTTCAGGCGCAAGCTGCTTAAACAACACCAACAAACGGCGGCAAATATCGTCAGGTATTGCATCGGGAATACTTTTGAAAAAACGCAAACAATCCAACAACTGCAATACAGGGACATTTGCCTTTGTAATTGTGTTCTGCTGAATAATAAAACTAATCCGATAATTGCCACGAGTAACAGGCTTCTTTTCCTTACTGACAGCAATTTGCAGCATTGCAGGGACTTGTGTTGTCAATCCCAATTTGTAAAAAATGGTATAACCGGTCAAATAGCCGATAATTTTGCCGTTTTTTTCAAGTAAATCCTTTACCGTTTGGAAAGTATCGGGTGGAAGTTCGCCGAATTTACTCATTTGCGGTTTGTAAAAACGTCCTTTACACAAACGCCGAATTTGCCCCGCCGCTACCATATTATTTAAAACCTTGGTAACGGTATTTTGCTTATCCAACGGTACAGGGAAGTCCGCTGCCGTAAAAACGAATCCGTCAGCGAATTTGCTAATTGTATTTTTTATTGTATCAGTCATTTGCACATCTAAATTTTCGGATGTAAAGATATATCTTTTTCATGTTTTCTCCCGAAAAAACATGAAAACATTTTCAGGAAAGGAATATATCCCCTTGTTTTACGAATTTGGGAAATATGGGATATGTGAGTAAAAGCAGTTACCCTATTACGATTAGCAGTATTCCGAGCGAAGCCAAAATTTCGATTACCGACAAAAAAGGAATTGAAATTTACACAGGAAAAACTCCTACAACACTAAAACTCAAATCGGGAAACGGATTTTTGGGAAAGCCGAATAATTTTGATGTTGTAAATTCAAAAAATCATCCAATGCCCATTTACCCGACGAAATAGGTAGCATTTTTGATATTCATTCTATAAATTTTGAGGATATTCAAAGAATAAATATAGCTATTTAGCTATTTCAGATTCAGGTTTAAATCTTTTAGAATTGAGTTTAAAGCTATTAACTATGAACTCAATGCTATTTCATCTAAACTCAATGCTCGGAACTTTGAAGTCAACTCTCTTTGCTTTATTAGGTCTGAAATCGGGAAAGCACATTATATTCTATCATCAAAAAAAGATAGATAAATCAAAACGTTAGGTTGTTTAAAAAGCATTCTTTTTTACATTCTTTCCCAAAACCGTCAACCGGATTATTTCAACATAGAAGCTGATATTTTATCCATATCATCATAGTCAAGATTTTCACCTGCCATGCCCCAAATGAACATATAATTGCTTGTTCCCGCACCTGAATGTATCGACCATTCCGGCGACAATACTGCTTGTTCATTGTGCATCCAAATATGGCGGGTTTCATCACCTTCTCCCATAAAATGGCACACTGCTTGATTTTCCGGTACATTGAAATAGAAATATGCTTCCGGTCTACGATTATGTGTATGAGCCGGCATCGTATTCCACACACTTCCCGGTTTTAATTCCGTCAAACCCATTTGCAGTTGGCAAATCTGCACGGTTTCCTTCACAATTAATTGATTTATTACCCTGTCGTTAGAGCCTTCCATTGTACCGGCTGTTAACACATTAGCTTCTTTAAGTGTTATTTTTTTCACAGGATAAGAAGCATGTGCAGGAGCAGAAATAAAATAAAATTTCGCAGGTTTAGCTTCATCGCTCGAAGAAAATGTAACCTCATGGGAACCGCTACCTACATATAGGGCTTCCTTAAAACCAAGAGTGTATTCGGTTTCACCCACTTTCACAACACCATCGCCGGCTATATTAATGATACCGAGTTCTCTTCTGTGAAGGAAGTTAGGAGCTTTCAACAAGTCTATAACCTCCAATTTCAACGATTGTTTCACAGGATTTGCACCACCTACAATTAAGCGATCATACATGGAATAAACCATGTTTATCATATCGGGAGTGAATACGGTTTCTATTAGAAACTCTTCACGCAAACGAGATGTGTCATAACTTTTTGCATCTTTCGGAGAAGTTGAATAGCGTACTTCCCAATTAACATGTCCTGTTTTTATTTTTTCATCCATAATTTACAGAATTAAGAATTAAAATTATTTAGGTTGTTTACCGATATAGGCAAGTATGCCACCATCAACATACAACACATGACCGTTCACAAAATTTGAAGCATCGGAAGCAAGAAAAACTGCCGGTCCTTTCAAATCTTCCGGTGTACCCCAACGGGCAGCAGGAGTTTTAGCAATAATAAATGAATTGAAGGGATGACCTTCTTCGCGCAAAGGGGCGGTTTGAGGAGTAGCAATATAACCGGGTCCTATGCCGTTACACTGTATATTGTATTCTCCGTATTCCGAACAAATATTACGTGTGAGCATTTTCAATCCACCCTTTGCAGCAGCGTAAGCCGACACGGTTTCTCTTCCCAATTCGCTCATCATCGAACAAATGTTTATGATTTTTCCATGACCTTTTTTAATCATCCCCGGTATCACGGCTTTAGATACAATAAAAGGTGCATTCAAATCAACGTCTATCACTTGACGAAACTCATCAGCTGTCATTTCAACCATAGGTATACGTTTGATTATTCCGGCGTTATTCACCAAAATATCAATCACACCTACTTCTTTTTCAACTGTTTCTACCAATTTTTTTACCTGTTCCTCGCTTGTAACATCACAAACATAACCTTTAACATCATATCCTGCTTCCTTATATGCAGCAATACCTTTGTCTACAAATTCCTGTTTTAGATCGTTGAAAACGATTTTTGCACCTGCTTCTGCAAATGCTGTGGCAATAGCAAAACCAATGCCGTATGACGCACCGGTAACCAATGCCACCTTTCCTTCCAATGAAAATATATTACTCATTTTTTCTTCATTTTTTTATTATTAACGTGAAACCCTTCCCGAACCGTCACCTTTCATCAAATTTTCAACTTCTGCAACGGTTACAAGGTTGAAATCTCCATAAATTGTGTGTTTCAAAGCAGATGCGGCAACTGCAAACTCCAAAGCTTTTTGATCATCGGTGGGATATGTTATCAAACCGTAAATCAAACCACCCATAAACGAATCACCACCACCCACACGATCAACTATATGAGTAATGTCATAACGTTTTGATTGATATAACTTGTCGGAATAAAGTACACCGCCCCAAGTGTTGTGGTTGGCATTTATTGAACCTCTGAGAGTGATAATCAGTCTCTTTGCTCTTGGAAAACGTTTCTGCAACTGAGTGCAAACCGATTCAAACTCTGCTGCGTTAATTTCGCCTTCGGTTTTAACCACATCAAAACCTTCCGGCTTAATACCGAACACTTTTTCGGCATCTTCTTCATTTCCGAGAATAATGTCGCACCCTTCCGTCAAAGCAGGCATTACTTCAGATGCGGTTTTACCGTATTTCCAAAGATTTTTACGATAATTAAGGTCGCAAGAAACAGTTATGCCCATCTCGTTTGCCACTTTTATAGCCTCCAAACATGCATCGGCAGCACCTTGTGAAAGTGCAGGCGTGATACCTGTCCAATGAAACCATTGAGCATCCTTAAAAATCTCTCCCCAATTCACCATTCCCGGTTTAATGTCGGCAATAGCAGAATTTGCACGGTCATAAACAACTTTTGATGCACGAGCAACGGCACCGGTTTCTAAAAAGTAGATACCTACACGGTCGCCACCTCTAAGAATATTACTTACACCAACATTATATTTCCTAAGATCTGAAATACACCACTCTGCTATATCATTTTTAGGTAAACGAGTTATGAAATCTGTCGGTACACCGTAATTTGCAAGCGACACAGCTACATTTGCTTCACCTCCTCCGAATGTTGCATTCAGATTGGTTGATTGAATAAAACGTTGATAAGCGGGAGTTGCCAGACGCAACATGATTTCTCCAAACGTTACTACTTTTTTCATTTCTTTATTGAATTTGTTCCTTTTATTAGTATTTATTTCTTTTTCCAAAGATTTGTCATATCTTCCAAAGTTTTACCTTTTGTTTCAGGTACCCATTTCCAAACGAAAATTGCTGAAAGCAAAGAGAATACGGCATATATTATATAAGTGCCGCCAATGCTCCAAGCCGATAACGAGGGGAATGTACTTGAAACTGCAAAATTAGCAATCCATTGTGCTGCTACTGCTATTGCCACTGCCTTACCACGTATCGTATTCGGGAATATTTCCGAAATCAACACCCAGCAAATCGGTCCCCATGACATCATAAAAGAAGCCGTGTAAACAATCATTGCTATCAAAGCCGTGATACCGATGTTGTTACTAAAAGAAAGGTAACTCAACGCTGTCATACCAACCATCATTCCGATAGAACCAACAATGAGCAACGGTTTTCGCCCCCATTTATCAACCGTTAAAATAGCTACAAGAGTAAAGAGTATGTTAACAATTCCCATCACCACTGTTTGCATCATCGAAGCATCACTTGAAGCACCCATGTTCTCAAATATACGCGGAGCATAATAAAGCACAACGTTTATACCAACAGCTTGTTGGAAAACCGAAAGTAATATACCGATTATTATAACACCTATACCGTAAGTTAGTAATTTCTCTTTCTTTTCTTTTACTGTAGATTTGATTTCTTCCAAAATTGTTATGGCTTTGGTTTTACCGTTTATTCGTTCAAGTACTTTCACCGCAGCTTCATGGTTATCACACATAACTAAATAGCGTGGAGTTTTGGGAACCAAAAACAGTAATAATCCGAAAGCAGCAGCCGGATAAGCCTCACTTAAAAACATCAAACGCCAGCCTTCCGTAACCATAGCTCCGGCATTAGGAAGACTTTCCCTAATCATGTAATTAACAAAATAAACCACCAACATACCGAAAATAATTGCAAATTGATTGCATGAAACCAAACGTCCTCTCAAATTTGCAGGAGATATTTCGGCAATATACATTGGACAAATAGCAGAAGCTAAACCCACTCCTATACCACCTATAACTCTGTAAGCATTAAATGTCCATAATAAACCTTCGGTAGGATGTCCGTAATCAAAAAATAAAAACTCCGGATACCAAGAGCCAAGAGCCGAAAGAAAAAATAATAAAGCAGCCAAACGCAATGAATTACGCCTACCTAAACCGGCTGCAAACCAACCTGAAATGGCACCACCGATAACACATCCTATCAAAGCACTCGATGCGGTGATACCATGCAAACCGGTTGTATACACAAAATCCGTAGCACGCTGAAAAAAAGCTTGTAATCCTTGTTCCGCACCGGAAATAACAGCCGTGTCATAACCGAACAACAATCCACCAAGTACTGTAACGGCAACTATTCCGTAAAGAAATAAAGCATTGCCTTTCTCGTTATTATTCATAATTAAATCGTATTATTATTTATTTGTAAATTTATTTCTTAGTTATTCTAAACCAATCTACTTCCATCCAACCGCCATCATTCGTAACAATAGCAGGACGAGTGCAGAACGTGCCAACTTTTGCTCCTATCCATTTACCTTCTTTTGCTTGAAACTCATTGCCTAAAGGTTTAAAGTTTTTACCGTCAAAACTATAAGAAAAATCACACACCACAATCATATCCATCCCTCCTTCGCTTTCTTTTATCCGTCCACCGATATTATGAAATTTCGCCCGAAGGTAAATAGTTTTTTCTTTTAAATCCAATATTGCATTAATTTTTTCTTCTTCTCCACGGTCGGCTTTTGTACATTCCACTTGAGAAAGTTTCAAACCGGAAGTCGTATTTTCAACAATCAAACCGGCATAATTCAAACCCATTACAACTAATCCTGTACGTTCTCCCTTGTATTTTTCTATCGGCGTGAAAGTTAACTTTATTGTTGCCGTAAAATTCTCTGCCGGTGTTTTTTGTAACAACATGTTGGACACATCCCAAAGATTTTTATAGGTGTCCGGCACGGGATAAGAATACAAGCGTAATAAGCCTTTTGCAGCATCACAGAAGTACCATTTTTCATTTATATTTGCGTTCCACTGCCATTGAGGCGAAATAGTTAACGCATTAAATTCATCACTTTCTTGAGGAGTGCAAATCGGATACGTTTTACCCACATTAGGTTTTTTGTACACCAAAACCGGTTCACCACAACCATCATTATTAGCATCATTACCTATTACAGGCCAATCGTTAAACCAACGTAAAGGCTGCAAATGCACCACACGACCGTAAGCTCCTACGTCCTGAAAATGCAAAAACCAATTCTCCCCTGTCGGCGTGTCAATCCAAGCTCCCTGATGAGGTCCGTTGATATCGGTGTTACCTCTACGCATAACCACACGGTCTTCATAAGGTCCGTAAACATTCTTTGAACGCATTGCCACTTGCCAACCGGTAGGTACACCTCCTGCAGGAGCAAAAATATAATAATATCCGTTTCTTTTATAAAATTTCGGACCTTCTATAGTTTGATGTTTCTCGTGTCCGTCGAAAATTATACGTGAAGGAGTTATTGCCTTTGAAGCATCTTCGCTTAGTTCACAAATTGCAAGTATACTCTTTAATCCGGCACGACTACCGGCAAAACCGTGCACCAAATATACCTTGCCGTCATCATCCCACAACGGACTTGTGTCTATAATTCCCTTTGCTGCTTTCACCAAAACCGGTGATTCCCAAGGTCCTTCGGGTTTTGAGGATTTCACCATAAAAACTCCCTGATCGGGATCACCCCAAAAAATATAAAACATACCGTCATGATAGCGTATACACGGTGCCCACACACGATTACCATGCTGCGGCAACACATCCGTAACCGGTGGCAACGCATGTGAAACAGCTGCTCCTATAATTGTCCAATTTACCAAATCTTTGGAATGCAACACCTGCAAAGCAGGTAAACAACCGAAACTCGAAGATGTCATATAAAAATCATCTCCGACACGACAAGCATCAGGATCCGAATAATCCGCATACAAAACAGGATTCTTATATGTTCCATCACCATTATCCGACACCCAAACTTCAGAAATATAGTTGTTTTGTGCTGTCGCACTTATTACAAAAAGTAATAAAAACAACTGTAAATAGTTCCTCATATTCTCTACTCTTTAATTTTCACATTCACAGGATTATCCAAATCCCCTTTCCATTCTTTGACGTAAGCAAACCATGCTTCCGGCGACTTATAACCAAACTTTTCCTTTGTAGAAGTAAAAGAAGCGTAGTAGCGTATATGTTTCTTCCCTTTCCCACCCACGAGATACAAATAATTCGGTTTATCCTTAACCTCTCCTTTAACATATTCTTCAGGCACGTAGGCAGCTAATCCAACAGTTTCTTTTGCATATTTAACCGTATCATTTACAGGCCAGTCCGTCCCCCAACAAGCAATTAATCCTTTATGATCGGAATATGAAACAGAACCTTTTACGTCCTGAACACCGGTACAAAACATCTCATCACCGAGCGGATTAGAGAAAAGTACATCTACCTGTAAATCGCGATGACCGGCATATAACGTATAGCGGTTTATCATTCCAAGTTCCGCCCCTTGATATTCCCAACCACACACAGCCACTTCAACAATTGCACGTACCGGTCCGTAAGCCACTATACGTTCCGTACGTGTTGAAACAGGCTCTATATGCACGGCTTTTTTGCCGTTCCAACCTTTCAACGTGCCCACTCCACAACTACCGCTCACACGCAATACATCATCACCGAAACCTCTTGACAATTGTTCATCCGTTGGATAAAACTGCGACTCTTTGATTTCAAAACCTTTGTTAAACTTACCATAGATATCTATTGTTTGCTTTTTATCAAAATACAAACGATAAGCCACAAGTTCCGATTCAAAAGCCGGTCCATGATGGTGCAATTGATTATAAACGTCGCTCGTTCCGGGAACCGTGAGCGACTCTATATAGCGGTGGTTACCTTTTTTATCGCTAATCAACATTTCTGCATACACCCGAGAAGTATAATTTTTCTCCGACTTCGCCACCGATAACTCAACTTCAAATATTTTAGTTTCACCAATAGAAAAATCTGCTATAAATGCCAATTCATCCGCATTCTTGTCATCTGTCAAATCATCTAATTGTGAAGGTATTTCCACATCTTCAAATTTCACTATTGCCGACCTTACGGCAAAATCTAAGTTGAGCGCATTCAAATTTACCACAACAGGAGCATCAGTACGAGCTTTATTCCAATTGTTACTAACTTCTATAACAATCTTTTTACTCTGACCGTTTGCTGTCAGTATCGAGAAACAAAAAATCAATATTAATAATTTTTTCATAATCCGTTTGTTTCAAATGGTTTCCAATCATCAGTACCTTTCAAATAAGTTTCCATCGTATAAGATTTCCCTTCCACAGATTTTTTCATCCATTTCACACGCTTTGAAGTCTTAGCTCCTTCGCCGAAATTATTTATTTCAACATATTCGGTAGTCTTTTCAGCCTCTTTTTTATTCCAATTATGCCACCCAAGCGGATTAATATGATTACCCATTTCACATTCCACATAAGCAACCTTTGCATAAGGTCTCCACGGACGACCGAGATAAACATCTGTTACTCCCTTATCCGCAATGAGTTTACATTTATAAAACAGATAACCGTAATCAACATTTTCAGGCGTAGATGCTGCCGTGATAAAAGAATTTGATTTACTACAAATCACACAATTATTAAAAACAGCTGTTGCCCAACCAAAAATAAAATCAGTGGTACCTTCGATATAGCAATTTGCAAAATAAACACGAGTGTGTTCACCTTTAACATACAAGGTATCCTGATTTCCCAAAAAACGGCAGTTATAAAAAGCAACACGATCACCCATTGTAAGTACGGCAACCGCTTGTCCGACTTGTCCTGCCTTATTTTCAAACGTTATATTTTCAGCCGTAAAATCATTAGCATAAATATAAAAACCGGCAGAACCGGAAGTTCCGTAATTTTCGCCGAAACGATTTTGTTTCTGTGCATAATCATCCGACACAATAAGCGTTTTGTTAACATCTTCACCTATCAACATCACTTTATTCTTATCTGCAGGTAATAACAATCGTTCATCATAAACACCATTACGTATGTAAATCTTTGTAGTATTATTTCTAAACATCGGTACGGCATCAATCGCATCCTGAATAGAGAAAAAGTCTCCACTACCATCTTTTGCCACAACAAAATCGTAGTAACGAAAATAAGGAGCTAAATCCGGTAGTTTTTGTTCCATTTCCTTCACAGCTAATTTTGCAACAATGCGAGCACCGGCAACATTCAAGTGGGTATTATCTTCCAAACCATCGGGTTTCAAGACATTTGTACCGGGTTTTATCCACATAAACCATTCTCTTGATTTCACATCACCGGTCTTCTCCAACAATTCTGCAACACTTTTATTCATATCTATAAGTGTTACTCCGGTTTCCCGTGCAACTTCTTTTGTTGCTTCAAGCCATTTTTCATGAGTATCTATTAGAGTGTCATTCAAAAAGTTACGACGCGGGATAGAAGTAAACAATACCGGTATGCCGCCTTTAGCACGAGTCTCGAAAATGTAGCGTTTCAAATTATCCTTAAACTCACCTTCAGGATTCGTATAACGCGCTGAATCATTTGCTTTTTGATCATTATGACCAAATTGTATAAAGACATAATCACATTCTTTTACTTTATCAATAACTTTATCCCAACGACCTTCCGCTCTAAAACTTTTACTGCTTCTACCGTTTACGGCATGATTTTCCACTTTAATAGATTTATCAAGAAAACCCGGTAAAACATGTCCCCAACCTCTTTCGGGATTACCTTTTTCCAAGTTTTTATTTGCCATAGTGGAATCACCTATCATATAAATCACAGGTGTTTTCTTTTCATCGCTTACAAAAGCAAAAAGTACAATAGTAAGTATAAACAAACTTAATATTCTAATAGCTTCCTTCATCTTTTATTATTTCAGATGCTTAATAATCCATTCCATTTGCAATCTTCTGGTATTTTCCGAAACCCAATGCTCATTTATAGGCGTAATCAACGCTTCTTTTTGCGATGTAATCACATTGTAAACAGCATAACTCGTAGTAGGCGGACAAGTATCATCATTAAAACCCCATGTCATATATACCGGAACTTTTATAAGTCTCGCAAAATTCACCACATCATAATAAGCCATTGTTTTTATTTTTTCAGGCGTATCTTGCTTATGAAACTTACGGAAAAAATGCGGATAACCGGCAGCCTGACCTGCGGGATAAGCCCCCATATCGGAAAGTGCAGGATGATTTGCCACACAAAGTGTTACTCTACTGTCCAAACCTGTGGTAATTAATGCCAATGCACCACCCTGACTACCACCTTGTGCTATCAAATTACTACCGTCATAATCCGGTAATGCCGTCAAATAATCCAAAGCTCTAACACAAGCCATGTATACCTTTTTCATATAGTAGTTATCACGGTCATCCAAGCCATTTTCCAAATAACCGTTATCTCCCATATTAAAGGCAGCGGAGATTTCATCATATCGTGTCTTTTCCAAAGCGGGATCTATACCATGAATTTCCATGTTGAAACAAATTATACCATTATTTGCATAATACAGCGTGGTAGTAGGATTCATAGGTTTAATACCGGCTCCGGGAGGATTGAAAACAATCGGATATTTACCGGACTTTTTAGGCTTAGTCAAATAACCATAGACAAAAGAACCTTTTTTAAAACATTGTAGTTTAACCTTATAGCAATCAACATCATTACTTGAATATTCCTTTACATAGGTTTCGGTTACTTGAAAAGGACATTTTGCAGCTTCTTCTTTTGCTTTGTTCCAATACTCGACAAAATCCGAAGGAATTTTTGTAACCGGTTGAATTTTTTCAGGCGAAAAACCAAGTTTTATATGGTGTTTACTTTCATTATTACCGAATCTAACCGATAATTTACAATCACGAAATCCCGGATTTTTCATAGTACCCATATCAATCACAGCTTTACCGTTTTTGGTAACCACTTTACCCATCATGTCATCAGGAAATTGTTCGTTACCAACAGTATATGAAATCTCTATTCCTTTCTGTAAAATACCGTAAAGATATACTGAAACTGTTACTTTAGCATGTTCTCCTGTTTTGTAAATCCAATCAACATGATCCGGCGTTGTAACCCAAAGTACATCAGAACGATACGGATAATTCTCCGCTGAAACCAAATTACCTGAAATTAAAAAGAAAAACAAAATTAATTTTGATTTCATAAGATGTAATTTTATTTATTATCTAATAAACATTCGGGATTCCAATCTTCTTTGAAAGGTTCTATACCTGTTTTTGCGGCAAAAATATTTTTAATAGTATATCTTGCCACCTCTTCATCTGTTAGTTGATGACTCCAAGCCACACGAGCATCAGGATTTGCACCTTCACCGGAGGAATGATACTCAGCATAATAAGTTGTCTTTTCTCTTTCCGGAGAACGCCAATTGTGCCAACCTTCGGGCACAATCACTGCCGGAAGCTCACAATTTATAAAAACAGTCTGCGCAAAAGAACGCCATGGACGCCCTAAATAAAGTTTTGTAACATCGGAAGATACCGTAAATTTGCAGTTACGAAAAACATAACCGAATTTACTTCTCTCTTGCGTTGATGCAGCCGTAATATAAGAATTTCGTTTTGAATGAATTAAGCAGTCATCGAACAAAGCTATCGAAGGACCGAAAATATAATCGGTAGTACCTTCTATATAACAATTCTTCAAATACAATCTTCCTCTTTCGGCACCTGTAAAAAACGTATCCTGATCTCCTATAAAGCGACAATTATCAAACAAAATTCTATCGCCACGAGTTTCACAAGCCACTGCCTGACCCACCTGACCCGCATCATTTTGAATTGTTATATTCTTCAAAATCACATCATTTGAACGAATTGAAAAAGTATAAGAAGTGAATGTATTTATCGTATCGCCTTTCACAACTTTTCCTGTGTGATCATTCCACACAATAATCGTATTTTCAGGTTTCTCTCCTATTATCTTAACCTTGTTTTTAAACACATCCAAAACAAGTTTTTCGCGATATATACCCGGTTTTACCTTTATTGTAGTCCATTTATCCGGATTATTCGGTAAATCCAGAAATGCCTCGCTTAAAGTAGTATAATCACCGTTCCCATTTTTGTCTACAACGATAACATTATGTTTTTCTTCTATACTCTCGCAAGCAATTGCCAATAGCGTTATTAATATCAGAAAGATCCGTTTCATACATGTTAAGTTTTTATTCATTTAAATAAAATTCATATACACCATCTTTGTCTGTATATAAATCATAAATATATTCATGTTTTTTCGGTGCCACACGTATTTCCGCCTTAGCATCAACCAACGGTTTTCGTATTTCATACTTTATAAAAAACGGATTAGGGTTTTCACCGGAAGAAATAATCAAACTACCGTTGTCTGTTTTCAATGCTTGTTTTGACTTCAAACGCAGGTTACCACCAACAGTGGAACGAATGCGAAGTTTAGATATTTTACCATCTTTCCAAGTCATTTCCTCCACCAAAAATCCCCCTCTACAACGTAGACCTTTAACTGTGCCGTTTGACCACACTTGCGGAATTGCCGGCAAAATATGAATAAAACCGTCATGTGATTGTAATAACATTTCCGCTATACCGGCTGTACAACCAAAATTACCATCTATTTGGAAAGGCGGATGAGCATCAAACAAGTTAGGATACGTTCCTCCAGCCTGACCACGCTCTCCAATTGCCGGTTTCAATTGATCGGTAATCAGCTTATAAGCATGTTCACCATCAAGTAAACGAGCCCACAAACATACCTTCCAACCCATTGACCAACCGGTAGATGGGTCGCCACGATGAATCAAAGAAGTTTTTGCAGCCTCAAAAAGTACAGGAGTATTAGTTAGGGTAATTTGTGCTCCGGGAAACAAACCCCAAAGGTGAGAAACATGTCTATGATGATCAGAAGGATTATCATAATCACCCATCCATTCCTGTAACTGTCCCCATTTACCCACCTGCATAGGTGGCATACGTTTAGCTGTTCTTTGCAAGTCTAACCTAAAAGTCTCATCATCACCGACTATTTCGGCAGCATTCGCAGTATTCATCAAAAGATCAAAAACCATTTGATTATCCATAGTTGTGCCTGCATGTACGGCTGCAGGTTCCTCTCCTTTAATATGAGGAATATTTTCAGGTGAATTGGAAGGTGCCACAACAAGCCAACCGTTAATAGGTTCTTCTGTTAAAAAATCCAAGTAAAATTCCGAAGCAGCTTTCATAATCGGATATACAGATCGAAGATATGCCGTATCTCCGGAATACAGATATTTTTCCCACAAGTGGGAACAAAACCAAGCATTGCATGTTGGCCAAATGCCATATTGAGGACCATCAACGGCACCCGTCGTGCGCCAAATATCTGTGTTATGATGCAAAGCCCAACCGCGACAACCGTACATATCCGCCGTTTCTTTTCCGGTTTCCGCCACCTCTCTAATTAAACGTAAAAAAGGTTCCTGCATTTCCGACAAATTTGCAACTTCGGACGGCCAATAATTCATTTCCACATTTATATTGGTTGTGTATTTACCGTCCCAAGGTGCACGTAGTTGATCATTCCAAATCCCCTGTAAATTAGCAGCTTGTCCGCCCGGTTGAGATGAACATATAAGTAAATAGCGACCGAATTGAAAATAAAGTGCAGCCAATTGAGGATCATTATAATCTCTAAATTGTTCTACACGCAAATTCGTAGGTTTCTTAACTTGTTGCGATGTACCCAAATCAAGACTAACTCTATTGAAAAACTTCTGATAGAAAGCCGTATGTGCCAACTTTTCTTTAGTAAAATTCTTTTTACCTGCAAGCGAAAGATATTTTTGAGCATTCTTTTCAGCATTACCGCTAATATCCTTATAATTAACAAAATTAGTACCTATCGAAATATAGATTGTAACTGCATTTGCACCGACAATGGATAAACTACTGTCAGTGTCAGCCCATTTCTTACCACCTTCATTTTTAATTTTTGCTAAAGATGTAAATTTAACTTTACCCTCAATACCTTCATGATCCGAAGTTTGTGCATCAAGCCTTAAATCCCCATTATCAAGAGAAAGCCGGGCATTTTTATAAGGAGTCTTAAAATATGACTTAAAAGATATTTTACCTTTCTGTGAAGCTGTTAAACGTATGATAACCAATTGAGAAGAAAAAGAGGTTATCACTTCACGAGTGTATTTCACCCCGTCAATATTGAAAGTTGTTTTAGCTACTGCCGTTGAAATATCAAGTTCACGATAATAGTCTGTTACTTCTTTCTCTTTACCAAAATCCAGAAACAAGGAACCTACCGTTTGATATGGCATACCATCCACTCCCTGAGAAGAAATTGCAATTCCACATAAATCTTGTGCTTCCTTGTTTTTACCTTCAAATATAAGTCGACGAATCTCACCAAGATATTCCTTAGCTTTAGGATTTGTATTATTATGAGGCGAACCGCCCCAAACCGTTTCTTCATTCAACTGAATCTCCTCAAGAAACGGTTGTCCGTAAACCATTGCACCCAATCTACCATTACCTAATGGAAGAGCTTCTACCCACATTTCTGCCGGTTTATCATACCATAATTTTAACGCATCCTCCGCCTGAACGGAAGAAGCACTAAAACATAAAAATAAAAATATTAATCTCTTAATCATAATACTAACTAAATAAGTTTTTATCAAAGTGTTACTCCGGTTTTAAAAATTGCTAATTCCTTAAAACCGGTAATTTCATGTTTCAATTTCTTTCCATCTGTAGTTTCGATGAAAAATTTTATAAAACGTTCAAGTAATTCGCTCATATTCTCATCTTCAAGCAAAGTACCCGCATTAAAATCAATCCAATTCGCTTTATGTTTAAATAAATCCGTATTAGTAGAAATTTTCATTGTAGGTACAAAACTACCGAAAGGCGTACCACGACCGGTGGTAAATAAAACTATTTGACAACCTGATATTGCAAGTGAAGATGCAGCAACGAGATCATTCCCCGGTGCCTGCAAAAGATTAAGTCCTTTGTATTTAATTGGTTGTGCATACTGTAACACATCAACAACATCCGAAACTCCTCCTTTTTGTACACATCCGAGAGATTTTTCTTCCAAAGTCGTTATTCCGCCCTTTTTATTACCCGGTGAGGGATTTTCGTAAATCGGCTGGTCAAATTTCCGGAAATAACCTTTAAAATCATTTATCAGATTAACCGTTTCATCAAACACCTCCACGCTACAAGCTCTATCCATAAGTATTGTTTCGGCACCAAACATTTCGGGTACCTCAGTTAAAACCGACGTACCGCATTGAGCTATCAACCAATCGGAAAATTTACCAACTAACGGGTTGGCTGTAATTCCGGAAAAACCGTCACTACCACCGCATTTCAAACCAACTTTTAAAAGAGAAAGCGGCAACGGTTGTCTTTTGTCAACTCTCATCACATCCACCAAACCACTCATTATTTCAAAACCGATTTCAACCTCATCTTCAACTTCTTGTGCAACCAAAAACTTCACTCTTTCATCATTCCACTCACCAAGAACCTTTTTAAAGTCGGAAATTTGATTATTTTCACAACCAAGTCCTAAAACAAGTACACCGCCGGCATTCGGATGCTTAACCAAACCTGCAAGAGCCTTCTGTGTATTTTGATGATCATTACCAAGTTGTGAACATCCGTAATTGTGCGTATATACTCTAACATCATCTATATGAGATATATCCAATTCTTTCTTAACTCTATCAACAATCGCTTGTGCCTGACCGTTAACACAACCCACAGTCGGTACAATCCATAGCTCGTTGCGAATACCCATTTCTCCGTTTTTCCGAAGATAACCTTGAACTTTCAAGTCAGAATGAGGGAAAAATACAGTAGGCGTATTTACTTTATTATAAGTGTAATCCAAATCATCTTTCAAATTAGTTTTCAGATTATGCGTATGTACCCATGCACCGGCGACTATTTCGGAAATGGCATGACCGATAGGATAACCGTATTTGATTACATTTTCACCTACTCTTATGTTACTTAAAGCAAATTTATGACCATTATCTATATCTTCCTGAATAGTAATATCATGCCCAGCAACAGATATTTTTTCACCCGCTACTAATGGTTGAAGTGCCACTGCAACATTATCTGCCTCGTTAATTTTCAAAAACTTCTTCATCCTTTCAACTCCACTTTTATCATTTCAACCATGTCGGCATATTCTTTTTCGGTAAGATACGTTTTCTTAGGATTCATTTCAAAAATTCCACCAAACTCAAATTGCCCCTCATACTTTGGAACAATATGCCAGTGAGTATGTTTTAATGTGTCGGAATATGCTCCAAAATTAATCTTAGTCGGTTTGAAAAGTTTCTTCAGAGTTTCACCCACCTTGCGAAGATCTTGCATATAAAGAGTATATTCCATTTCCGGCACTTCAAAAAGTTCATTTACATGATCTTTATAAGCAAGCACACAACGTCCTTTATGTGATTGTTCTTTAAAAAGGAATAAAGTAGAAACCTGTAAATCACATATTTCTATCATCAATTCTTTTTGAGTTTCATTACGTTGGCAATATAAACAGTTATTCATGACACTATATCTATTAAGCATTCAACAACTTTTCAAGGGATTTAGCCATGCCGTCGGTAAGTATTTGTTTCACAAACTTACTAACGGTAGGTTCGAGTGTTGACACTTGTGTAAGATCCACAGTCCAAATAGCTTTGTTTTCCACAATTTTCTTAACCGTGCCGTCAATGTCATCCGTATTCCAATTTGATTGGATAAATTCCACAAATTCCGGAGTGTCGTTAGGTGTAAAATCCACTTCCGAATGACCGCTATAGAGTAGCAACAAAGCAGCCAAAGAAAAAAGATTATATTCTGCAGTTTTGCCGGATTTGTTAAAATTATCAAGCACTGTCGGAAAATTACGTGCTTCCCATTTGGAAAGTGAATTAAGTGCAATACTTGCAAGCATGTGACGTATATAAGGATTATAGAAACGTTCCAAAATACTCGCTGCAAAAGTTTCCAACTCAGACTTATCTTCATCAATCATCGGAAGCACTTCTTTTTCAACCATTGTATTGATAAATTTTTCAATATCAGGAGTATTGAAAGCATCCATAACCGTTTCGCAACCCATTTGCAACCCCACAGGAACCATACCTGTATGTGAACCGTTAAGTATTCTCACCTTCTTGTCTCTGAACGACTTAATACTCGGCATATAAAGTACATGCAAACCGGCTTTGTCTAATGGAAACACTTGCTGTACTTTCTTGTATTCACTTCCGCCTATTGCCCACAAATGATAGTACTCGGCTTTGATAACCATATTGTCATTATAACCGAGTTCTACTTTGATTTCGTCAATATTTTCACGAGGGAAACCGGTTACAATTCTATCCACCAAAGTGTCGCAAAAACGGCAATTATTTTTCACCCAAACAATGAAATCTTCACCCAAATTATTTGCTTCGGCATGTTTCAAAACATATTCACGCAATGTACTACCATTGTTTTCAATCAATTCGCAGCAAATAACGGTCAACCCCTTATCTGCAGCACCGTTAAAATACTTGAAACGGTTATAGAGCAATGCTGTCATTTTCCCGGGATAAGATTTCGGCGGACGTGCAAAAATATCCTCACCCTCTTCATAACGTATACCTGCTTCTGTGGTGTTTGAAATCGTAATTTCCAATTCCGGACTTAAAAAATATTTTTCATATTTTTCATATTCTGTATACGGATTCAACGCATCCTGAACCGACTTCACCAAACGTACTTCTTTTATCGGTTTCTTGTCTTTAACTCCTTCAAGATATACATTATATAAACAATCTTGCTTTTTAAGCATTTCCACCATGCCTTTTTCTATTGGTTGTACAATTACAACTCCATGATTCATAACACCTTTTTCATTAGCAATGTCAATCATCCAATCTACAAAAGCACGTAAAAAATTACCTTCACCAAACTGTAAAATTTTAACAGGTAATTCCGGTTTTTGAACCGTATTTTTATTTAATTCCCTCATCTCTCTTTATTTATGGTTATTATTTAATATCAATGAAACCCACTTGAATTTTGTGGGTTTCATATTCAATTCCAATTATTTAATCCTTTATAGTACAATTGGTTTGTATTTAGGAACAAGCGATTTCATCACAATCCATCCAATTAGATATGCCACCGCACATATACAGAATATTATAAAATATCCTGCCGGACGACCTTCAAATCCCATGAAAACCAAATTAGAGTTATGCGCAAAATCAAATAATTTACCGCTACCCATATTGATAAGCATCGACCCAATTCCACCTGCCATACCTCCGATACCTGTGATTGTTGCTATTGTAGATTTTGGGAACATATCTCCAACTGTTGAAAATATATTTGCACTCCAAGCTTGATGAGCAGCACACCCCAAACTAATGAGCAAAACCGGTAGCCAAGGAGAATAAGCTCCGAGTGGTTGTGCTAAAAGCACCAACAACGGTACAAATGCAAATATGAGCATAGCTCTCATTCTTGCTGCATAAGGATTTTGCCCGCTTTTATTAATAAAAATAGTAGGTAATTTACCACCGAAAATTGATAACACTGTAACTATCGCATAGAGCGTGAATATCATCAACATACCACGTCCTTCCGTCATCCTAATACCGAATTGGTCTCCCAAATATTTAGGCATCCAAAACAGGAAAAACCACCACACTCCGTCGGTCATAAATTTACCGAAAGCAAATGCCCAAGTTTGTTTATATTTAAAACTCTGTAAAAATGACATCTTTTTTTCATCACTTCCCTTAACAGTAGAAGAAACCTCCAATGCCGTATCCTGTTCAATATATTCAAGTTCGGCAGCATTTACAAATTTACTTTTCTTAGGAGGAGCATAAAAGAATACCCACAAACCCATCCATATAAATCCGAGTGCTCCAATTATGATAAATGCCATTTCCCAACCAAAACGTTGTGCCAAAGGCGGTATGAGTAACGGCGAAGCAAGTGCACCTACTGATGCGCCTGCATTAAAAATTGACGTTGCAAAGGCACGGTCTTTCTTAGGAAAATATTCGGCTGTCGTCTTTATTGCAGCAGGAAAATTACCGGCTTCACCAAGTGCCAACACACATCGTGCAACAATAAATGCCCACGTACTAACAGTTGCAATCAACACCGCCGTATCACCCACAGCACTAACCATTTCCGAATAACTGTTAAGACCTACCCAATTTTCAGTGAAGATGCCGCAAACAGCATGCATACATGCACCTATACTCCACACACCTATTGACCACAAATACCCGCGTTTAGTACCCATCCAGTCAATAAATTTGCCTGCAAACAACATACATATTGCATAAGCAATAGAAAATATACCGGTTATATCACCATAATCGGAATCACTCCAGTGAAATTCCGGCATAATGAAATCAGGTGCGGTCAACGACAATACCTGACGATCTAAATAATTTATAGTTGTTGCTATAAATAATAAGGCGCAGATGCCCCAACGAAACTTGGTCATTTTTTGACTTACGCTACTCATTAAACTCATTTAAAATAGTTTTTATCATTAATAATCTATATTCACCTTGCTTGTTTTATATAAGCTAAGGATTGTTTGCTTAATTCCGTGATTTTTCTCCATTCTCCGGCTGCAACGACATCTTTAGGGAAAAGATTTGAACCCATTCCAACGCAAGTTACACCGGATTTGACCCATGCCGTAAGATTCTCTTCGGTAGGTTCTACGCCTCCTGTTACCATTATCATTGACCATGGCATAGGAGCTTTCATGTTTTTCACAAAAGAAGGTCCTCCAACATTACCGGCAGGGAAAACTTTACACAAGTCGCAACCGGCTTCCTGTGCAAAACCTATTTCCGAAACCGAACCGCAACCCGGTGTGTAAGGCACTAACCGACGGTTACAAACTTTTGCTACTTCCGGATTGAAAAGCGGTCCCACTACAAAATTTGCTCCCAACTGCATATACAACGCAGCTGTAGCCGGATCAACAATTGAACCAACTCCTACAATCATTTCCGGACATTCTTTTGCTGCATATTTAATCAAACCTGCAAAAACATCCTGAGCAAAATCACCTCTATTCGTAAATTCAAATGCACGCACTCCTCCGTCGTAACATGCTTTAAGTACGTTTTTTGCTATTTCCAAATCACTATTATAAAAAACAGGTACCATGCCTGTTTCTTTCATAGCATTTAACACTTCTATTTTTGTAAATCTTGCCATTTCCCTAAAGATTAAAAATTAAAGAATTTCTTTGCATTATTATAACATACATCTTCCACCATTTTACCGATGAAATCCAATTCACTCGCAGGCAGTAAACCTTTTTCAACATCATCACCCAAAAGGTTACAAAGAGTGCGACGGAAATATTCATGACGTGGATACGAAAGAAAACTACGTGAATCCGTCAACATGCCCACAAAACGACTTAACAAACCAAGTAATGACAAAGCATTCATTTGTTTTTCCATTCCGTCCTTTTGATCAAGAAACCACCAGCCCGAACCAAATTGAATCTTACCGGCAATCGTACCGTCCTGAAAATTTCCTAACATAGTAGCAATCACCTCGTTAGCACAAGGATTAAGATTATAAATTATTGTCTTTGTGAGTTTGTCTTGCAAAGCCAATTTATCAAAAAACTTAGCCATAACCTTAGCTGTATTAAACTCACCTATCGAATCAAAACCCGTATCAGGTCCCAATTGACGGAACATTTTGGTGTTATTATTTCTTATAGCTCCATAATGGAATTGTTGTGTCCAACCTTTTTTCCAGTCCATAACGGCAAATTCAATCATCATTGCCGACTTGAATTTCAAAATTTCTTCCTTCGTCAGCACTGCACCTCCGTATACTTTATTGAAAATTGCTTCAATTTCCCGCTGAGTGTAATCTTCAGCATAGAATTCTTCAATACCGTGATCGGAAAGTCGACAACCTACTTCCGAAAAGAAATCATGACGTTTTCTAAGAGCTGTAATGACATCGGCATAATTACTAATTACAATGCCGGAAACTGCAGATAATTTTTCAATATAAGTTCTAAAATCCGCAGGTACTTCAACAGCCATAGCTTTATCAGGTCGCCATGTCGGCAGCACTTTCACAGCAAAATTGTCATTTTTGATTTTTATATGATATTCCAAACTATCCACCGGATCATCGGTAGTGCAAATCGTTTCAACATTATACTTCATCATCAAGCCACGACAAGAGTATTCCGACGTATTTAACTTGGCTGTACATTCATCATAAATTTCCTTAGCCGTTGAAAGATTTAAAAGTTTTGTAACACCGAAAGCGGTTTTCAATTCAAGATGAGTCCAGTGGTAAAGCGGATTACGCATCGTATAAGGTACTGTTTCCGCCCACTTTTCAAATTTTTCCCAATCACTTGTATCTTTACCTGTGCAATATTTTTCGTCGATACCATTTGTGCGCATTGCACGCCATTTATAATGATCTCCTTCCAGCCAAATTTTAGAAAGATTATCAAATTGGTGATTATGAGCAATATATTCCGGATTCAAGTGGCAATGATAGTCTATAATCGGCATTTTCGCTGCATGTTCATGATAAAGTCTTTCAGCTGTTTTTGTCTGTAACAGGAAGTTTTCGTCATTAAAATTTCTCATATCTTATAATTTAATCATTGATACACTATTATTTAGGACTTTCTATCTTTTTACCGTTAATTGTAAGATTCTTGAAAACTACATTTTCGGCACCGATAATTCGGTTCAATTCCTTCTTTTGTACACCTTCAAAGTTACAATTTTTCACGTAAACATCCGACACTTGATTATAATCTGTGAACCCATCAATGAAAATTCCATAATTACTTTTCTTACAATCAATATTTTCCAGAAAAATATTTTTTACAACAGGCAAATAAGTACCTTCCATAACTTTTTCATATTTCATTTCAACCCTGAAAACAGCCTCCTTACATTCACCAACTTTTATATTTCTAACAAACACGTTTTCAATTACTCCACCACGCACTGCATTTGATTTGATACGCACCACACGATCCAGATTGGGACTATCCATTTCACAGTTCTCAGCCCAAACATTTCTGCAATTTCCGGAGATTTCGCTCCCTATAACCACTCCACCGTGTCCGTCTTTCATCACATTATCACGTATAATGATGTTTTCACTTGCCACATCCCATGCCCTACCATCATTATCTCTGCCTGATTTGATTGCAATACAATCATCTCCGGTATTAAAATAACACTTTTCTATCAAAACATTATTACATGATTCAGGATCACAACCGTCATTATTTGGTCCGTGACTTTCCATCGTTACACCTCTAACAGTTACACTCTCACACAAAAGCGGATGTATCAACCAAAACGGAGCACGTATGATTTTTACATCTTGAATTAACACGTTTTTACATTTATAAGGCTGAATAAAAGGTGGACGTAAACAATCATCTTCTTCCATAACACGCTGTTCAACAGGTATTTTATGCTCATTCATCTTACCTAACTTTTCACGTCCGCCGATAGCGTCAGGACGATAATGCTGACTTAATTTACCTGTTACCCAGCCATATTTTGCAGCTCCTTTCCATGCCCACCAATTATTTTCGCTCGCCTGACCGTCTAAAACACCCTTGCCGGTTACTGCTATGTTTTCTTGTTCGTAAGCATAAATCAATGGTTGAAAATTAATGCAATCTATACCTTCCCAACGAGTTAACACAAAAGGTGTGTAATCCTTTGGATTTACAGAAAATTTCAATACGGCACCTTCCGAAATATGAAGATTAACATTTGATTTCAATGTGATTGCACCGGTATACCATTCTCCGGCAGGTACCACAACTATTCCACCTCCATCATTATTACATTTATTAATCGCTTTGGCAATTGCTTCCGTAACTACTCCTCCTTCTGTGGCTCCAAAATCACGAATATCAAACTTTTTATCAGGAAATTTCGGCTCCACTATATTTTTCAAAACCGTCTCGGCTCCTTTCCAATTATCTTTTGAACTATCTCCACATGCCTGCAATGCCACAACCATTAGGAATAAATAACATAAAAATCTCATTCTAATAATATTTTTGTTAGTATATTAATTTGTATTACTTCTATTTACTCTTCAAAATCCACTCAAAATACATTTCCAAATCGGTATAATTATCGTTTAATGTAAAATTATTTGCATTGTATTTATCAGGATTAAGATCATTTATTTTTTCCCATTCATCGGGCATTCCGTCCTTATCGCTATCTTTGGGAGCTACACCTTTCTCTATTTCCGACCACCCGCCTACATCATTTTGGGAATCAATAATTCCATTATTACTTCCACGTGAACCTTTATAAGAGAAATTTCCTTTGCGCACGTTTTCTATGATGCGTTTATCGGTTGCATCACGAACAAAAGATGCCCCAGCATGTTCAAGCACTTCCTCATAAGCTTGCTGAGGTGTTTGAGTTGTGGATACAATCAAAGAAAACTCTTTGTCGGAACGAATCGTTTTCCAACCATTCCAATAACGAGTGGTATCTCTCGGATTAATGCCAACCCAATTATCTTCATTCACAGATTTTATCAACTTTTGATATTCCTCCGGTATAGCTGTAGAACTACCGTCAAAGTAATTTCCTGCAACATAAAATTGTCCCCACGTACCTTTTTTATTTTTTAACTTACCATCATCGTAATTCGGCTGAAAAATACGGTTCACAATGTCTTTTTTTGTAGCTGTCGACGGTCCGGGTTTATAATAGTTATTAACAAAATTGTAAGAACCTCCTTCTCCGGCATAACCGCTGTTAATCGGTCCCCAATTGTAGAAAACATTATTGCGCAAATCAGCACTTTCCAAAGCAGGTTGACCGGTATAACGCGAACCGCAAAGTCTCGGATTACGACTTGTGTGATGAGCCATAAGATTATGATGAAAAGAAGCATTAGTGCCACCCCATATTCCACCATAACCGTGTGCACCTTTTTTATGTTCCGAATTTCCCAAACTCTCACTAATAATACACCATTGCATTGTTGCATCAGTATTACCGTATACGGATGCACATTCATCAACACTCCAACTCATAGAACAGTGGTCAATCATCAAATTCTTACACTTATTGGCAGAAAACGCATCATCATTCTGAAACTTAACATCACCCAAACGAAATCTCATATAACGTACAATCACATTATCAGCTTTTATTTTCAAAGGAAAATAACGCAATCCTATACCGCCTCCCGGAGCTGTTTGACCTGCAATGGTAACGTTACCGTGATCTATTAAAAGTTGTTCATTCAAATCAATCCATCCGGAAACAGCAAAAACAATTATACGGGGATAATCTCTATCAATAGCCCAACGCAAAGTACCTTCAGAACCATCATCAGCTAAACTTGTTACCACAAGAACTTTACCACCTCTGCCTCCAATAGTGTACTTTCCACCGCCTTCCGCACCGGGAAAAGCCGGTACCTGAGCCACAAGTGTAGCACAAGTACAAATCAAAATTAAAAGTAAAAATCTTTTCATCTGTTCGTTTTTAATTTAACAATCCATTGAGATAAACCTCAAGATTTGTGTAACTTGGGCTTAAATTATATTTTTTACCGTCGGCAGAATCCTCCGGATTTAATCCGTTATTATTTTCCCAAATGTCAGGCATTCCATCACCGTCAGTATCAATCGGAGGAGTAGCTGTTTTATATTCTTGCCAACTGCCCACATCTGTCTGTGAGTCAATCAATCCGTTTTTGCTACCGTTTGAACCGAAGTAAGTGAAACCTCCCGATTGCACTTCGCTCACAATTCTACGATCCGTTTCATCTCTCATAAATGATGCTCCGGCACTTGTGAGTACCGAAGTATAGGCTTCTTGAGCCGTTTGTGTAAGTGGTTTTTCTCCCACTTCAAATTCAATGTCGGAACGAATTGTTGTCCAACCGTTCCAATATTCTGTCGTATCTTTAGGATGTATCCCTTTCCAATTATCAGAATTAACGGTATTTAGTAAAGATTTATATTGTTCAGGCATTAAAGATGATGAACCGTCAAAGTAGTTGCCTGAAACATAAAAACTTCCCCACACTCCACGAGCGTTAGTATTTGTTCCGTCGTCGAAATTAGGTTGAAAAATCCTATTTACAAGATTCTTTTTAGTTGCAGTTGAGAGACCGGGTTTATAGTAATTATTCACAAAATTATAACTACCGCCTTCGCCTGCGTAACCGCCATTAGTTGGTCCCCAATTGTAAAAAACATTATTGCGTAAGTCTACCTTTTCCAAAGCAGGTTGACCTGTGTAGCGCGAACCGCATAATCGTGGTGTACGACTACTGTGATGAGCTATGAGATTATGATGAAAAGTGGCACCATTACCACCCCAAATACCGCCATAACCATGAGTACCTTTATCATGCACGGAATTGGTGAGACTTTCACTCAATATACACCATTGCATTGTGAAATTTTCATTACCGTAAAAAGATGAACACTCATCGGTACTCCAACTCATCGAACAATGATCGATGATTATATCTTTATGATTCCTTCCACCCATTGCATCATCTTCCGTTTTCTTTTCATCGCCCATTCTGCAACGGATATAACGAATAATAACGTTGTCCGCATTAACGTTTAAGGAATAATTTTTTAAACAGATTCCATCGCCGGGTGCTGTTTGTCCGGCAATTGTTACGTTTCCGTTTGATATTGTCAAAGTTGAATTCAATTCTATTATACCGCCAACAGCAAAAACGATAGTGCGCACATCGCTTTTTGCAAGTGCCCATCGCAAAGTGCCTTCGCCCGCATCTGCAAGGGAAGTAACGGTGTAAACTTTTCCGGCAGCTCCTCCTGTGGTGTACTTACCTGCACCTTCCGCTTTAGGGAAAGCGGGCACAGTGTCTCGATTCGGAGTAGGATAAACGGTCAATTCATCATTTATATCGTTTATCTCTTCTCCTTCATTATTTCCATTATCGCTACATGCTACTATTAGAAATGTACAAAAAATAAGAGCCAACAGATATAAGAAGCGTCTATTCAAAGTTTTGCGTTTTTAAAAAAGGAACTGCGGACTCATTGTCCGCAACTCCATGAGAAAACAACTTAGTATTAAATTAATTCAACCATCTAGGATCCCCGACATTAGCATCCATAAATGCCGTATTGGTAACTGTGAAATCACCGTTTTCAGCATCAACGAATCCCGGATCTGCTACAGTACCGCTTGCATCATGTACAACCTGTTCGGTATCCATAAATTTATCGGCACCAAAGTAGTAGTTTGACAAAAATTCTGCAACATTTGTAGAAGCCTGATTGCTGAAATATCCTTCCGTTCCGGCAACAATGTTTCTAACAAAATGTATTTCATTACCGCTCAAACGAACATAAAGCAAACGTCTTGAACTTCCGTTTACAACATTATAGAAAGTGTTGTTTTCGAGAGTTATGATACTGCTGACACCGTCAAATGTTTCCGCACTATTGTCAATGCGGAAAGCATCATTGCTGTTGATACAGTTAGTTACCGTATTTCTCTTGAAATCAATAACTTTCGCATATCCATGTTGAATATCAAAGAAACGTCCGCCTATACCTTCAAAGTAACAACCGGTAATAGTCATTGCTTCTGTTTGGGTTTCTTTTCTATGGTTAATGAAACCACTACCATAAGAAATAATGTCGCTATTGGTTACTTTCAATTCACCGTTTTGACCGGCATCCACGAATGTAAACATATAATCGGCAGAAGTAGAGGTAACTGTTCCGTTGCAAACCAAATCTTTCAATTCCAAAGCCGTACCTGTCTTCAAATCGAACATCATACCGTAAATAACAGGTCTCAGACTTCCGGGACGAACACCTTTGACAGCAAATGAATTGTTAACAGTGATTGTTGCATCCACAGTGTATTCACCGGGTTTCACAGCAATCACAGTTCCGGCTCCGGCAGTCTGCAAAGCAGCCAAAAGTTCCTCGGAGGTTTCAACCACAATAGCTCCGTTATTGTCGAAATCTTCCAAAGTTGTTGCAGTTACATAACCTCTGGTTTTACCGTTGTTTTTCAAAGTTACAACATATTCCGTGTTACCTATCAAACCGTCAATAGTGGCAGCACCGTCAGCTATTTCCTGAGGTGTAATAGTGTGAGTTATGTTACCGGGAGTTGCCACCAAATCGGTTACTTCCGAACCGGCAGGAAAACGAATTGTCAAAGAAGTCGGATTACAATCCTGTTCCAACATAGGCAACAAGATATTTTCCGGCAAAGTTTTGAAAGCAATAGAAGCATATTTCGATTCATCTTTGGTGGAAGAAGTTGCCTTAACCCTCACGGAATACTGGGTTTCACCAGCCAAAGCAACAGTTGCAGGAATTTCTTCCGGCAAGACTTCTACGGTCTTAACTATTTCATTAAATTCCAAACTGTCTTCGGCAAATTCCAGAATATAGCCTTCCGCACCTTTTACTCCATTCCATTCCAGAATAACATTAACCTGATTCATTAAGGTGTATTCCAATTCCAATGGTGTCATCAAGCGAGGAAAGTCCAATTCGCTGACAATCGGGTCTATATCATCGGAGCAAGCCATAAATAGCCCTCCCGTCAACAAACCGACTGCAAATAATATTGTATAGAATATTTTTTTCATTTCAATCATATTTTAATATCCGTAATCGTTAGTCAAAGTGCCGTTGCTGGCATCAATAAACACTTGCCAAATAGGCCAATACTGTCTTGTATTGGGATCTGCAAGATAAAGAGATTCTATCTTTTCATCCGTTAATTTGCTTTCACTAATCCAATCCTGTTCGGTCAACACACTGCCACCTGATTTTTCAAGGAAACTTGCAGAAGGTTCACCTGTTTCTCCGTGATTCAAACCGTAGAAACCTGCAATAGCGGTGTTTTCATAAGTCCCGGAAAAGCGATCATTTACAGCAGGATAAGAACCCATATAATAGTAAAGGCTTCTATTTACATCGGCATATTCACCGGTGCCTGCTCTTAATGCATACATTTTGGTTTTAGCTTCATCCATTTTGGTTTTTAATAGATTCCAACGTATCAACTGTTCCTTACGAAGCATTTCACCCGTAAACTCATACGCATTTTCGTCTACAATAGCGTTAAACATTGCTTCCTTAGTACTGAGTGAACTAACATAAGAATCAACCTTAGATGCCCATACCGATTCGGGGAAGGCTCTTTTGCGCACTTCCTTCAAATACGGAGCTGCAGCAGACGGACCTTCAAGTTCGTTCAATGCTTCGGCAAGCATAAGATATATTTCGGAATAGCGCATGTATTGCTTGTTGATACCGTCATCATTTGAAGATGTTATATAACGCTTCATCCATTCAAAACGTAATTTACCGAAACACCATGAATTAAAACTCTTAATTCTCTGAGCTGCCGGTGCTATCAATTCATCTTTTGCAACGGATCCTCCGTTCCATTCGTAAGGTATACAAGTAACATCACGACGAGTATCAGCAACATCAAAATCGTAGAACACATTAGGAAGAGGACCTGCCGTACCACCCCAATTGTTAATCAAGAACTGATTACCACCTGTGCTGCCGGTATGTCTTATAGCAAATGTATAAGCTACACGACCACGACCGTCGGCAAAAGGCAATTCATAAAGAGATTCTCCACCTGCTGTCAGGTCTTCACCACAAAGTTTCTTGAAAACATTTTCAAAAGACGGTTCCAACACACAAGTTTTACTGTTTATAACATCCAAACATTCCTGTTTAACGATAGGAAGAAGTACTTCGGGTGCCAATTCGGGATCCGTGCTGCGACGAATACCGTCGGGACGTTGAGAATAACCGCAAGCATTCAAACAAATACGTGCGCGCAAACCTTTCACAAAAGCCTTGTTTACGTGTTCAACCGTTTTTGTCCATGTGCTACCGGGCCAGTCAACCAATTCCTCAGCTTCAAGCAAATCTGCTATAATTTGTTTGTAGACAACATCACGATCTGATTTGGAAACATACAAAGTTTCCGTACTGATAGGTTCAAAACGAGCGGGAACATCACCGTGAGTTCTAACCAAATCGTAATAAATCAATGCTCTTAATGTGAGCACTTCACCCAAAATATGTCCTAATTCCGTACCGGGTAGAGGATTACCGTAAGAACGCAAACCGCGTATTGCAATATTTGCCCTTTCGATAGAACCGTAAGCCTGTGCCCAAGTATTATTATCGGTATTCATCTGACTATTTGTAGAAGCAAGATCGTAACCTGTCATTTTTGCTCTGTCATCACTTGTAGAAGTTGATGAACCGTACCATTCAACATCGGTGTTGAAACCATACCAGCAAAGCCAGCGTCCGCGATAAGCGTTAGTTTGCGCCAGATTGTTGTAGATACCGGCAACGGTACCCCAAGCCAAAGCCGGCGTAGAGAAGATCGTACCTTCATCCAAAGATGATTTGGCGGGAGCATCAAAGTAGTCCTCACATGAAACAGTGAAGAATCCCACCAAGATTATCATTAAGCTATATAGTAACTTTTTCATATTTTCTTCTTTTCTTTATTATTAGAAATTAACGTTCAAACCGAAAACAAACTGACGGCTCTTAGGATAAGCGGAGTAATCCACACCCGGAGTAAGCGGAGTTTTACGACGAGTTGAAACTTCGGGATCGAAACCGGAATAACCCGTTAGGCAAGCTACATTGTAACCGGTTACATAAAAACGCACTCTTTGAATGTGAAGTTTCTGAGTAAGGTCGGTAGGCAAAGTATAACCCAAAGTCAATGTATTCAAACGAAGGAATGAACCGTCTTCAACTGCCCAATCAGAGAATACGTATCTACTTGCAGGCGACCACATTGTGGTGTTTGCGTTCATTGCTGCCAATTCCGTAGGATCATTGCTTATAGTTCCGTCGGCACGAAGATTTGTCCAACGTTTGCCGTCAGCCATGACATCGATCATATTACGATATCTGTAGTTATGAGCCGTTGTATACTCAATTTTGTTGGCATTGTAAATATCATTACCATAACTCCAGTTCAAAACAGCTGAAATATCAAAACCATATAAACGACCGTTGATCGTCAAACCGCCGGTGTGAATAGGATTAGCATTACCTATAACCACGCGGTCGTTACCGTTTACAAGTCCGTCTCCGGTATCACTGCCTTCCAAAGGTTGGTCAACTAATTTCATTGCACCGGGGCGCATATAAGTTGCATAAGAATTTCTCGGTAAACCTTCTTTCAACACCCAATTGCTACCTTGATAACCTTCGAAATCATCCACTTCGTAACGACCTGCACTTCTGATACCGTACATTTCACCAACCGAACCGCCTTTCCTAACAATGTAGTCTGCTTCAAATGCCGTGCTTGCCCAACCTGAGGCTTGCGTGAAGTCTTCCATCATACCGAGCGATTTAATTTTGTTTTTGTTGAAACCTATGTTGAAGTTGAAACTCAAGCCATATTTTGCTTCATCCAGTGCAACATAATTCAAAGAAACTTCCAAACCTTTGTTTTCGGTTTCACCCATGTTACGATATTGAGTTAAATAACCGGTTCCCTGCACAGGAAAGTCCATCAAAAGGTCTTTTGTACTATTCAAATAAACTTCTACACTACCGTTCAAACGGCTACGGAACAAGCTGAAGTCCAAACCGATATTACGAGTGTGAGTGGTTTCCCATTTCAAATCTGGATTTGCCATACGGGTTGAAGGTGCCCAATTGCTATCGTAACCGTTAATCCATGCACTTGTGCTGTTTTGGAACGATTGAGTCATCTGACCGGAAGCTATATTGTTGTTACCTGCCGTACCGTAGCTTGCTCTCAATTTCAAGTCATCCAACCAATTTTGAGTACTTTCCATGAAACTTTCCGAAGAAATACGCCATGCAACAGCTGCGGAAGGGAAATAGCCCCAACGATTACCGTCTGCAAATTTACTTGAACCGTCTGCACGGAATGTCAAAGAAGCAATATATTTGCTATTGAAATCGTAGTTCAAACGACCGAAGAACGACAATAGTTTATCATTAGGATCCAAATAATTATCCGACAATTGACGACCTGCCTGTGTAGTCAGGTTTATTGTATTATTAAATGTAAACCCTGCAGGATATCCTTGCATTGTGTTTGTCAGTTTACTGCTCTTTGTTATAATCATTTCTTCACCCAACAAAAGATTCAAATGATGTTCTTCACTATTGATCAAATCTTTGAAGTCATAAGAAACGGTGTTAGTGTTACGTAGAGACTTACGTTTTGTGGTTTCCATCGTCAAAGCAGGCATATCCTGAAATTCTGCCGGAGGATTATTACCAACGTAGTAGGTACTCATACCGTAATAGCGGTTTTTCTGAGAAGTTCTTTGATCCAAACCTATTTCAGATTTCAAACGAAGATTGTTGATAACTTCCCAAGAAAATGCAGCACCAAGATTATAGTTGGTACGACGCTGTGTCTGCTCGTTATCCTTGATTGATTGCAGAGGATCAAGCAAATCGCCGTATGTTTCCTCGTCTCCTGCTTCTGATGAAACACCATTTAACGGAATTGGAGTAAAAATTACGGAGTGTTTCATACGAGAGTCTGCTGAAGAAACTTCATTCTGCTCGTTCATACCACCACCGTTGATCTTGGTATCGGAATACCTTGCAGAAAGATCAATAGCCACTTTTTCATTGGGCTTGTGATTAAGTTTAAAACTTACGTTATCTCTTCTGTAGCTGGAACCTTCCATAATAGCTTTGTCATCAACATAGCTATAATTAAAAGTATAAGCTATTTTTTCGCTACCACCGTTAACAGATAAACTATGGTTGAAGGTATGTCCCAAACGACCGAACACCTGATCTTGCCAATTGTTACCTTTAACATTATCATACATGTCGATGTCTTGATACGAGCCGAAGTACTTTTCGTAGTTCGTCAAATCCTCATCGTCATCCAACATCTGCAATTCATATTGCCATTTCACATAATCGGGTACACTTAAAACATTCAATGTTTTAGCCATTTTCTTAACGCCATAATAAGCATTGTAGCTAACTGTTGTTTTGCCGGATTTACCGGATTTTGTGGTTACAATAATTACACCGTTTGCACCACGTGAACCGTAAATAGCTGTTGAAGAAGCATCCTTCAAAACATCAATGTTTTCAATTTCCGACGGAGCAATGTCGCTGATGCTTTCAACAGGGAAACCGTCAACTATGAAAAGCGGTGTGTTATCACCTGTAATCGAACCGCCACCACGCACTCGAATTCTCATTTCCGCATCGGGCGAACCTTCTGTGGTAGTGATTTGTACACCTGCCATTTTACCTGCCATAGCCTCAACAGCCGATGCAACAGGAATTGCAGTTAATGCTTCCGAAGAAACAGATGAAACCGAACCGGTTACATCTTTACGTCTTACCGTGCCGTAGCCAATAGCTACAACTTCATCAAGCATCGTTGCTTCTTCTTCCATCGTAATTACACCCAAATCTGCACGTCCGTTTACGGAAACTTCTAAGGGCTTCATACCAATGAAGACGAATTTTAAAACTGTTTTTGCCGGATCGCTTACATTGATGGTAAAATTACCTTCAACATCGGTACTTGTGCCCACGCTCGTTCCAACTATCTGAATTGAAACACCGGGCAGAGGACCCTGCGAATCCTTTACTGTACCTTTTACCTGTTGAGCCATTAGCGTTCCTGCATACAACCCAACTAATAAAAGCATAAATCGAAGAAAAATTCTTTTCATGTTTTGTTTTATTAAGATTAAAGTTAAAAATTATTCTCTCTAAAATTTGTTCTTTTGACAATTGACAAATTTTTCCAAAGGCAAAAATATTCCAAAGAAAACGTTTGCGTAAGGTAAAATCTTACCATTTAAGGGGGACATTCTTCCCAAATATCTTTTTATGGAAATATTGTGTGGCTCTCTTTTGACAACGAAATACCTACTTCCGCACCTTGATAATCTTTATTTTTTGATTAATTTTAACAATTATTGAATCGTTTATAGGTTTCATATCTTCAAAATTCATGGCTCTAACAAAGCGCAACAACTCCTTTCGATTTACATCTATAACAAGAGCAATCTCTTTATATGTTACTTTCTTTATAAGTAGCTCTTTTATTTTTCGCTCATTCCTTACCAATCTCTCATGATTTGTCTTGAAACCTGTCGGTCTACCGAGTCTAACACCTTCCGCACGTTTACGCGCAAGTGCTTCCTTTGTTCGCTGTGAAATCAATGTTCTCTCTATCTCAGCCGATAAACTGAAAGCAAATGCTAACACTTTGGAATTGATATCATCACCAAGTCTGTAACCTTCTTTTATAGTCCACACCTTAATCCCATTTGACATACATTCGTTCAAAAGCGACATTATCATCATTACATTTCTGCCCAGACGCGATAGTTCGCTACAAATTAAAATATCTCCATATTTTAGTTTTTTGAGTAAATCTCCCAACTTTCTATCAAAAACATTTGTCGTTCCTGAAATTGTTTCCTCTATCCAATCATCTATGTCCATTTTGTTATTACGACAATATCTTTGAATCTCAAAACGTTGATTCTCCACTGTTTGCTTATCAGTACTTACCCTTATATATCCATATATCATAGTTAAACATTTAATAATTAATACTATATGACAGCAAATGTAGTTAAAAAGAATTTAAAATTTAACATTTGACCGCTGTCATTCAACTCTCAATCGTAATTATACCGGATTTCAAAATAATTCGTACCTTTATTTCTTTAAAATACTTTAGCATGAGATTAATTTACAACATAGGTATACTTCTGTATATTAACGCTATATGGATTGCAAGCTTCTTCAATCATAAAGCAAAACTTTGGATTAAGGGAAGAAAAAATATATTTTCAGAAATTAAGAAAACTAAAAGAGGTACAGAACGATTAGTTTGGTTTCATGCCTCATCATTAGGAGAGTTTGAACAAGGGAGACCCGTTATGGAGGAACTTAAAGAAAAGGAACCTGCCACTAAAATCTTGCTCACTTTCTTTTCTCCTTCCGGATATGAAATAAGAAAGAATTATCAAGGTGCCGATTATGTGTTCTATCTGCCTGCCGATACTCCTGCAAATGCTGCAAAATTTGTCAAGTATTTCCGACCGGATGTTGCGGTTTTCGTGAAGTATGAATTTTGGTTCAATTATTTGAATGTATTACACAGTCAAAAAATACCCACTTATATTATTTCTGCAATATTTCGCAAAAATCAAATATTCTTCAAAGCGTGGGGCGGATTTTATAGAAATATCTTGCATCTCTTTAATCTAATTTTTGTACAGAATGAAGAATCTGCAAAGTTGTTAGCATCTATAAATGTGTGTAATTATAAAATTACCGGCGACACCCGTTTCAACCGTGTTAAACAAATTGCCGATTCTGCCAAGACAATTGAAAAAGCGGAGTTGTTCTGCAAAGGAGAAAAAGCCATTATATGCGGTAGCACATGGCAACCTGACGAAGAGCTGCTTTTCAGCTATATAAATAACTCCAATGACAATAATAAATGGATAATAGCACCGCACGAAATCGGCGGTTCTCATATTAAAGGTATAGTCGAAAAAAGTCAGCGTAAAATTGCTAAGCTAAGCGACAATGTGAATACAATTCAACAAGCCGATGTACTTATCATCGACTGCATTGGTCTTCTGTCCGCCGTTTATCGCTACGGTAAACTTGCATACATAGGCGGAGGATTTGGAGTTGGTATCCATAATACTTTGGAAGCTGCAGTCTACGGATTACCCGTTGTTTTCGGCAGCAATTACAAACGTTTCAATGAAGCCGTTGAGTTAATTAACAGCGGTGGCGGATTTAGTGTCAACAATGAAGATGATTTGCACAAGATTTTCGACAATCTTCTAAACGACGAAGAAACACGAACAGCAGCCGGTCAACATGCCGGCAACTACGTACTCAGTCATTTAGGAGCCACAAAGGCGATAATAGAAATTATTTCAACCAATCTGTAAGTGTAATCTTAATATCCTCACGAGTAATCGCTTCAAAACTATTAATACGACAGCGATGGCTCATATCAGGTTTAATGTATTTTCTACACCTTATATTGTCTTTCAGTTCCACAGCCGTAGCAGCCCAAGGATCCTGCCCACCGTAAATGAAAAGAATATTCTCGGCGTCGGTTTGCATCCAAGCGATTATCGCTTCAGCCTGCAATTTGTTAAATGCCGGAACATAAACTCCTTCCGGTAGGGCAAAATCAAAAGTAATATTCTTCTTATTATCCGGCAAATATTTTTTGAAAGGAGCTGTCTTGTAATCATACATACCTGTTTCCGTATAGGCTGCATACATAAAAGGATACATGCGTTCAATCTCCTTGTCTTCAAAGAAATCAGGTCCGGAAACACTTAAAAGATGTTTAAAAATATCAGTCGCTTCAACATCTTCTCCCGCAGGTATACTGCCACATTCCGTACCCCATTGCCAGAAAGCGAATTGATATTCGAGTACCATTAGTTCAAAAGCCCTTTCCGTACTCCCCACTTTCTTAAACGTATATCCTTTTCCCTTTGTATATTCTTCCAATAAAGGCAATAATTCCGCCTTACGTTTAAAACAAAGTAGTTGAAAATCACGCACATCATAATGACATTGTGATTTATTTTCACTCTTGCCTAGCATGAATGACCCCAAACTACCTTTGGACGTGCCAAGTTTATTCAAAAACTTTTCGATACGTGGATCCACTCTGTCCAAATTGAAAGGTGCCACGTATGGAACACTCACATCAACATCTTCGGGATAGAAATAACGGTGAAAAATTGTTGTTTGCCCACCTTTACTTATACCTGTGGAAATCCATTTTGATTGTGGATATAAGGCTGATTTCAGTGCTTCGATTATGGCATGGTGATCGGCTGCCGACTGTTTTATTGTTAAATATTGCCACTCTATACCGGTTTCCGGTACACTTTTATCGAAAAACCTGTGCTCAATCTTGATTTGATTTGATTTAAGTAACGCTGATAATTCCGTTTCATTATAATTTTTCAGATTATAACCCGCTAACTCTACGACTATCGGTGCCTCATAAGACCTGTGGCTAATCACCACTTTCTGTTTAAACTTTGGTCCTGAGAGATTATTGTGATCAACAGGTTGCTCAAACCAAAACAGATAACTTTCCGTGAACGGTTGCACATCTATTTTTTCTACACCGCTTATTGCTTCGATTTGTTTCAGTTTGTTTAACACATCTGCCTTTACGAACATCTGTAACAGCAGTAAAATGACAATTATAATCCTTTTCATTTATAAATATATATTATAAGGTAATCCAAGAAGCACAAAGTTATGCAAAGATTTTTTTATGCAAAGATTTTCTCAGAATATTTGCAGTTAATATGATTTTATATACCTTTGCAGCCGAGTTCTTTGCCCGGGTGGCGGAATTGGTAGACGCGCTGGACTCAAAATCCAGTGATAGCAATATCGTGTGGGTTCGATTCCCACCTCGGGTACAAAATTAATAAAGCGACTGGGAGTTTTCTCGGTCGCTTTTTTATTACGTTTGTCCTTATTTCACCATTACTTTCAAAGGATTTGAAAGCATCGTAGCTTCCGAATTCATGATCTCAAACCATGCTGCGGCATTATCTATGCCTGCTTTACTCCAACCGGAAGCTATGTAGTAAACAATAGGTTTTGAATTGTAGTCGGCAATTGCCAAAAGATGACCTTCCTGTTCTGAAATGCCGGTAATACCTTCGGGAATGATGACACCGACAGCTATATGACCGTTATTGACATTGTTATCATTGTTTTGCGGTTCCCAGTAAGCAGCAATACCTTTACTCAAATCTGTCATTTGTTCACCGCCTTCACGAAGCACAATACCCGCAGCCACTTGCATACCGGCAGGTGCATCTGCAAATGTGGATTCCACTTTTGTAAGTCGACTACCGGCATCTATTGAAAATAAACGTGTTTCAATAACCATTTTTTCACCTACTTTATAAGGTGCATAAGTTAATTTAAAAGAAAAACGAACCGGACCTTTTTCGATAATCTCGTGTGAAATAAAGTTATTACCCAAAACAAGTTCTCCGTTCCAATAAGGAGCCATCGCACCGCCCCCAAGCGTACGACCGACTTTATAAGCATCCATACCTTCACCGTGATCAACGTGATAATCATTTGCTTGGTACCATCTATCAATAACCAACTCACTCGTAGATTTCATCCAAACGTCAATACCGTTACTTATTTCGCCGGTTGCTTCCAAAGCTGGACCGTAAATACGATATATAATCTTATCATTTTCCCAAGCGAAGTCGTCTTTACGTTCAGGAATCAATCTACCGAAAACTTTAGATTCGTAGACAGTAGCTTTACCCTTGACTATTTTATACGTTTTATCTGCATGTTTATCTACAGTTACCTGAAATATCAACGACTGAGGGAGATTACTACCTTTGTATATCAACTGCGAAGGAATTTCACTTCCATTCTCATCCGTTACAACCACATCTTCTGCCACAGCAGGATTAATCTTCTGCAATTCACTCCATGGAATTTCAACCGTTTCATGCGATCTTTTAAAATCGGCAGTATTTTTAACCGTAACTGTAATCTCTTTTTCCACACAACTTGCCAAGCCCATCAAGACAAGTAAAGCAATTAGTATTTTCTTCATATTAAAAAATTAAGCATACATTAAATACGTAAAATATCTCTTATGATATAACTACTTACAAATGTAGTAAAAGAATTTATAAAAAAGCATATAAAAAATAAAAGGGCTTACCTAATTTCTTAGGAAAGCCCCCATTTTCTTTTGTAGCGAGAGGCGGGCTTGAACCGCCGACCTCATGATTATGAATCATGCGCTCTAACCTGCTGAGCTACCTCGCCTTAATAAAGAACAAAGCAGTATAAACCGCTTTGT
>JAISHE010000030.1 GCA_031262745.1 Culturomica sp. | reverse complement strand
TCTCTTCCGTTTTCATTTTGATATGTTGTAATTGTTTAGAAATATTGCAGTTAGCTTCTTTTTGCAAACGACCCTATTTCATTGATTTTCACCGATTTTTGAGCCTCAATATACCATGGTTTTTGCAAAGAAACTATTGCGATGCAAATGTAAAAAATAATCTTTAATATCTGCAAAATAATGTTAGAAAAATTTTCACGCCCCACCATATAATATCCGCAACGCCTGCAATGTAGGGGCGTCCGGCATACGCCCGTAGATGATGTCTGGTACTACTGTAGGTCGCCCGTGTCCTACCGTAGGTCGCGCTTCGCTTGACCTACGGTTACGAAAATTTTGCCTTTCAGGCAAGGATTTATGTTGTCTTTCGGCTCGCAGAGCCTGATTTTCATAACCTCCGGTCAGCGACCGGAGGGGTAACAGTATACGTGGCGTATGTTGTAGTGGCGTATGCCATACGCCACTACATGCGTGCATGTTCGCAGGAATTGCCGTAGGTCGCCCGTGTCCTACCGCAGGTCGCGCTTCGCTTGACCTACGGTTATGAAAATTTTGCCTTTCAGGCAAGGAAACTGTGATTGTCTTTCGGCTCGTAGAGCCTAATTTTCATAACCTTATATGTGAGCCATATATGAAGGTCGGCATTGGTTTCATTATCTAACTCCACTTAGTCTCCAACTTAGTCTCCACTTAGTCTCCAACTTAGTCTCCAACTTATACCTACACTTATACCTACACTTATACCTACACTTATACCTACACTTAGTCTCCCAAAGAACTATCAGCAGAATATGCGGTAGTGGTATAATATCGTTGTTTCGAACTACTCGGCTTTTCTGGTATTTCCAAGAGCAATAATTCCTCAATAATCAGAGGCTTGATATATCGTTCAAAATTCTTCGTGTTATTGTAAACCCCCAACATATCCATTATCTCCTTGCGACTTTTCGGCTCCTTGCAGAACTCTAAAATTTCCATAGCCTTCGGAGATTTCAACTTCGATGGCTCGATTTTGTGTGGCTCTTCGATATTCTCATTTAGGAAATCGGGGTGCACGGGCAAAACCGCCAAGAAGTGAGTGTGCCGGTCATCGGTCTCGAACGTCGGGGTGGGTGAGCCGTTCTGCTCCATCTTGCGATAGATAATCGGAAATCCGGTGCCGCGCCCTTCGGTCAAGTCCAATTCTTTGAGGAAATCACCAATGCGCCGGTTGCGGTAATTGCGCGAAAGTATCTTGCGGCTCTTCAAAGCCTCTCTATCGACCGGTGGTAGAGGACCCGGGAACGAGAGCACGACCAACTTGTCGGGATAGACACTTATTTCTATCGGATTCTGATCCTCATAACTGCGATGATAAAAAGCATTCGAGACAACCTCTTCGACCGCCTCATAGGGATAGTTCCAAATGCGGAGTGCTTCGGCTTGCCCCGGAATCTTTATCACCTTTTCGGTCAACACCGCACTGCGCAGATATTCCAACAAGGTTTTTATCTGTTTGAATATCGACCCACGGAAAGTCTTCTCGGTAAATTGTATGCCATCGTAGTCGTTATAAAGAACAACCTCCGATACTGCGCCTCGGAAAAACTTGTGGGGCTCGCGATTGAAGAACAACAAGGCGGCATTGATTGGAAGTTGATACTCTTTCGACCCTTTCAGTAGTTGCATCTGCCGTGCCAACTCCTCCTTGCCGGTGGAGGGCGCGTCGATATACAAATCGCTACCGACCTCATACAGGAACTCGACCATCAAGTCCTTATCCAAATCGTTTACTGAAGCCCCGTGGTTCACACGGTCGTCGAACGGCGGTGCAATCGAAATCGTATTAAGGAAACGCTCTTCTTCTTTGGAGGCAGGCTTGGTGACCGAGCCTTGTCGGATATAGACTCTCTTTTGAGACTTAGCACCCAGCGTTTGTAGTGCCTTATAGGGACGGGCATCACCGCCGGGAACCCAGATGATAAATATCAGCCTATCCTCGAAAACCACCGGTTCGGTGACGGGACGATAGTGCGGCTCTATTGTGTGGCACAACTCAACCAACTCCTTCTGAATTCGGTCGATCTGATTTTCCTGCAAACCAACAGGCGGGAATTGTGGTTGACCATCGACCTCATCCACTCCGACGATGATATACCCACCGCCCCAGTTGTTGATATCGTTGGCAAAAGCACAGATGGTGTGAACAACCTCTTCGGGATTCCAACCACGCTTGAATTCGAGCCTGTCCCACTCGATCACCCTACCCTTGAGTAGCTCGTTTATGTTTATTGGAAGTGCCATTCTATCGCTTCTTTCGGACAAAGATAACAAAATCTCGTGAGCAATTCGGGTATATCGAACCACAATATTTTACGCTCAATTAAATCTTTAATATCCGCAAAAAAATGTTAGAATATTTTTTCTTGCTAAAAAATTAACCTTTTCCCCATATATTACGTACCTTACCCCGAAAACAATTTAAAATTTAAAATCATGCAAAATTTATTTATCTTATTAGCAACAGAAAGTCAGGATTTTACGGAAAAAATTATCACATCCTCTTTCTGGCACGACCTTTTCACGGGTTTTATAAACTGGGCAAAAGAAGAATTACCTTCAATAGCAATTCTCGTATTGCTCTTTCTCGTATTAATGTATGTTTTGACCTTCATCACTCACAGGATGAAGAAAATGCCGAAAAAATTATCTTCCCGCTACGATGAAGCCGAACTGGGAGAAATTTCCAAAAGACGTCAAACCATTGCAGGCATTATCAAAAATATAGGAAAAGTTTTTCTTTGGGTTATCTTCATCATTCTCTTGCTCGGAAAAATCAACATCGACATAGCTCCGTTGCTCGCAAGTGCCGGTATCATCGGTCTTGCCATCGGTTTCGGTGCACAGGAACTCGTTAGAGACTTCATTTCCGGTTTCTTTATTCTTCTCGAAGATCAAATACGTACAGGCGATTTTGTTACTATCAACGGCATATCCGGCACGGTGGAAAACATTGAAATGCGTACCATAACAATACGTGACGGAAACGGCATAGTCCACATCGTTCAAAACGGTAAAATCAACGACCTTGCCAATCAAACCAAAGGCTATTCAGCCATTTTGCTCAACATCGGCATAGCCTACAAGGAAGACACCGACAGAGTTAGCGAAGTGATACAGGGAGTTGCCGACGAACTTAGAAAAGATAGTAAAATAGGTGGCTATATCACTGCTTTCGACCTTCTCGGAGTGAACGACTTTGCAGACAGTGCCGTTGTCATACTTGTTAAATTCACCACCAAACCCGGTCAACAATGGGCTGTGGGACGCGAATTCCGCCGCCGACTTAAGAAAACTTTCGATAAGGAAAATATCGAAATTCCCTTTCCTCACGTGAGCCTCTACACAGGCGAAGCCACGAAACCGATGCCGGTGGTGGTTGTCAAGAAAGAAGAAACTAAAAATTAATCGTTCATGGCACGATTTCTAAAAGATAAATCACTTTCAAAGGGGAAGCCGCCGGGCTTCCCTGTTTTCATTGGTACTCGTAAGATTGAAAACGTTGAAATCTCCGCAATTTGCTACAACACAGAGGAAATCAAAGAACATCAACTCTCAAAAATCAGTGAAATAACACAATATTTCTCCGATAAATACACAACTTGGATAAATATAATAGGACTGCACAACACCGATATTTTCCGCGAATTAGGCGATGTATGCGATATACACCCGCTTGTTCTGGAAGATATTCTGAACACCGATGAACGTCCGAAGTTCTCCGAAGACCAAGACCATCTTTATTTTATTCTCAAATCTCTTAGCTACCATAAAAGAGAAAATAAAGTGTACACCGAACAAATATCCATCGTTTTAGGCAAAAAATATATAATCACCATACAAGAAGGTGAATACCCCTATTTTGAAGACAATAAAAAACGTCTCTATTCCGGATT
This sequence comes from Culturomica sp., assembly GCA_031262745.1. Classification (GTDB taxonomy): domain Bacteria; phylum Bacteroidota; class Bacteroidia; order Bacteroidales; family Marinifilaceae; genus JAISHE01. The sequence goes on along the minus strand of JAISHE010000030.1, from coordinate 33,591 downwards.
AGGTAAAATACGCTCCTACTCTCCCGATTATCTTTGCTACACTTTAATTGACACTCTGGTTGATAACTATATTCTAAACATTGAAAAACTCGGTAACGCTATCGAAAATCAGGAGAAAAATCTGCAATCAAATGATCCTAAAATCATTGAAGACATCTACCATTTTAAAACCGAGCTTTCCTACGCCCGCAAAAGCATACGCCCCGTGAAAGAGGTGATTACCCGCTTTATGGGTAGCGACTCCGACTTACTCAACCCACGCACATCAAGCTATCTTAAAGACCTTGAAAGTCTGATAACTCAAGCTCTTGAATCTATAGAAATTTACTACACCATCGTGAGCGAACAACAAAATACTTACAGCAGTAACCTAAGCAACAGCACAAATGAAATTATGAAAGTGCTAACCATATTTTCAGCTATCTTCATTCCGCTCACTTTTATTGCCGGTATCTACGGTATGAACTTCAATTACATGCCGGAACTCACCTACCGCTACGCTTATTTCATAGTTCTGGCTATCATGGTCATAATATCTTGTATATTGCTGATATTCTTCAAAAAGAAAAAGTGGTTATAAACCCAACCACTCATCATATCTCTTTACTCATATTAAAAATCGAAAGAGGTTGCTTCCAATATGTTAGCAACCTCTTTCTTACTTATGTATTATAAGAACCCTGATTTTAAATTTCATTCTACTATTTCAGTAGAGAATACTTTCTCATATTCTTGTAAGCAATATCCCAATCAAGCTTGGAATTAGTTTCCTTTGATGCTCTGTTGTCTATTGAATTCCATGTTGGCCAGTCCACATCACCGTCAAAATTCACATCAAGTAATCTTCCCAATATTCCGTTCAAAGCCGTCGACTTAGTTGCATCTTCTCCCGTCAACCATAAAGACACATGATTTGCATCAAACACAGTGATAAGGTTGTTATTTATTTGTTTCGGTTTCCAAGCCTCTACTTGCGATGCGGACAAACCTAATTCGTTCTCAATTTCATCAAACAATTCACCCCAATGCAATTCTCCGGCACTCAACATCCATCTTGCTTTACCTCCAACCATTCGAATAGTCATATTGTTCAAAAGATAATGATCATCGTCATAAATAGTCCTATCATTACTGAAATCTACAACAACGACACCTTTCCTTGAATCCTTAGCACGGAATTCTATCGGTTTAGCCGTCATAACTTCCAAGTGATTGCGCTGGCTTACCACAATGTAGCCCGAAGAATTATCGGCAGTAATCATTCCTGCAAAACCTATCAACGTATCACCGGTAAGGTCAAGCAAATAACCATTGGACAACAACAAGCACGAATCTGAGGTAACTACGGTGGTACCCGCTTCCATTCCTGCCACTTCCGCAGCCGATTTACCTCTGCGAACTTCCAACTTCACGAAATCTATCAAGTGTTCACCTGCAAATGCTCTCGGTAAATTCTTCAAACTTCCGACAGAAGGTAAGCCGAGTTCAGTTGCAATGTTGCTAACCATGAGGTTGGTCAAAGTGTCATAAGGTCCTTCCAACCACAAACGAGCACTTATATAACCGGTGTCGGCAATGCTTACCTTTAATTCAATATCTAAGCCCGATTCACCACAAATATCATCGCTTACAGCAAGGTTGTAGGTTGTATCCTCTGTCGGATAAAGAGCTTTAACTGCTTCCATGCTCTGTTCGTTCAGCAAATCTATGCCCGGCATGCTCCACGACGGTTCACCTTCAACAAGACGTGCTTTCACTTCCACACTGTCGCCGGCTGCAATAGTTATTGATGTCAAACCATATTGCCAACTGTTGGTATCTCCGAGACTTGCAACCATTGCTCCGCTACGAACCCAATATTCTACTTTATCACTTGTATGATAATAAACAGTGTCAACGTAATCGGACTTATAAATCGCTGTCGAAACATTAAACGTACAACCGTATTTATCCGTCATGCTTACTATTTCAAATATCTTACATGAATCGGGACTATCAATGCTGTTCCAATTCAACGGTATCATAAACGTTCCATCGGAAGGCAATTTGTCAATCATAGCACTATCAAGAGTATAAACCGGTGAAGGTGTACTGCTCGTACTGCTGATTTCTCTTTCTATCACTTTCGGATTATTATTTATAGCGTTATTCCACTGCTTCCACGTTGTTTCACGTATCTTCACATAATCAACTGCCGATGAAAAACGTACTTTCGCATAAGCCGGTTGTTCATTCCAACAAGATATTTCATCTACCGTAAGTCCACCGTAAGGCATTGTGTCAACACATATCTGAACTTCTTCGGAACGCATACTACAAGCATAATCATCAACATAACGACACTCTACGGTATAGCAAGTATTAGGCTTCAATTGTGATTGCAACAATCTTTCCGAAGTTGAAAGTACGCCGTTAACATAGAAATCGCCGTCATCACCCAAAGAAACTCCACCTATACTCGGTTGCAACAATTCTCTTATATCTACATCCGCACAAGTGCCGACATCCGCACGATCCGTAACAAATTGTATATAATCAAGAGGTTTAACATCAAATACCACGCTATCATCAACAGAAGCCTCACAACCGGTACCCAAATCAATTGCCTCATAAATCTTATACCTCGTATCCTTTTCGGGAGCTACGTTGATAGTCGTATCACGTCTGCTAACCTTTACGGGCGACATTATTGATGTTACGTCAGAAAGAGCTATCATCTTAATTGTCCAAGGACCGACACCCTTCTTAATAAGAATATCCAATTCTCCTTCACTGCCTGCACAAAGCTTACCACCACCGCTAAATTCTACGGAAGAAGATTCCCTGCGCACAAAGGTAACCTTGCCTTTAACTTCGTCATTGACACAACCGGTAGCATCCCAAAGTGATTCAAGAAGATAAGTACCTTCCTTCGTAATATGCAACGTATCAACCAAGTTAGAAATAGGTTCTCTTGTTACAACGTCCATATCCGGAGTTATGTAAGAATATCCCCAAGGCACAGTTCCTGTTGTAAGTTCAACAACCAAAACGCCTTCCTCATCATCACATAATAAAGTATCCGGTGATGTAAACGTAGCTGTACGCAACGGATTAATCCGCAATAACATCGTATCGGTAGACGTTCCTTGAACATCACAATGATTGTAAACACTACACCATATCAATACACTGTCAAGATCCATTGACAAATACGGTATTTCAAGCGAATCACTACTTACATATTCGTTAGTTTGCACTTCACGTATGGTGTCGACTATTCCTTCCTTATTCTTCATAACCCAAGTGTAAACAACCGAACCGCCGGTAGTATTCATCTTGAACATAAACGGTTCTCCTTCACAAAGTGTTGTATCGGTAAGGTTTTCTTCTCGTATCACAGGCACACTGTCTACCTTAACGTAGGTCGCATTAGTTGCCACTATATCACAACCATTTGAAATCACACAGAAATAATAACCGTTACTTCTCGGTTGAAGGTTTATACGTATGGAATCGGTGCTAGTCGCTCTCGGAATAGCTATCGTATCCTGTGTATTGCTGTAGAAATGCCATTCATACTTAACTCCAAGTGCTTCATTATGTTCCAGTACAATTAACGTATCAGGCTTTTCTCCGGCACATGCTACAATTTCATGTATAGGATCTTTTGCACTCACGGTAGGCGTTGCCAATAATGTTATCTCACGATAATTCATATCCTTACCTTCCGCATCAAGCACCTTACAAGCATTACTGAATGTTACTCTGAACACGTTTGTTACATAATTCGTATCCAAATTACCATATTTGATTTGTTTTTCAGTGCCTATAGTCTCACCCTTGTATTCCCACAAATATTCTACTCCTTCCGAAGGTTCGGTTTCTATGAAAAGTTCCGCATCTTCACCCGGACAAATAATAGTGCCGTTAGGTGTGTGTCTAATAACTTTAATAGTATCTTGTACTGCCAAATCGGCAACAGCCATTTCATATTCACTACATTGACCACTAACACGCACAGAATAATGTCCGGCATCATTCTTAGTGATATCATTCAAATGTAAATATGCCCCTGTCGCACCCGTAGGAAGTCCGTTTAACAACCATGCAACAGTATCTTTTTGACCAATTTCTAATTGCAATTCAAACGAACTACCAATGCACAACGTCGTGGAATCACCTTTCAATACTCTAATCTTCGTCGGGTCTCCTATTCGCAATTCAAGAGTATCAATCAATGTATAGCATCCGTTGTTCGCAACACATACATACTTGCCGGCACTCTCTTCCGTCAAATTGGAAAGTTGCAAAACAGCCTTAGTACCAAGTATCTTTTCCGGTTCATTTGCCTTATACCATGTATAAGTCTTACCGTAAAGTATGGATTCCAAGTTAACTGTTGTATTAATCAAATTACATATAACAGCATCCCTATTAGGCTTAATTTCCATATTACGATTCACATTCATACGAATCATCTGAGTTTCATCGGTTCCGCAAGTGTTGGAAACCGAAACCCAATAATAACCCAAATCCGTGTATTTAACAGCATCATATACAAGATACTCTTCCGAACCGGATTTAACCGTATCTATCGATGCATTATCAAAACCTCTATGCAGCCAGTCATAATGTAATCTACAACCATTTGCAATAACAGAGAAGTTAACCAAAGAATCCTCACAAACTTCAATATCACTACTTGGGTGGTAATACGTTATATTAGGATATGTTTCTATGACAATGTAGAAACTACCTTTCATTGAAGCCATACAATTTGAAGTCGTATCACGTGCCCAAATACTATATAAAACACCGGAATCTTCATCATCCATTTCATTGCCGAGCTGCTCACAATATTCTCCTTCCAATTCGCTCCAAACCAAAGCTTCACCGGTACCGTATTGCTTTTTACCTGTGGCTACACCATCAGCATACAATTCATATTCAACACCTTCTGTGCTACCAAGCAAAGTGATAATACCCTTATCTTCAGGCTCTGTAGTAGAATAACAATAAGATGTACGTGTACCTTCAACGTCATACCGATCTACCGTATCGGCAAGTTTGACATCCACAAAATTGTACATATCTCGTTCACATAAATACGTATCTTGATACTGACCTCTAACCCTATATCTGCCTGCTTCCCTGATATTTGTGAAATTCAAAGCATTACCTGTTCCGTAACGAACGTTGTTGGTTTCTTCTCCGTCTTTAAAAAGCGTATACTTAACCCCCGATTCGCTGCCGGCAAGCTTCAATGTTACCGAACCATCCACACAGATATACTCATTAGGCAAAGACGTTAACACAAACGGCACAGGTAAACTGTCAATAACGACCTTAACACTGTCTACCTTTTCACAGCCTGTAACACTGTTTACTGCTGTAATTCTATAATAACCTGAATCCGTTAAAGTTTCAAAAACCAATTTACCGTCTACTTCTGTCGGATACATAGTTCCTTCCGGAACTTCCATTGAATAAGTTATATTATCATCGGAAGGTTTCATCAACGTAACATTAACTCCCTCTCCTCCTTCACAATAATGGAAGTCGGCACTTGTCGGAACAAGCGAAGGTAGAACATTGAATTTAACCATTATACTGTCGTTCATCAACACCTGACAACCGTTGTTTGCTTCAATTCTATAAGTACCGTTATACTGATTGACCGTCAAATAAATACCATCGGCAGCATTCACACATCCTACTTTCAATTCATTGCCTGTACCTTTAACCCAATTATTGCCGGAACCATAAGGATCACCATTCTTAACTATCCTGTAACGAGTGTTGGTATCACTGTCGGACAATTTCAAACAAACGGAATCTCCCAAGCAAAGTTTAATCGTGTCTCCTGAATAAGGACTTTCCAAATCGTATACATTAGGAGGTTCATTGAGGCAATACATCGTAGAAATATCCGTAACACAACCGCTTGATGTGTGTTCAAAATAAACACCATAACATCCTTTTGCCGACTGAGGCGCAAATGTATTGCTCTGATCCTCCGGATAAATTGCGTCTACAATATTTGACTTGTTGTTAAGATAGAGGTAATAAGTACCATCGTTATCTCTCGGCAAACTTCTATTTCCGATTTGTAAATTCCTTATTTCTCCGCTGCCGTCGGTAGCCAAACAAACATCTTCACCCAAGAAAGTTATACTCTTAGAGTTTACGACCGACATAGTCTTTTCAAGTACTTTGGTTTTACAAACACTACCTGTGAAATTTGCATATAATATGTAGTTACCGGGCGCAAGATAATTTTCTACAAAACGTAAACTGTCGCCGGTCCCTTTCAGCATCTCTACCGGTCTCTCCTTGCCGTTTACAATATCTTTCAAAATTAAAGTGTATTCAACTCCGAGAACACTCGTATCTAAAGTCAACGAGAAACCTTCTTGTTGACAGAATTGACTGCTTTCTATAAAATGTACCGGAGTTGAAGGCAAAACCGGAGCCGAAATAATAATCGTATCTATATTATATGTTTTGCAAGTATTTTTAGCACTAACAACGTATTCGGCACCTTCCACAAAAGATACACCTTTATTGAAAGCATCCCAAATAAGCGTACTTCCGGTGCCATTCTTTTTATATTGAGAGTCAAATCCGTTACGACTCAACGTATATGTCCAACCCCTTACACTACCTGATAATGCTATTTTAACAGTACTCGTTTCATCACAATATTCTCCCTGCAACAATAAGGTATCACTTAACGGAGATTCATAAATAATAACACTATCCGTGAGCCACACACCGCAATTGGTGGCTACCTCTGCCCGCACTTTATAAACTCCTGCAACATTTTGACGATCAAAACTCAATGCCGAACCGGTACCTGCTAAAGTATCAATAGGAGCATTACCTCTATAAAGAATATAATTAACAGTACTATCACTTCCTTCTATATCAATATCAGAAGCAGTATCACAAGCCGACGTTAATGTGTATTTAACCGGCAAAGCCAATCTTGTAACACTCGGTCTAACAGACATTGTGTCGAAGCATCCTGTAGTTGTATCCGTCGCAATAACATAGTAATCACCCACTTCCAATCCGCTAAATGTCTTCTTGCCGGGACCGAGAAGTGTATCCAAAGCTATTCCGTAACTTGAATAGATAATATACTGTACACCGGACTGCAAACGAGATGTTTCCACATCACATTCGGAACCTTCATCACCACAAAGGAAGCATGGAGTCAATGACACATCGGCAGGTGTGGTTTTAATTGATATCTCTTCGTCCAAAATTACACCACACTCAGATGAAGTTCCTACAATTTGTGCATAAACAGAATACTTAGCAACTTCGGAAATTGAAGCATCAAATTGCATGCTTGCTCCGTTACCGTAAATCGTATCCAAGTCTGTATTACCGCTTGTAGTAACCTTTCTCAAAATATACATAATTCCTATTTCCGTAGAATCAAGTCCTACATTTATCGTATCACCGGAACATGCCAAACCACCACCGACTACGTACGGTTTAATAGAAGTTAAAGGTAACTCACGCTTAACTATTTCAAATGTATCCACAAACTTACAAGTAGGATAGATACCATCGGTGAACGTATTTTCAAGTATATAAATGCCTTCTTCGTAAGTTCCTGCGAAAGTAGCGGAACTCGTATTCTTTACAACAAGGTTGCCTGCAGTATCATAAACGGAGTAAACTCCACCATACGTGAAAGCCGAAAGTTTAAGTCTAACACCCTCTTCTTCCTCGCAATATACCATGCTATTGATTAATGTATCCGTAGGAGCAATAGCTTTCAAAGTGATACAAGTATCAAGGCTCGGACAGTTACTTCCTTCTTCAACAGCAGAAAGACAATATTCACCCCAAGCAAGATTTTCAAACAAAGTATCCGTTACGGAAGTAAATTCAATATTACCAAGCGAACCACCTTTTATATAATAAGTCTGTGAAGTAGATAATCCGGTTATTCTAAGACTACCCTCACCCCTTTCAACACATTCATCGAATTCAAATTGCAAACTTGACGGCAATTCCACAGCTGTTATAGAATCAATTTTATAATCATTGCTTCTCACTTCACACATTCCGATTGCAGCTACCGCATAATATGTGCCGGGACCAACTTCTGCGAAAGTAAACTTATTATTTTTCAAACCTCCTTTGGCAATAGTATCTCCTCTCAAATTATAAAGTATATTATTAGCCGACGGATCATAAGAAGTTAAGTACAATTCTCCTTTTACATTCGCACATAATGAGTCTACACCTTCAAGTGTGCCTATTGTCGGTTTTTCGCCGGTTTCAATTGAAGTATTCAACATCACTTCACATTTACCGTTGTCGGCAGATATTCTAAATGTACCCCGTTCAACATCAGGAATATTCCAAACTAATTCTCCTCCCGTTCCATTTAAAGTATCATAAGTTGTAACACTACCTTTGAAATAAAGTACATAATCCACACCAAGTTCCGTCGCAATCTTTATAGTCATTGCACTATCCACACAAGCCTCGCCATCAATACTTACTATCGTTTTCGGATCAGGCATCACTTCCTTGCGAACTCTCAACACACCACACATCAATTGACGTGTTCCGTTATCGGCAACAATCCTATAGTCTCCATCCTTAAATACTCCTACAAAGTTTGCAGAATAACCTGTGCCTTCAATTACTTTATTATCAACATCAACATATTGCTCAGTAAGAGTGTCGTATTTCTGTAAAATATATTTTACACCTGTTTGAGTGCTATCTATTCCTATCATCACACCGGAAGTAGCATCAACATTACAGAACAACGTATCACCGGTTATGCAGTATTCCTTTACAATTGCTTTTATCAACACTGTGTCATCAGGAGTGTACTTACAATCATTACCCACATGTGCTTTAACAATGTATGATCCCTGAGGTAATACACCTTTATAGTATAAGGTATCATTATTATAATTTCCGAAAGTACCAACAGGATTAACTGCATCATTCACATTATACAATTCGTAGATAACTCCCGCAACTATCGTTGTATGTATTTTCACAGTGGTAGAGTCGGGAGATTCTCCATGTAAATATTCATTACCACCTTCAACTTCAAAATCTTGAGGTGCTTCACCAATGTTAACCTTTTCGTCAAATACTGTTTCGCATCCGAAAGCTTGTTCTGTTGCTAAAACATGATATTCACCTGCTTCGGAAAATTCCCCGAAATTCAAATTACCGGGACCCGTCAACGTATCCAAATGCGTTTTAACACCGTTTGCTATTCTAATCAATTCGTATGTAACTCCGGCAGATGCACTATTAACTCCAATACTAACTTCACTTCCCAGAGGCAGACAATATTCACCTTTACCCGCAACAACTTTCGCAACCGGAAGATCATGTACTTCGATTTTTACACTGTCTGACATATATCTTTCGCAAGAACCGGATTTTGCCAAAACTTTATAAGTACCTTCTCCATAAGCACCTATGAAATTCAGAACACTATCCGTACCCACTGCCGTAGCAACCTTATCTCCGTCGGGCACTCTTATTAAAGTATAATCCACTCCCTTCTGACTGCCAGCCATGCGAATAGTATCCTTACGATTTGCTTCGTAACAATATTCATTGTCTTTAGTGAGATCAAAATCTTTCGGATTCAATCGAAGTTCAATAGGATTTCCGTATGTTGCACAAACTTTACCGTTGTAATTCTTAAACACCTTCAAACGGTAGTAACCATTGCTATCAGCAAGATCATCTATTGTAAAGGTATGTGAAGAACCATCATCACCGGAAACCGTATCTCCATAGGGCTTATATGTACCAACATTAAGTTTATTATATTCAAGCATATAATTAACACCTGCTTCAAGTCCGCTCACATTTACTTCATAAATGGAACTATCCAAACATTCCAATTTATGATCAGACAAAACAGGTACGCTAAATGTATCCAACAACTCAACATAAACAGAATCTCTTCCCGTGAACGCTGCACTCGTTACTTCCAAATAAATATAACCGGAAGCGTTCTTATCATAATCACTCAACCATATACTGTCGGCTACGATTTCTTTATTTCCGTCATACCATTTAACAGGCTTATAAGTTCCGTTTCCACCATCACGCAACGCATAAAGTTTCAACAACTCGTTATCACATATACGAACCGTATCAACCGACGTTTCCATATCAGGTTCGGTAATTTGAATAACCAAAGGTCCTCCGACTACAATCACTTCGGTTTTCCCCGAAACACTACAACCTAAAGAATCGATTACTGTTATGGTATATAACGTTCTACTTTGTAAAGGAACCGTCTTAATCGTCAAACTATCATTTTTCCCGTTTAATATTTTATCCGTAGGTACCCATGAAACATTTACATCTTTACGATTAACTGTAGCCGTAATGGTTGTATCATCTCCATTATCTATTATAATAGATTCAGGAACCGTTACTTTCATATCATTTTCCTTCACATACAAAGGTTCGCTAATGGTAGTACACTTCAAACCTGTCTTATTTGTAGCAATTACATAATACTTATGTGCTTCGGCAGGTAAATCAATTGTAGTAACATAACTATTAGGCAATAAAACAAATGTATCGGTAGTAACATCCTGAGCAATTCTATAAGATACATTGGAACTCAAATTATTAAGTTCCCACTCAACATCAGTAGAATCGCCTTTACAGAAAATTAAATCTTCACCAAGATCGGGTTTCGGTACACGTTCTGCAAAAACTTCAATAGAACCGAATGTTACTTCACAATTGTACTTATTAGTAGCCTTAACTTTGTAGGTTCCTTCTCCCAAATTTGGCCACGTTGTGGCGGTAGAAGTTACTACATTAAGAGTATCATTCTTAATTAAGGTATAGTTTGTTTCCCCTTCATTTCCCGATAACGTCAAACTTACATTACTTAAGGAACCGAAACAATAAACACTGTCGGCAACATAATCAATAGTAAATGGTCTAGGTAGTTCCTTTTTGGTTATGGTAACAGGATTCATTTCCGTTGTACATCCTGAACGGACATTTTCAGCAACAACCTTATAAGTACCTTCCTGTATATTTGTCCATTCGATTTTTCCACCTGTACCCGATTGCACTGTATATGCAGACTCCCACTCCTCATTTCCCTGAATTGTATCATCTATATACCTAAATAAGGAATAGCGGATATCATCATTATTTTCTGTAGGCATACTTAACATCGCTCCAGATGTGCCATTACAAAAATCTTTTTCTAACGTTATATTATATTTCCTCGGTGCCGTTTCAGACTTAATCACGACAACACCTTCCATTTGGAACTCACAATCTTTCACTTGAGCTGTTGCATAATAAGTGCCTGCCGGTTTATCTTTGAAAACTATCGGACCAAATATGGAGTCAAGTGAATTACCTTCAACCGTTTCAACAATAATATCATTCCTATATAATCTATAGGTGTAGTTAGTGTCGCTTCCGGAAAGTGTCAAATCCATACCTTTACCTTCATTTAAACAATAACTTCCACCTCCGGACAATTTAAATTCTAACGGTTCAACAAGAGTAACATCAACACAAATTTTATAATACATGTCAACAGAATTACAACCGTTGTGAATTTCACAGCAATATACATTACGACTAACATCATCCAAATCGCTGGATTTTACGACGTAAGAAGATTTGTATCCATTTTCCACAAGAACTCTGTCATTAAGCGTCCACGTGTACATAATCGGTTGAGTTCCCTTTGCCTTGACGGACAATGTCGTGGAATCACCTGAACACAAACTGATATCCTTCATGTTGTTTTGATCGCCCAAGAATGTTGCCGGTTCAATAAGAGGCAAAGTGTACTCTTGAACAGAAGTTACACCACATTCATTGTATAATCTAAGACTATATTTACCACCATTTGAGATAAGTAAAGAATCGAAAGAAAGTTCTGTAGAATCAGTTCCGTAAACATATTTCGAATCGTACATAGGTTTACCGTTGAAATACCATCTCATACTATCTATCGAGTATGTACTCAATGTATCTACATATAATTTCACACCGGTACCCAAACAGTAAGCTCCCGTATTATTTTCACCTTCACTCACACGTACCTGAATACCCGGAGCAAGATAGGAAGGTTTATCAACTACCGTAACAACGACAGGATCTGAGTCCATTGTCTTCATACACGAGGTATTTGCTATACGACAAATATAAGTACCGGCATCGGCAGCGCTTATACTATTCTTAGTATATGTAGATGTTTCTACACTTGTAGGCTTACCGTCTTTATACCAAAGATACGAAAGTGGCGTAACATCCTTTGTTGCATAACAAACGAGAGACAAATTTTCTCCGGCACAAAGACGTTGATCTTTTGTTATGGAATCAATCACAGGGTAGTTTTCAACAAAAAGAGTAACCATTGTACTTGTGCTGGTACCACATTTATTTGAAACTTTCCAAATGAATTTACGATCTTTATCTTCACTTGCAGAAACTTTCGGCACTATAACTTTTTGACCTGTACCTACAAGAGTAGTATCATCATACTTCACTCCATTAAAGTTCTTCAGTTCATAAAGTCCTATTTCATACGGAGCACCACCCCTAACTTCAACGGTAAATACCGCATCATCACCATCGCAAGCATATACATTACCTGACAGATTTGAAATCTGAGCAGGGAAGTAAATCGGTAAATAAGTGCTATCCGTTGTACTACCACAACCATTAGTTACTTTTACTTTGTATAAACCTTCGTTTTGGGAGTTATTAAGTCCGACATTGATACCTGCAATGGTATCTGTAAGTTTCACTCCATCTTTAAACCATTCATATTTAAGGTCATCATAATTACTATTAGTAACCTTAACTGTTATAGCCAAATCGGCAATTTGGTCTCCTCTACACACATCCCAATTTCTATTGAGACGGCTTACTATAACGGGTGCACCGCTTACACTAAGAGCAAAGGTATCACTTATTGCCATACCGCAATCGTTAGTAACAATACAACGATATAAACCTTCATCTTCAGCCACAGGTGGTTTGAATTTCAATTTAGGAGATCTTGCCCCCGTTACATTCTCACCTGCAATCCTATAGTAATCAACAAACTCAAAATTAACCTCTTTCTGCCATACAAATTGAATGTTTGTACCTCTTGCATTAACTCCGAATTCAATACTATCGGCAGTACATCCTGCAATTTGCGTTTGAACGGAAGAATCAATAACAGGATCTATACAGTTTTGTGCAAAACCATCTTCAATACCGGCTAAATAAGCAGTACCTTTTTTAATTAATACTGTTGTACTGTCCATTCCAACACAACCTTCATAACCAAGAACAGCGTAAATCTGTAAAGAAGTTGTAACGTCAGAATATCTGAATGTATCTTTATAAGAAGTTTGACCGCTATGATTGCCAAAAGAATTTACATACCAATCAATCGTAGCACCGTTATCCGGTGTAGTCGGAGGAACATTTGTAACAGCGGGCAATTCCAACATATCATGTTCTGCAACAACCACATTTGAAGGGAGATAAACATTCGGTGAAAATACATCTACATGCAAACTATCACGTGTAATACAACCATTATTACTTATAGCCACAACATAATCCGTAGTAACACCGGGTCGAACCCAAACGATAGATGTATCTTGTCTACCTATAACATTACGTCCACTCCAATTGTAAGTATATTTAGAATTATCCAAATTGTACAAACCTCCCTCAGAAATAGATGCGTTCAATAAAACACTATCCCCGTAACACAATACGGAACTAATTTTTCCGGGTTGTTTCACGAAACTAAGATCAGCCTTGGGATAACGATATATAACCATATTAATGGTATCGCTGTTTTTCGTTTCTTTGGTTACGACATCAGTTATTTTACAATAGAATAATCCATTATCTGCAAAATCCACACTATCAAGTTTCAACGTACTCGAATCACTTCTTACACCACTCGGGAAAGAAGCACCATACTTAACCCATTCGTAACTATAATTTGAGCGTCCTTTAACTTTTGCCAGAATATTAACGGTATCACCTTCACAATAACTATCTTGGAATTCTATTGTCGCACTAAAATCCGCATTATTTAAATCAAAACCATCATTTTCACCACCGGAAAAACTGCCTTGTTGTTTAACATAGGCTATTACCATTGCTGAAGCCTTTACTCCTGTTAATTCGGCTACTGCCTCATATACAGCAGTTTCCGAAGCCAATACTCTAATGGATTTACCGGTACCGACCGGTTCCCTTTCTACATCGTCTCCTAATTCTGCGATAAGTTCCGGTGCAGGATCTTCCGACGCTATCGGTGATGCAGTTATTAATTTATACCATTTTATATTTTCACCTTTTATATCGGTATATACGGTTAACGTTACACTGTCTCCTACAGAAGCATATTGATTTGGTCCCGGACTCAGTTTCAATTCTATAACCTTAACTTGTTGAGAAAGTGAAACCGGACAAGCTTCATTGTAGTAAGCCTTTACTTTATATTCCGTTGTTCTTTCGGGTGTTTTAGTTATTGAAGCCGTTGAATCTCCCGTATTCCACTCATAATAAATCGGCAAAGGCGAAAGCGAAGAAACCTCTGTTACCGTTAATATTGTTGATGCTCCCAAAGCTATTTCTTCCTCAGAAACACTAAGTTGCAAATCAGGAGCAACATATACATTATAATCTACCGTATCCGTTTGTTCTACCAAACCCGTAATAACATCACTTATTTCGCAAAAATATTTGGCAGCATCGTTAGATGTTATTGAATTAAAAATCAGAACGGTTGTATCACTACCAACATTTGTAACATTTCCGTTTTTTATTTTCTTCCATTGTTTCTTATACACGGAATGACCGGCAATACTCAAAGATAATTGAGAAGTATCTCCTATACAAACATTAATATTTCCTTGTATAGGAGATGATTTAAAATTCACATTACTAAGGGTATAACCATCGTTTTCACCAGCGGAATAACTGCCTGTTTGTTTAACGTAGGCTATTACCATCGTAGAAGTAGATACACCCGTCAATTCGGCTACTGCTTCATATACAGCAGTTTCCAAAGCCAATACTCTAATAGTTTTACCGGTACCAACCTCTTCCCTCGTCACATCTTCTCCCAATTCTGCGATAAGTTCAGGCGCAGGATCTTCCGACACTATTGGCGATGCAGTTATTAATTTATACCATGTTATATTCTCATCTTTTATATCGGTATATGCTGTTAATGTTACACTATCTCCTACGGAAGCATATTGATTGGGTCCGGGAGCAATTTTCAAACTGACCACATTAACCTGTTGAGAACGACTAACCTGACAAGCCTCATTGTAATAAGCCTTTACCTTATATATAGAGGTTCTTTCAGGTGTTTTTGTAATTGAAGTCGTTGAATCTCCCGTATTCCATTCATAATAAATCGGTGAACCACTTGCTGTTGCCGTTAATGTCGTTGAAGCACCTACTGCAATTTCGTCGAGCGAAACAGTAAGTCGTAAATCAGGGTAAGAATGTGTTCTGAGATCTACCGTATCCGTACGTTCTACGTAACCGGTAACGACATCTGTTATTTCACAGAAATATTCGGCAGCATCGGAACTTTTGATTGAGTTAAAAATCAGAACAGTGGTATCGCTACCGACGTTTGTTGTAACACCACTTTTTATTTTTTTCCATTGTTTTTCGTAAACGGAATGACCGGCAACACTTAATGACAACTGAGACGTATCCCCTATACAAGCATTAATTTGTCCCTGTATTTTAGACAACTTAAAGTCTATGTCACTAAGTATATAACCGTCTCCTTCTCCTGAGTAATATTTTTCGCCTGTCGCTTGTACATAGAGCGCAACAAACAAAAATACGCAGAATAAAATAAACTTCCTAAGCCTTATTTCTATGCTCTTAAAACCCATCAAAACACCAGCCAAATATTCGGTCGTAAAAATAATAAAACTATTATAAACTACAAATGAAAAGCGAAAAAAAAATGATGTCCCTTAAGAATATTGTTTTTCAATATCTTAAAGGCATTCTCTTTATCTTATAGTCCGACCCGTAATTAATAATAAATAAACTTTTATTCTCCAGACCTCCATTAACCTTAATATTTTTGAAATCAAAGGTAGAAAACAACTCTTCTCCCTCATTTTCAGTCATCAACAAAGCATCTAAGGTATATTCTCTATATATTGCCGTCAACGGCACAAGATAAGTTATTATATCAAATGCTTTATAGGTTAATGAAGAAGGAGTATTGAAAAAAAACTCATTATAATAATTCTGAAACCATTTTGCCCTTTCTGCGTAGGGATTCACAAAAGAATAAGTCAAAAATTTGGTATTCAATTTATAAAAAGCCTCGTGATCACCGGAATTAAAATTCTGCCATTCGGGGAAACCAATAACTGTGATCTTAAAACGGTCGGTATAGGCAGAAAGGAAAGGCATCATTTTATTAACATCGGCTTCTTTCAAGGTTGGCAACACTATTATATTCTCAAACTTAGGTGAAAATTCATAACGAAAAGTATCCTGATTTGCCACAAGACTATCCCAAACAACAAATTTAACATTACTATCAACCTCAAGATTTACAGTAAGCCTGTCTCTTACCTGCTCATAATCCGTATTATTATTATACATATCCAAAGCAAAAATTCTTGCGCTATCTTGTTTATGACTAAGAATCCATTCGGTCATACGATCAACCAATGAATTATAGGAAATATTAACTTGCAAAAAATTGGGGTAATCTACAAAATCCTCACCCCTTGAAGAAAGCGGATAAACAACGGGAATCTTTGGGTTTTCAAGATTTCTCATCAACACATTCAATTCGGAAGCATACACGGGACCAATGATCAAATCAGGATTAAAAATGTTCAAATCATCGGTTATCCTATACATGTTTATATTATCTCTCTGAGTGTCATAAACTTTTACAGTCAATTCATAACCTGCACGTTTTAAACTATCCAAACCGAGTAATACACCTTCATAAAAAGAGATAAACTGTTCCGATTTAGGCAGTATATGTTTTACCTTATTTATAATAGTTATATCTCCTATGGAGTCGACCACTATTTCCGGTTCATTTGAATGCATATTCTCTGCAGCAAAAAAAGGCAGTAGCACAGCTATTTTCAATGACTTACTTTTAGAAATAGTGTCCACATGCTTTTCCGGAGCATTCGGTTCTTGAATAATGTCGCTGATATTTTGGTCTGCTTCCACTGCAAGGTCGGAAATTGAACTCAGGCTATCATTTGATTCGTTAATATTGACGGAAAATTCAACAGGAGATACTGTCGGTTCGTCAGAAATTAAAGTTTGCTCAATATTATGTATAGCTTCCGGCAATGGTTTCGTCAATTGCACTCCTGCCCTTTTCAAATCAATATCTTTAAGAGGTAACTTCACAACATCTCCTATGGCAAGCGGGGATTTCTCATATTTAGGATTTTCTTTCAATATTCGCTTAGGACGAATATCAAACCTTCTTGCTATAGAATATATCGTTTCACCTTTTTCGGTTTTGTGGTAGTAGAAATTACTATCAGATGTTATACCTTTATAATAAGGTATCCTTAAAATTTCATTTATAGAGAGATTATTGCTATTAAGACCGTTAACATCCTTTATTAAATCGACAGTTACGTTGTAGGCTTTAGCTATAGAAAATAATGTTTGACCGGCTTCCACTGTGTGTAAATAAAAACTTTCACCATGTATAACCGCTATTTCGGAAGATTTTTTTATGGGATTATTATCTGCCCAAACCGCAAAATACAATAGTAGGGATAATAATAATAAATAATTCTTCATAAATCTATTAATCTTCATTCTCTTGCATTATTCCTCCGCTAAGCATAAGAAGTTCTAATTCCGATACTTTTGCTTGATAAATGGCAGACAATCGACGGTCGTTTGCATTTATGTAACTGCGTTGAAATTCGCGAAATTCAATACCGGATAATGTCCCGAGTTTATATTTCTCCAATGCAGCATCAAGATTTTCCATTGCAACTTGTGTACTTTCGTTCTCAAAATTTACAATTTGCAGATTATTTTCATACGTGTTATATAGTTGTGCAAGGTCAGCAAGAGTTTGGAGTTCTGCTTCCGAATATGAAAGTGAAGTTTGTTCCTGTTGTAACTTTGCATTGCGCACTGCACGACGTGTTTCTAATCTATTGAAAACATTAACGCTAATATTAAAGCCCAAGTACGGACCGTAAGAACGATTATACGTAGTTACAGATTCTGGTGTTTTTGCACGACTTACATTATAGCCGCCACTGAAATCAAGTGTAGGAAAATACGATGCTCTTGCAAGTTTAACATCCAATGCAGATACGGTTTGCTGCTTTCTAGCAATTTCAAGCAGAGTGTTATTTCTGACGGTTTGATTTTTAAGTTCGTTCAAATACATTCTTTCTCCAAGCATTATACTATCATTCACATACATTTCATCTTGCAATTCGGCATTCATAATCATGTTAAGAGTTATGTAGGCAGCTTTCAAAAGTTCCTTCTGCTTCATATAATCGGAACTATCGGCATTCAAGTCAAGTTTCGACTGTTGCATATCCAAACCGGAAACAACTCCAAGCATATATTTGTCTTTTGCTTCCGTAAAACGTTCTTGCGAAAGACTTAGCGAGTGTTTTGCCGCATCAAGTTTACTATGCTGCACTATTACATTATAGTAAGCTGTACTAACATCAAGAACAAGGTTTTCTACGGAAAGTTTTGTATTAAGTTCTCCAAGAGCGAGTAATTCGTTAGCACGTTCATAATTAGTGAACATTGCCAATCCGTCAAACAATCGCCACGTAATACCCAAACCGGCGGAAAGGGAATTATTTTGCGCTGCACTTATTTCACGTGTTGTACCAGAATTGACAGTTTTAGTATTGTTAATTCGCTGACTTTGCTGCAAATCAACCCTCACCGTGGGGAGAAAAGGCGAGATATCTGCATTATTGTCGGCAATTTGCTCGGCAGTATGCATGATTTTAATAGAATAATTTTCATCCAAAGCCTTCTCAATACACTGTTGCAAATTCATCTGAACTTGTTTCCCACCTATTGTGTCGGTAATACCTTCGTTTTGAGCCGATACGTAGAAAGGCGCAATCATAAATAAAAGAATCAGGTGAATAGTGTATATTTTCATCATTCCGCAACAAAATTAAGTGTTTGTTCCGACGTTTTTTTCTTAGTTTCGGAAGAGAGATACGAGTAAATAGCCGGTATTACATAGAGGGAAAGGAAAGTGGCACAAACCATACCACCCACAACGGCAAGTCCCATTGCTATACGACTTTCGGCGCCAGCACCGGTAGCCATTGCCATCGGTAATATACCGAGAATTGTAGAAAGACTAGTCATCAAAATCGGTCGGAAACGTGCTACGGCAGAATGTTTAACAGCTTCAAGTTTTGTCTGTCCGAGTTCCTTTCTTTGGTTGGCAAATTCGACAATGAGTATACCGTTTTTAGAAACCAAACCGATAAGCATGATTATTCCGATCTGACTAAAGATGTTCATCGTTTGATCAAAGTACCACAAAGTGAGCATAGCACCAATCAGAGCTAACGGCACGGTGAACATGATAATCATGGGATCTCTGAAACTTTCAAACTGACCTGCCAACACCAAATAAATAAAAAGTAATGCCAACAAGAATGCAAACATCAAACTTGAAGAACTTTCCACAAAGTCTTTGGAGTTACCGGAAAGAGTAGTTTTAAAATTATCATCAAGTACTTCATCTGCAATCCTATCCATCTCCTTTAAACCTACCGAAAGCGTATTTCGTCCGGCTAAACCTGCCGAAACGGTAGCTGCCACAAATCGGTCGTAGCGATAAAGTGCAGGAGGTGTAGAGCTTTCCTTAACCGTTACAAGATTATCCAAAGAAATAAGTTCTCCGCTTTTATTGCGCACATAAACACTTTGCAAGTCAGATGGTTGATTTCGACTTGCTTTATTAATTTCGCTCAAAATCTCATACTGTTTACCGTTCATAATATAATAACCTACGCGTTGTTCATCACTCATAGTGAGTTGCAACGTTTGAGCAATATTCTGCATAGACACACCCATCACGGCTGCCTTATCACGGTCTATATTTATAGTTAATTCCGGTTTTGTGAATTTCAAATTCACGTCGGCAACAGAAAACACCGGACTTTCATTCACCTTTTCCATAAAAACCGGAAGGACAACTTTAAGTTCATCCAGATTTTTAGCTTGTATGACATATTGAACAGGCAAACCGCCACGCTGGTTACCAAATGTCTGCTGTTGAGAAACCATAGTACGTGCACCTGTAAATGCCTTTACCTTATTAGAAAGGTCGGCAGCAATCTCTTGCTGGGTACGTTTTCGATCTTCGGGAGGTGTTAACCGTATATTAAGGTTGGATGTATTTGTCGAACCGCCACCTATGCGAGCAATAATTTTTTCCTGTTCCGGCACTTCTTTTTCCAAATAATCGGATAGTTCGGAAGCATAGCGATCCATATAAGAAAATGTGGCACCTTCCGTTGCTGTCGAATTTACGCTGATGTTGGAACGGTCTTCAAGCGGAGCCATCTCCGAAGGCATTGCATTCCATAAAAAATATATCACAACACCGCTCACTACAAGTATCACCGGTGCAAGCCATCTTCTACGCATAAAAGAATTCAAACTGTTTGAATAAGCCGAAGTAAGTTTATTAAAAAACGGCTCTGTTTTACGGTAAAACCAATTATCCGAAGCATTTCGTTTAAGCAACTTAGTTGAAATCATAGGTGTAAACGTCAGTGCAACAAAAGAAGATATCATAACAGCTCCGGCTATAACTACACTGAACTCACGGAATAGTCTACCTGTAGTGCCTTGTAAAAATACGATAGGGAAAAACACTGCCACAAGTGCTATCGTCGTAGCAATAACGGCAAAAAATATTTCGGCAGAACCTTTAAAACCTGCTTCCAAAGGCGACATACCTTGCTCTATCTTTGTATAGATATTTTCCATAACCACAATTGCATCATCCACCACCAAACCGATTGCCAAAACTATAGCAAGCAAAGTAAGTATGTTGATTGTGAAACCCGCAAGATACATTATAAAAAAGGTAGCGATAAGAGAAATCGGTATTGTGAGAATCGGTATCATTGTAGTTCTCCAGTTGCGAAGGAAAAGGAAAATAATAAGCACTACCATTATAAATGCTTCTATAATAGTGGTTTGAACCTCATCTATTGAACTACGAATAAATATAGTGTTATCAAAAGCGATAGCAGCGTCAACATCTTCCGGCAAATCTTTTTTCAAATTATCCATAACGATATAAGCCTGATCTACAATGTCTATATAATTCGCACCGGGTTGTGGAATTATCACACAATTAATCATTGGCACTCCATTACGTTTCAAAATAGAACGCAAATTTTGAGCATCCACTTCCGCCAGTCCTATATCGCTAAAACGTACCACTCTATCTCCGTCTTCCTTAATAATTAAATTATTAAAATCGTCGATAGTCATCAGGCGTCCCATAGTGCGGATAGTTAGTTCGGTATTATCGCCTTCAATACGACCTGCAGGCAACTCTACATTTTCACTTACAACAGCATCTCTCACGTCCATAGGAGTCAAACCGTAAGCAGAAAGTAACGACGGATCCATACGTAAACGCACAGAATAACGTTTTTCACCCCAAATCTGAACACTACTAACACCTGAAATGGTTTGCAAACGTTCCTTATAGTAGTTTTCCGCATACATACTCAAATCTATCAGAGAGCGTTTATCGCTACGCAGGGAAACTGCAAAAATCGGCTGAGCATCGGCGTCTGCCTTAGAAACCGTAGGAGGATCTACATCCTCCGGTAATCTGCGCATAGCTCCGGAAACCTTATCTCGCACATCGTTTGCAGCAGTTTCCAAATCAACATCAAGATTAAACTCAACAGTAATGTAACTGCGTCCGTCACGGCTGGTACTTGTTAGCGAGCGTATTCCTTGAATACCGTTTATGGCAGCCTCAAGCGGTTCGGTGATTTGGGATTCTATTACATCGGCATTGGCACCCGGAAAACTTGTAGAAACCGAAATTATAGGTGGGTCAACACTCGGATAATCTCGTACTCCCAAATATACAAGTCCTACAACACCTACAAGCATCAGTATTATATTCATTACTGTTGCTAATACAGGTCTCTTTATGGATATGGATGATAAACTCATTGATGCGCAATCTACTTCTTTATTTCCACCGCTACACGCATACCTTCACGCAGTTGCATTAATCCGCTTGTGAGCACGGTATCTCCGGGTTGAATTCCGGATACAACCTCAACATTCAATGCATCACGACTTTCGGTTTCAACTTTAACACTTTTCGCTTTGCCGTCATTAAGTACCCACATCCGTTTACCCTCCATCTCCGGTACAACGGCTTCAGTAGGTACTGCTATATAGTGCATTGCTTCATCGGTGCGAACTTCTCCCTTTGCAAACATACCCGGCATTAATTCATTGTCCTTATTATCAAACATCGCACGCAACAATATATTTCTTGTTTTTACGTCAATCATCGGATCAACCGCATAAATCGTTGCCGAATAAAGTTTATCGCTACCGAAAGTGCTAAACGAAACGGTTTTATTTTGCAATTTAATATAAGCATATCTTTCGGGGATGGCAAAATCGAATTTAAGTACGGAATTATCTACTATAGAAGCTATGCGAGTGTTAGGTTGAACATAACTACCTTCGCTAACGTAGCGGAAACCCATGACACCATCAAAGGGAGAGCGTATTTCGGTTCTACTTATGCGCACATTCAAAAGTGCAATATCCGATTCAAGCACATTGAAATCCGTTTGCAGTTGATCAAACGATTCTCTACTTATTGATTCTCTTTGTAACAATATGCGTTGGCGTTCTAATTTTTCACTCAACAGTTTACGTTGAAATTCCGCACGTTTCAACTGTGCCTGCAAATCGGCATCATCGACTTTCAAAAGTAGATCGCCTTTTTTAACTCTACCACCTTCTTTAAAGTAAATTCCGACAACTTTACCAACTATTTCCGCCACAAGTTCTACCTCCTCATTTGCTTTGAGGCTACCCGTTACGTTGATACCGTTCATTGACGATGTATAGGTGGCGATGATTCCGGTAACAGGCAAAGTAGTTGCACTATTATCAGACATGGGAGCAGCTTTCTTCTCTCCGGAAAAAAGACCTAATTTAATAGATAAGATAAACGCTATTATAAGCACTATTGTTCCTATACTTATAATACTCTTTGATGATTTCTTCATAATATCATTATACTGTAAATAGCAATGCTTACGTATTACCGAAAGATACAGCCGGTTATTGTTACTTTTATGATTTGGCGTGTAAAGTTAGTGTAAAATTATTGATCAGGCAATAAATTACATAAACAAATTCACCGACAATCCAATTCTACAACTTTAAATGGCTCTTATGAACCTATATCTTGATTTTAACAAAAATTAAAGAAATTTTTCTGTAATTTGATTGGTCGTTTATAAAAATGAATTAAATTTGCTCCTCGAAAAATTTAGAGAAATTAAAATATATTAAAAATACACTAAAACTTATTCGTATGAAAGTAACAGTAGTAGGAGCCGGTAACGTCGGCGCAACATGTGCAAATTGCATTGCAGGAAAGGACATCGTTAATGAAGTTGTTCTTGTAGACATCAAAGAAGGTGTATCCGAAGGCAAAGCTCTTGATTTATGGCAATCTTCACCTATAAACATGTATGACACCCGCATAAAAGGTGTAACTAATGACTACAAAGCGACTGCCGATTCCGAAGTAGTTGTTATAACTTCGGGACTTCCCAGAAAGCCCGGTATGAGTCGAGATGACTTAATTTCCACAAATGCAGGTATTGTTAAATCGGTAACGGAAAACATCGTGAAATATTCGCCTAATGCTACTATAATAATAGTATCAAATCCGTTAGATGTGATGTGCTACTGTGCATTTTTGGCATCCAAATTCCCTTCTTCAAAAGTTTTTGGTATGGCAGGAATCTTAGACACAGCTCGTTACAGATCTTTTATAGCTGAAGAATTAAATGTATCGCCCAAAGATATTCAGGCATTATTACTTGGCGGTCACGGAGATACGATGGTTCCACTACCTCGCTACACCACTGTTTGCGGTATACCTGTAACGGAATTAATAGATGCAGACAAGTTAAATGCCATCATCGAAAGAACCAAAGTAGGAGGAGGAGAATTGGTAAAACTTATGGGCACATCTGCTTGGTATGCTCCCGGAGCTGCTGCCGCTCAAATGGTTGAAGCCATTGTTCGCGACTCAAAACGTGTATTCCCTGTGTGTGCAATGCTCAACGGAGAATACGGAATGAAAGATATATACTTAGGTGTTCCGGTAGTGCTCGGCAAAAACGGTATCGAAAAGATATTGGAAGTGAAGTTGGATAAGGAAGAAAAAACTCTTTTGGAAGAATCGGCAAAAGCTGTTAGAAACGTCATGGACGTTTTGGATAACATGAAAATGTTTTAGTGGGTTTCTATTCCACTAAGTATTTTTTCCACTTCTTCTTCGGTAGAATGTAGCTTGATTTTGCAGAAGGTTATCAATTCCGATACCCTTTGCACTTTCAAGCTAAGTTCGTCTACATCCAGTTTATTTTCTTCTAATTGTGCAACAATTGATTCAATTTCTTCCGTAGCTTGTTTATAAGTAAGTTGCTGTTCCATAAGTTTATTTTTTTGTTATTATTTTCACTTCGCTTTCAATTCGTCCGCTCTGCATGATAGTTTCAATCACGGCACCATTATGCAAAACATTTAAGTCCTTTAAAACTTTACCGTTCATTTTCGTAATAGAATAACCTCTTGCCAAAATACCTGCCGGATCAACGTATTTTACAGTAGTTTCGGCTACATTAAGTTTATGTCTATCGGAGATTATTATCTCTTTCGTTTTCTGCTTTAACTTTTGTATATTATTATCTATTGCATTGTTTTCCTTATTCAGCATTGTTTCTATCCTTCTACCCATTCTATTGGAAAGATCGCTAAAAAGTTTTCGTTTGTTTATTAAAAACTTCTCAGTGCCGTGTGCAACTTTTTGAGAAATTAGAGAGAGTGATGATCTATTATTAGTTATCAAGTCTCTAACATCATAGAAGAATTTATCTTTCAGTACATTTAAATCACTCTCCGCACTTAGAAAATAATCAACAAGTAAAGCAGCAGCAGCAGTAGGCGTTTTCACGCTTTCAAAAGCGACATAATCCACAATGCTCTTGTCTCGTTCATGTCCTATTCCGGCTATAACCGGCAGTGGAAATTGTGCAATATTCAGAGCCAATTCGTAATCGTCAAACACTCCTAAATCCGACTGTGAACCACCACCTCGTATTATCACAACAAGATCGAATCTTCCATCCTCTTCATAAATATGTTCCAAAGCAGCGATAATAGAAGCTGCTGCCGTTTCACCCTGCATAGTTGCAGGATACAAAACCACATTAAAAGCAAAACCGTAGGGATTTTCATACAAATGTTTTGTAAAATCACCATAACCGGCAGCAGTTGGAGAAGATATTACTGCAACATTCTTAGGCAGATAAGGAAATTCCAAAATCCTATTCATATCCGCAACACCTTCTTTTTCAAGTCTTGCTAAAATTTCCTTACGTTTACGCTCCAAATCTCCAACGGTATACGTGGGATCTATATCCTTTACATTCAAAGACAATCCGTATATTTCATGAAAAACGACCTCTACACATACAAGTATTTTCATACCTTTTTCAAGGTTGCGACCGGTTTGAGACATGAAATAACTGCGCAACATTCCGTAGTTATATGACCAAATCGTTGCTCTTGCCACTGCATTAGTTTTTTTGTCATCACCTTCCGGCTTATCTGCAAGTTCAAGATAACAATGTCCTGAACGGTTTTCCTGAATGCCTGTGATTTCAGCCGTAACCCACACTTCAAACGGAAATTCCCGTTTCAACACCGATTTAATCTGTAGGTTTAATTCGTAAAGACTGAGGGCATTCATAAGTACCGTCTAAGAAAAAGTTTACTGTTGTACGGTTGAATTTAATTCATCAATGTAGTCAAGCAATTCTTCACGTCCAAAACGTTTTGCAGATGATGTTATAAACGCTAAAGGCGTGGTTTCCCACGTTTCAAGCATAATTTTTTTGTAATTATCAATGCAGTCAATACGTTTAGTTACATTAAGTTTATCCGATTTGGTGAAAATCATAACAAAAGGTACTCCGTTTTCGCCCAACCATTCCATGAATTTCAAATCTATCTCCAAAGGTTCATGCCTGCTGTCAATCAAAACAAAAAGGCATACAAGATTATCACGGCGCAAAATATATTCGCGAATCATCTTATCAAACTGCTCACGCATAGACTTTGAAGTGCGAGCATAACCATAACCCGGCAAATCAACCATATACCAATCATCATTGATAAGAAAATGGTTGATTAAGCGGGTTTTACCCGGATCTACAGCCGTTTTGGCAAGCGATTTTTGATTGGTGAGCATGTTGATAAGTGAAGATTTACCCACATTCGACCGCCCTATAAAAGCATATTCAGGACGATCGGAAGGCGGACAACCTTTCACATCAGCACTACTCTTTACAAACTGCGCCTTGTGTATATCCATAATTAGTTATTAATTTTACTTCCTCTTGCGCTTTTCACTTCTACCTTTACTACCACCTCTGTCGCGTTTTTTGCTACCTCCAAAAGAATCATCGCCTTTGCGAAATTTGCGACCATTATTACCGGAACCGGATCTACCTCCACCAAAATTGTTTTTACCTCTGCTTCGATTGCCACTGCCACTGTTAGAAACTTCTCCTCTACCTACTTCCGTCAGGAAAAACGGTAAACCGTCATAATCGGCATTGCGAAAATATTTAGGGAAATTATCTATTCCGGTTACGTCTACTTCAAATTTTGTTTTATTGTCTAATATTCGTATACTGCCTATTTCCAAACTACGTTTAGGGCTGTTTTGATTAATTATATCAATCAATTCTCTGGGTGTTAATCCGTCGTCTTTACCTACATTCACACTAAAAACCGTGAACGTATAATCTTCTTGTCTTTCCTGTCTGCCTCCACGTTCACCTCTACCGCTCTTTTTTCCGCCGTTGTCTTTGCGTTCATCTTCGGAAAGATTAAGATCCGGTACATTTGCATATTTCTTCAACAATCTACCGAATTCGTAAGACACAATCTTCTGTATCAGTTGTTCCTTTGTAAGATTATTAAATTTTTCAAATAGTTCATCTTCATAAGGTGTCAACGTTTCATGTCCTTCGGAATCAATAATTTTATCGGCATAATAAATCAATTGTGCACGACATATTTCTTCTCCGCCCGGAACCGATTTGTATTCAAACTTCTTTTTAAGCGTATTTTCAATTCGGCGTAATTTACCGGTTTCCTTAGAGTGAATGATTGCCACCGAAATACCTTCCTTGCCTGCTCTGCCGGTACGTCCGCTACGATGAGTGTAGCTTTCGACATCTTCAGGTAGATTGTAATTAATAACATGCGTGAGATTATCTACATCCAAACCGCGTGCTGCAACATCTGTTGCCACCAAAACTTTCAAACGTTTCGACCGAAACCGTGCCATGACATCATCTCTTTGATTCTGACTTAGATCGCCGTGCAAAGCATCGCAATCAATGCCGTCTTTTTGCAACTTGTGAGCAATTTCACGTGCATCAATCTTAGTGCGAGTGAAAATAATTGCATACATATCAGGCGCACAATCAATGACTCTACGTAAAGTTTCATAACAATCCTTTGCCCTCACCTGATAATACTGATGCGAAACCGTGTCGGCACCCTGATTTTTCTTACCTACTGAAATCTCCAAAGGATTTTTTAAATAGTGGCGTGCAATACGCTCTACCTCTTTTGGCATGGTTGCCGAGAAAAGATAAATATTTTGTCTCGTAGGAATTTCATCAAGGATATAATTCAAATCTTCCTTAAATCCCATATTCAACATTTCATCGGCTTCATCAAGAACAATACGTTCAACATTTTGAATATCGACCGCATCTCTATTAATCAAGTCGCAAAGTCTACCCGGAGTTGCAACAATCACATGCACACCGTGTTCAATATCTCGTATCTGCCGACGAATATCGGTACCGCCATAAACACATGCAATACGTATCTTCGGCAAATATTTCGCATAATTTTTAAAGTCATTACCTATCTGCATACACAATTCTCTGGTAGGACTAAGGATAAGTACCTGAGTTGTATTTACGTCGGTATTTAACCTTTGTAAAAGCGGCAAACCGAATGCGGCAGTTTTACCCGTGCCGGTTTGTGCAAGTGCAACGATATCTTCGCCGCCGTTTAGTATAACAGGAATTACTTTTTCCTGTATTGGGCTTGGCGTCTCAAATCCTAAATCCGCTATTCCCTTCAAGATCTCCCCTTTGAGACCCAATGCTTCAAATTTTTCCATTAATTAGTTTAATTATTAGTTTATCCGGATAGTCCTCCTATTGAAAGCAGGAACTTTTTCCAATGCTTCCGCTTCCTTCACATCAATATCCGGTTTTAATGCTACTTCCGACGCTTTCAAAAGAAAATCATCGCCTTTTTTTTCTGTTTTATCTTTATCCCAATTTTCTACGTCGTTGTTCGGAAAACCGGTAGCAATTATCGTTACGGAAACGGCATCTCCCAAACTTTCGTCCGTACCTACACCCCAAATCACAGCTGCAGTGTCGCCCACTCTTTTAATTATGATTGAGGTTATTTCCGTCATTTCATCCATTGTGATTTCGTCGGTGCCGGAAGTGATATTCAAAAGAATATCTTTTGCACCGCATATATCATTATTATTCAAGAGAGGACTATCCAAAGCTTTCATTATTGCTTCCTTTGCACGTCCCACTCCTGACGCTTTCGCCGCACCCATAACGGCAACGCCGCTATTAGTCATAACCGTCTTAACATCCGAAAAATCGACGTTGATATAACCCGGTAACGTAATTATTTCCGCAATACCTTTTGCAGCAGTATTCAAAATATCATTTGCATTTGCAAATGCGGAAGAAAGCGTTTCGGAACCGTAAAGATCTTTTATTCTTTCATTGTCTATCACAATCAAACAATCGACATTGTCCTTCAATTCTCTCAAACCTTCACGGGCTTGATTGAGACGTTTGGGACCCTCAAAACGAGCAGGAACAGTTACAATTCCCACCGTGAGTATACCGTTTTCCTTAGCACATTTTGCAATAACCGGTGCGGCACCCGTACCGGTTCCGCCGCCCATAGCTGCCGTGATAAAAGCCATTTTCGTGTTTTTGAAAAGCAGCGATTTTATTTCATCCATACTTTCTCGTGCTGACTTTGCGCCTATTTCGGGATTATTGCCTGCACCATGTCCTTCTGTCAATGCTGCTCCCAACTGTATCTTATGCGGAATAGGAGAATGTTCCAAAATCTGTGAATCCGTATTACAAATCACGAAATCCACATCACATATACCCTTTGCATACATATATTCAACGGCATTACCGCCGCCACCGCCAACACCAATCACTTTTATCATCGCCGGTGAAGTTTCTTCCAGATTAAAATTTATCAGTCCGTCAAACATATTTTTCACTTTAAATCTGTGTCTTTTTCGTTTTCCCTATCAAAAAATCCTCCTAATTTACCTTTAAACCAACTATCCACATCGGGTAATTCATTCTTACCGGTTTTAGGTTTCGTTACTTTGGGTTTCGATTTCATCTTTTCTCGCTGTATGCGAGCTTTCTCTTCTATTGCAGCCGTATTAATCGCTACCAATTCCAATTCTTCCGGTATCTCTTCAATTTTAAACGGAGTACTTTCCTTATATTTCGGTTCTTCTTCCTTAGCAACGTCCGCTTTACGGCTATTACGGTTGAAACCTACCGCAATCACTGCAACACGTAATTTATCTCCCAAACTTTCATCTCTTCCGGTACCCCAAATCACGTTTCCTCCACCACCCATTTTTGCCTGCAAACCGGTAGTAATGTGAGTAACTTCATCCATAGTTACTTCTTTATCACCGTAAAGCATATTAACAAGTATATTTGAAGCTCCTGTTATATCATGACTGTTTAGCAAAGGTGAAATAAGTGCATCATGCAAAGCGACGCTTGCCCTGTCGCTACCTTCCGCTTCCGCTGCACCCATTAGTGCCACCCCACTATTACGCATAACTCCGTCAACATCGGCAAAGTCTACATTCACGTAGCCCCTAAAAGTGATGATTTCGGCAATACTCTTTGCTGCAATTGCCAAAACATTATCAGCCATTGCAAAAGCCTTAGAAAGGTTCAAATCGCCGTAAATATCTTTCAACTTATCGTTTTGAATAATGAGCAGTGCATCCACATTTTGTTCCAAGTCATCAATACCGTCCATCGCTTGCTCCATTTTACGTTTACCTTCAAACGTGAAAGGTAAAGTAACTATGCCTATGGTTAGAATACCGAGTTCTTTCGCTTTGCGGGCAATTTCGGGAGCCGCTCCGGTGCCTGTGCCACCGCCCATTCCGGCAGTTATAAACACCATTTTAGTCTTACCTTTGAGAAGCGTATCAATAAAATCCATACTTTCAATAGCCGATTGTCGTCCTCTTTCGGGAACGCAACCTGCTCCCAAGCCTTCCGTGAGCACCTTTCCAAGCTGTATACGATTTTTCACGGGACTTTGCCTCAAAGCTTGTATGTCAGTATTACAAACTACAAATTCCACTCCATGAATACCAAGTCGGCACATGTGGTTAACGGCATTGCTACCGCCACCGCCAACACCGACAACTTTGATTATGGATTCTTGTTGTATCGGTAATTTCAACGATACAAAATCATTAGTATCTATCGTTTCTATCATCTTAAAACAATTTTGAAAACCAACCACCTAAACCACCGCTTTGTTCTTCTCTCGTGTCGTCATCACTGCAAGTGAGTAGACCCAGAACTCCAAAACAAGCCCGATTATCAAGCAACGCATCATTATCTGTCTGCACATTCAATGCTTTTGCATACTTCACTTTATTGCCGGAGATGAGGCTCAAAAGCTCGGTTGTGTGTAGCAAACTACTGCCGTTACCCGTCAAATATATAATTCCTTCTTTTGTAAATCCCCATTGTTGCAACTGATAAACAACACCTTCCAACAATTCCTCCAAACGACACTGTATCACTTGCAATAAATCTTTTCTATTTATCTCAACTTTTAATTCCGGTATCTGCACCTTCCCGTAGCTACCCATAGAGCGGATTGCTTCGCCGTACTTATGTTTAATCGGTTTAGCCAAAGCGAAATCCGTAATTTGAAAAGCCGCTGCAATATCTCTGTCCACAGTGTCCGTACCAAGCGGCAAAGTGGCTTCTCTAACCGGCAAACCGTTATGAAACATGATAATACTCGTATGTGATGCACCCATATCCACCAAAACAAAATGACTGTCGTCATCCACATCAAGTGCCTGCATATAAGCCGTTGGAGGAGGATAAAAACGTATGTCCTCAATACCGACTTCCGAAAATATACTTTTTAACTCGTTCAAATATCCCTTGTCGGCTTTATAAGCACGAAAACGCACCTCAAGATCTTTCGCCGGCGAACCGAGCGGTTGCAACGTGTATTTACTTCTATCAACGTAAAAAGCCACAGGAGTTATGTCTATCAACTCCTCAGAACGTGCTGCAATCATTTCGCGACACTTGGTCTCCGCCCTGTCGATATCACTTTCTTTCACCGTCTTGCGCTGAACCGGCACTGTTATTTTATGTTCGCTGACTTGCAGAGTAGAATAAGGCAACATCACATTCACACTTACAACTTGCCTTTCCTTATCCAATTCCTTCAAAAGATAATGAACATACGAATGAACTTTACCGAAATCCGTAACCACACCTTTTTCCACTCCTCCGGAAGCAATCATTTTCATCCCTTTCAAGATGCAAGTGCCATCCTGTCGTTCCTCGCCGATTGCCATCACAATCTTATCGCTTCCTATATCTAATGCTGCCGTCAATTCCATAACGTAATCTTTTATTTCCTAACACAAACTATTTGTTTTTCGAACTTTAAATTAATTTCTTTATATGTGTTCCACCCTTTTTGTTCCGTACCCTTTTTTAGGAAAAGCCTCAATTTGTCAAGTTTATTCCCACTGTTTTCCAATCCTCCCATAAGAATTGTAAAATTTCCTACCTTAGGCACAAGTCTAATATCATCTTCACTGTTCACAACAATCTGTTCCACGTAAGAGTTCCACAACTCATCCTCTTTCAAAGAAACCACAAAAGGATATAATACGGAAGTTGCAAAACGGTCGCTTATCTTTCCGACAGCCACAACCACACGAGCCGTATACTTACGCGACAACGGCATAATGCTACCGTCTTCATCAATATAGTAACTCTTTTCTCCGGAAACAACTCTTAAAATCGGTCGACGCTGCGTTATATCCACATGAAAAGAACCGTCCAAACCCACATACACCTGAGCTGATTTTATAGCAGAATTATTTGTCAACACCTGCTCTATCCTATTTCTATCAATGCTATCTGCGCTCACATTTAAAATTTCTCCGTATCCGTTGCGTATCAACCTTTCCACATCAAATTTGTCAACAAAAGAATTTTCTTCGGCATCTTTTATTTTCACATACATATCGCCACACCTTTGCTTACCTTTTTCAATTCCCACAAAGGTAAATACAATTATCAAGTATACCGATAAACTTGAAAGTAATATATAAAAGGTTGTGGTTTTCAATGTATTATTAAACTTGCGAACAAAGAGGAAACTATTGTTGTATAACCCGTGCAAAAGTACATAAAATACTCCAATTTTCAGCAAATTAAGTAGTAATAAGAAAAATATATATGTACGGGCGTATATAGCTGCCGTAGGCAGCATAGTAGGGGCAACCCTTGTGGTTGCCCAAAATGTTGTGGTTGTCCGAAATAACAATAGGGCAACCACAAGGGTTGCCCCGACGAGGGTTGGCGACATTGTTGGGGCATTTCAATCCATTGTTAATTTTTCGGGCGTATGGCATACGCCCGAAAACCCTCTCTCGGCAAGGGATTTTGACAATGGGTTTAAACCCATTGTTAATTTATACGCCCACAAAAAAAGCAGATGAACATTGTTCTTGCTTCATAAACCTCAAACACTTACTAAAAAAAGTTTAATCCGCTCGGACAAAAGTCCATCTGCTACACTCTACACTCTAATCTCTAAAGTCTACGGCACCACGCTGCTTTGTATCTCGCCGAAATGTCCCATCTCGCCTTTGGTGTTCTGCCAAGCGAGGGCAAAATAGACCAACTTACTGCGTTCCTGCTCGGTGAACTCCAATGTTATGGGCGATTTGGTATCTAAGGCGGAATGGGTGAAAACATCTATGCCGCTTGGAGGCGTGTCGCTAACTATCCACTTCACCACTGCTCCCTGAACGCCCGCAGGTTTGGCGCGGTGGTCGCTACCCGA
>JAISHE010000027.1 GCA_031262745.1 Culturomica sp. | reverse complement strand
CGTTAGGGGCGTTGCTTGCGACGCCCCCCAACGGGAGATGCAAGCACCTGCGAGAGTTCTTTGACTATTTGATTGATTTGACTATTTCGCAAAAATTTTTTCCGCAGGAAAAAATTTTTCGCGCGACGTATTTTTTGGGCGTATGCCATACGCCCGTACATCCGGAAATCCGTGTTGTTTTGGTGGTGTCCCCGTAGGGGCGGGGTCTGCCCGCCCAATTGAAAACGGGGGCGGGCGAACCCCGCCCGTACATACGGATACATGCGGGCATGTTCGGAGGAGCTGCCGGAGGCAGCATAGTTTAGTAACCAGCCGGCTTGTCGGCTGGCAGGTAGCAGAGCTATCGGGAGCGGCTTCCGTAGGAAGCAAATGCAAAACTACAGACAAACCAACAACAAGGGGGCTTGCCCCCTTGCCATAAGCAGGCTACCTCCGGCAGTATAGTTGAGCGGGAGCTACGCTCCTCGCCAGCCGACAAGCCGGCTGGTTACTAAACTATGCTGCCTCCGGCAGCCATATATGCCATACGTCAACCAACAACAATGCCACGAAAGGTCTTTGGGTACAATTTTTACTGTTTTATCATTCGATACACCTGCTTGATACGGATTCCTCCGAAAAAATCGTCTTGAGAAAATTGACCTAAACGGAAATGTAGAAGGCAAAGAAACGTAGCGCGACAACAAGTAAGAATATAATTTTATTTTCCGAGAGTGAAAGTAGGTTCTATAAGAATGAAATATTACATTTGTGGATTAAACTATTAATACAAGCTCATTATGAAAATAAAGTTTTTTTTGATCGTTGCCATGCTTTGGTTGTGCAACAACGTGCTTAACGCACAGGATAAGAATTTCCATATTTATATTTGCTTCGGGCAATCAAATATGGAAGGAAATGCTCGAATTGAGCCGCAAGACAAGGAAGATGTTAGCCCACGTTTTCGTGTGATGTCGGCTGTAGACTGTCCGGATCTGCAAAGAGTGAAAGGACAATGGTATACAGCTGTTCCGCCTTTGGCTCGCTGCAACACGGGTTTGACACCTGCCGACTATTTTGGTCGTACTCTCGTAGCTAATTTGCCGGAAGATGTTCGTGTCGGAATAATAATGGTAGCCGTTGGAGGTTGCAAAATCGAACTTTTCGACAAGAAGACTTGCAAAGATTATGTAAAGAACGCTCCCGAATGGATGAAAAGTGCACTTGAAGCATACGATAATAATCCGTATGAACGATTGATTGAATTGGCAAAGTCGGCACAAAAAGACGGTGTTATCAAGGGTATTCTCTTGCATCAAGGCGAATCGAATATTGGTGAAGAGACATGGCCAAAGAAAGTGAAAACCGTGTATGACAATATTTTGAAAGACCTTAAACTTGAAAAGAACTCCGTTCCCCTGCTTGCAGGTGAAGTTGTGAATGCCGATCAGGGTGGAATATCCGCAGCCCACAATGCGATAATAGACAAGTTGCCTTCGGTTATTCCTTCGGCTCATGTTATATCTTCAAAAGGTTGTCCTGCAGCGTCCGACAATTTACATTTCAATGCTTTGGGTTATCGTATGCTCGGTGAGCGTTATGCACAAACGATGCTTGGATTATTGGGTTATCCGAAAGATAAAATGGTTTCCGTTGTATCTGTTCCCGCCACCACCAACGTACCTAATGCTTCATTTCCTGCTCTCATGCCGGACAATAGTGTGAAATTTCGGATTGTAGCTCCCGATGCCAAACAAATTCAAGTGGATTTGGGAAAGAAATACGACATGCAACGCAATGAAGAAGGAGTGTGGACTTGTACAACAGAACCGCAAAGTCCGGGATTCCACTATTATTCTATTATTATAGATGGCGTGGCTGTTGCCGATCCTGCAAGTGAAACTTTTTACGGTATGGGACGAATGGCAGCCGGTATAGAAATTCCTTTTGAAGGAGACGGGTTCTATCAGGTGAAAGATGTGCCTCATGGAGTAATCCGTTCACAACGCTATTATTCCAACCAGACACGTTCATGGCGACACATGTTTATATACACTCCTCCTACTTATGATAAAAATAGTGATGTGAAATATCCTGTGCTTTATATTCAACATGGTGGCGGAGAAGATGAACGTGGTTGGGCACAACAAGGACACACCGATCTCATTCTCGATAATCTTATCGCAGAGGGAAAAGCTAAGGAAATGATTGTAGTTATGTCCAACGGTAATGTTGGAGGAATGTGGTTTGCTCCGCTCGGAAGAGACGCTTTCTCTCAGGAATTGTTAAACAACATCATTCCTTTCGTAGAAAAGAACTATCGCACGTTGACCGATCCCGCCAATAGGGCACTTGCCGGATTGTCAATGGGAGGCATACAAACGCTTAACACAGGATTGGTGAACACCGACAAATTTGCTTGGCTTGGAGTGTTCTCTTCCGGCTGGTTTGCACAATCTAACAACTCGGCTATGTTAGATTACCTCACTAAAAATAAGGACATCATAAACAGCAATCTAAAAAAAGGATTGTTCCTAACTATGGGTGGTAAGGAAGATATTGCTTATGAAAATTGCCTCAAAATGAAGCAGGAATTTGACAAAATAGGTATCAAATACAGCTACTACGATTATCCGGGCGGTCATACATGGCCCGTGTGGAGAGATAATTTGTACAGGTTCAGTCAAATCTTGTTCAAATGAAAAACTTTAAGTAGTAAATGAATTATAATAAAAAATTTAACGATAAAGTAATATGAGAATAGTACATTGTTTTTTAGTACTTATGCTAAGTGTGAGTACAATTACACTTTCGGCGCAGCCTCAAAGAGGTAGTCGCAATCAAACTCCGCCACCATACGTGGCACCAGTTTATCCCGACGGTACAACAGCTACCGAGAACAATATTCCGGGCTACGGTTATCCTCGTCTTGATGCACAGAATCGAGCATACTTCAGTATAGAAGCTCCGCAAGTCCAAAAAATGGTTGTGGACATTTGCAATAAGAAATACGACATGAACCGTGATGACAAGGGTGTGTGGACGGTAACCACCGATCCGCTGGTGGTAGGTTTTCACTACTATTTTCTCGAAGCCGA
Organism: Culturomica sp.; assembly: GCA_031262745.1. GTDB lineage: Bacteria > Bacteroidota > Bacteroidia > Bacteroidales > Marinifilaceae > JAISHE01. Next base: position 15,709 of record JAISHE010000027.1, on the reverse strand, counting down.
CGGTTTTCGCGTGAGTGATCCTGCGGTATACACTTATTTCGGATGCAGTCGCGATGCAAGTGGAATAGATGTACCCGAAGGAGCAGCAGGTGATTATTACAGTATTCGGAACGTGGCTCACGGACAAGTGCGCGAATGTGTTTATTATTCGGAAGTGAGCAAAAAGTTCAGACGAATTTACGTGTACACTCCGGCAGAATATGAAAAGAATATCTCCGAGAAATATCCCGTTTTATACCTGCAACACGGTATGGGAGAAGATCAAACAGGTTGGTCAAAACAAGGTCGCATGCAGTATATTATGGATAATCTGATAGCCGAAAAGAAAGCGGAACCGATGATTGTTGTCATGGAAAGCGGAGATGTTGAAGCATCTTTCGGACCGGGTTCCGGTAGCATAGAAGAATATGGTGCGGCATTGACAAAAATTATGATTAATGACCTAATTCCGTATATTGACAATACTTTCCGCACTCTGACCGATCGCGATCATCGTGCTATGGCAGGTCTCTCATGGGGCGGTAGACAAACTTTCCAAACCGTATTGCCTAATATTGATAAGTTTTCTTACTTGGGAACGTTCAGCGGAGCTATCTTCGGAATGGACTTGAAGACCGCATACAACGGTGTCTTTAATAACCCCGACGAGTTTAACAAGAAGATTCACTACTTCTTTATGGGTATGGGTTCGGAAGAAAACTTCGGCGCAGAAAGAACCGTGCAGCAATTGAACGATATGGGCATAAATGCCGTTTATTATGAATCGGAAGGAACTGCTCACGAATGGTTGACTTGGAGACGTTGCTTGAAAGAATTCGTTCCTCATTTGTTCAAGAATTAATAATTCAATTAAAATAAATATGAAAAAGGTAATATTTTTTACGACAGTATTGGTAGCAGCGCTTATTAGTGGTTGCTCACAATCGAAACTACCGACGTTTAAGAACACCGGTAATCCGCTTATCAAAGATAAGTTTACTGCCGATCCGGCACCTATGGTTCATGACGGTACGCTCTATCTCTACGTGGGACATGATGAATACTACGAAGGACAGGATTCTGCCGGAGGAGGAAAAGAATTTAACATCACGGAGTGGCTGTGCTATTCCACTAAGGACATGCAAACATGGACAGATCACGGTTCGGTTTTGAAACCTACGGATTTTAAATGGGGCGTAGGTGAGGCATGGGCTGCACAAGTGGTTGAGAAGGATGGTAAATTCTACTATTACGTTACAGCCTTAGCGGGCGAACCTTACAACAGTAGGGTAGTGGGTGTAGCTGTCAGCGACAGTCCCACCGGACCGTTTACAGATCCTATCGGCAAACCGTTGGTGTCAGATGAAATGACCGATAACGGTCCGCGCGGATGGTGGAATGACATAGATCCCACTGTTCTGATTGACAATAATGGTCAGGCATGGCTATGTTGGGGAAACGGAACATGCTTTCTTGCCAAGCTGAAGCCTAATATGGTAGAGTTGGACGGCGATATACAAGTGCTTGATATGCCTCGCTATGTGGAAGGTCCTTGGTTGTCCGAGCGTAACGGTACATATTATTTGACGTATGCTTCTTTCGGTCAAGGAAGAGAAAATATTGCTTATGCTATGGCTCCTTCTATGGAAGGTCCATGGACACCGCAAGGAGAACTTACCGGTATGGCTGAGAATAGTTTTACCATCCATCCGGGAATTGCCGAATTCAACGGAAAGTGGTATTTGTTTTATCATAATGCAACTTTGACTCTTGACGGTCATAAAGGTGCAATCGGTCGTCGCAGCGTTTGTGTTGATGAACTTCATTACAATCCCGATGGAACGATGCAACATGTGGAACAAACACAAAAGGGTGTATCTAAATAACGTTGGTTTATAGCAAGGATATATTTCTACATTATATAAAGATTTATAGTACATCAGTGCTGTATCCAAAAAAGAGGCTGTCCGGTATTCGGGCAGCCTCTCTAACATAAAAATGGTAAATCCGGAAATGCCGTAGTTTTCAACTTGCGATTTTCGCATGTTTTCATTACTTTTGTGTGCTTTCACTTTTTTTAATACATTACATTTAACTCAATGGCAGAAGGTTATATAGAAGATTCGATAATAACACTTGACTGGAAAGAACATATACGCAGGCGACCGGGTATGTACATCGGTAAACTTGGCGACGGTAGTGCATCCGATGATGGAATTTATATTCTCGTTAAAGAAGTTGTGGATAATTCCATTGACGAATTTACGATGGGTGCAGGTAGTGAGATACGAATCACAATTGAAGACAGAAAAGTTATTATCAGAGACTTCGGTAGGGGTATTCCGCTTGGGAAGTTAGTTGACGTTTCATCTAAAATGAATACCGGTGCAAAGTATGACTCGGAAGCTTTCAAAAAATCAGTAGGTTTGAATGGTGTAGGTATCAAAGCTGTCAATGCGTTATCCGAATATTTTGAAATACAATCGTTCCGTGACGGACAAAGTAAAACCGTTTTATATTCGCGTGGTGAGATTTTGAAAGAAAGTGATGTTGTGATGAGCAATGAACACAACGGAACTTTGGTTACTTTCGTTGCCGATAACGAAATCTTCGGTAACTACAACTATATTCGGGATTATTTGGAAGCAATGGTGAGAAACTATGTGTTTCTCAATGCCGGTTTAAACATATATTTTAACGGCGTCAAGTTCTTTTCAAAAAACGGTTTATATGACCTGCTTGTCGAAAATATTAGTAGCGATTATCTTTATCCTATAATACATTTAAAAGGTGAAGACATTGAACTTGCTCTAACTCACGGAAGACAATACGGAGAGGAGTATTACTCCTTTGTAAACGGTCAACACACCACTCAGGGAGGTACACATTTATCGGCTTTTAGGGAAGCAATTGCAAAAACGATACGTGATTTCTATAAGAAGGATTTGGAGGTTTCCGACATACGTACTTCGGTGATTGCAGCAATCAGTATAAAAGTTCAAGAACCGGTTTTTGAATCGCAAACCAAAACCAAATTAGGTTCTCGAGATATTGGTCCGGAAGGTCCTACGGTGCGTAATTTTATAATGGACTTTGTTTCAAAAGAGTTAGACAATTATTTGCATAGAAATCCGGAAACGGCAGATATACTTTGGAAGAAAATCGTTGAAACGGAAAAAGAACGCAAGGCTATGGCGGGAGTGCAAAAAATTGCACGAGAAAGAGCAAAACAGGTGAGCCTTCACAATCGTAAATTGCGTGATTGCCGTGTGCATTTCAGTTCCAACCACGAAAGAAAAACCGAATCATCAATATTTATTACGGAAGGTGATTCTGCAAGCGGTTCCATAACCAAATCAAGAGATGTGAATACGCAAGCCGTATTCAGTTTGAGAGGTAAGCCGCTCAACTCTTTCGGTTTGACCAAAAAGATTGTTTACGAAAATGAAGAATTTAATTTGCTCCAAGCAGCTTTGGACATTGAAAACGGTTTGGAAAATTTACGCTACAACAATATAATCATTGCCACCGATGCCGATGTGGACGGTATGCACATACGTTTGTTGCTACTAACGTTTTTCCTGCAATTCTTTCCCGATTTGGTGAGAGCAGGACATGTTTACATTTTGCAAACGCCTCTTTTCAGAGTTAGAAACAAAAAGGAAACTCGTTACTGCTACACGGATGAGGAAAGAGAAAAGGCTTTGAAAGAACTTGGTCCCAAACCTGAAATTACACGTTTTAAAGGTCTTGGAGAAATCTCTCCGGATGAATTTAGGAATTTCATAGGTAAGGACATACGTTTGGAACCGGTGAGGCTAACGAAAAACGATTCTATAAAAGGAATTCTGTCTTACTATATGGGTAAGAATACTCCCGAAAGACAAGATTTTATTATTGAAAATCTGTATGTGGAAAAAGATTTGGTGCAATAACGATAATACTCAAATATAGATATGGATACAGAGGAATTGGATGATATAAATGAGCAGAATGTAGAAGAAGCGGAATATTTGGGAGAATCGGATACTTCCGATAAAGGTAGAATACGTTCTATAAAGCATTTGTCGGGTATGTATGAAAATTGGTTTCTCGACTATGCTTCATACGTTATATTGGAACGTGCGGTGCCTTATGTTAACGACGGTCTAAAACCGGTACAACGCCGCATACTACATTCGATGAAACAATTAGACGACGGTCGTTATAATAAAGTTGCAAATATAATCGGACACACAATGCAATATCATCCTCACGGGGATGCTTCGATAGGCGATGCGCTTGTTCAACTTGGTCAAAAGGATTTATTAATTGACTGTCAGGGTAACTGGGGAAATATTCTCACGGGAGACGGTGCGGCAGCTCCACGTTACATAGAAGCTCGTTTATCGAAATTCGCTTTAGATGTTGTTTTTAATCCTAAAACCACTCAGTGGCAATCATCTTATGACGGTAGAAACAAGGAACCTATCACTTTGCCGGTGAAGTTTCCGTTGCTACTTGCACAAGGCGTTGAAGGTATTGCAGTTGGTTTGGCTTCTAAAATTTTACCTCACAATTTTAATGAATTAGTGGATGCTTGCATAGCGCATCTTAAAGGAGAGAATTTTGTAATTTATCCTGATTTTCCTACCGGAGGTTCGATGGATGTTTCGCGCTATAATGACGGATTACGTGGAGGGGTGGTTAAAGTGCGTGCAAAAATTGAAAAAGAAAATAATAATAGATCACTTAAAATAACAGAGATCCCTTACGGTAAAACGACATCATCTCTTATTGACACCGTTATCAAGGCAAATGAAAAAGGTAAAATCAAAATTAAAAAGATAGACGATAATACTGCGGCGGATGTTGAAATCATAATACAACTTGCTCCGGGTGTATCTTCCGATAAAACGATAGATGCTCTTTATGCTTTTACTGATTGTGAATTGTCTATTTCCCCTAATTCATGCGTAATCAAAGATGATAAGCCGAATTTTATGCCCGTTTCGGAAATCCTGAAACAATCGGCAAACGACACGGTGGCATTATTAAAATTGGAACTTGAAATACGTCTTGACGAACTTGAAGCCGAATGGCATTTCCGTTCGTTGGAACGCATTTTCATAGAAGAACGCATTTATAAGGACAAAGAATTTGAAGAAAGTCGCACGGTTGAAGCAGTGATTGCACATGTGCGCAAGCGGTTGACACCTTTTTTGCCTAAGTTGCACCGACCGGTTACGGACGACGATATTCGCGGACTTCTGGAAATCAAAATGAAGCGAATACTTAAATTTTCATCTCAGGAAGCCGACCGATTGATAGAAGGTTTGGAAGATGAGATGCAAAAAGTGAAGTTTAATATTGAGAATATAATCCCCTACACAATAGCTTATTACAAAGAGATAAAAAAGAAGTACGGCAAAGGACGTGAACGTAAAACGGAAATTCGCAACTTTGAAAACATTGAAGCTGCTAAAGTTGTTGTTGCCAATGAAAAACTTTATATCAACCGTGAAGAGGGATTTATAGGTACCGGATTGAAGAAGGATGAATTTATCTGCGAATGTTCGGATATGGATGATGTGATAATATTCCTCAAAGACGGTACTTACTACATAACTAAGGTTTCCGACAAATTGTTTGTAGGTAAGAATGTAATTTACGTTGGAGTGTTTGATAAAAACGATAAACGTACAATCTACAACGTAATTTATCGCGACGGTAAGTATGGTGCCTACTATGTTAAACGTTTCTCGGTAACAGGCATGACAAGAGATAAGCGTTATGATCTCACTAAGGGCACGGAAAATTCAAAAGTAGTCTACTTCACAGCCAATCCCAACGGAGAAGCGGAAGTGGTTCGTGTTTTTCTGAAACCAAAACCCGGCATGAAGAAATTAGTGTTCGATTATAATTTTGCCGACTTACTAATAAAAGGTAGGCAATCATTGGGTAATATGCTCACCAAACATGATGTCCACAAAATTACTTTATCGCAAAAAGGTGTGTCTACCTTAGGCGGCAGGAAGATTTGGTTGGATCAAGACGTCTTGCGTTTGAATACGGATGAAAGAGGTCGTTGGTTGGGTGAATTTCAGGGAGATGATAAAATACTTGTGGTGAGTAAAAACGGTACATTCTACACCACGAATTTCGATCTTAACAACCATTTTGAAGAAGATTATTTGGTTATAGAAAAGTTTGACAACTCCAAAGTTTGGTCGGCGGTATTTTTTGATGCGGAGCAACAATTCTACTACTTGAAACGCTTTAAATTTGAAGATTCCTCAAAGAAACAATCATTTATCGGAGAAACAGTCGGTTCGTCTTTAACGATTTTGAGCGGAGAAAAATATCCGATATTTAAAGTGGAATTCGGTGGTAAATATTCAACACGTCCGGAAGAGATTATTGATGTGAACGAATTTATCGGAGAGAAATCGTTTAAGGCGAGAGGGAAGCGGCTCACGACTTTTGAAGTGAAACGCCTGAAAGAAATGGAACCGCTTGTGAAAGATGAAGAAAAATCGGACAACGGAGAACAAAACGATGATTCCGACATTGAATTTGAAATAACCAATCCCGATAATCTGGCAGTGGAGGAGCAAATGACAATTAGTTTTGACTAAATCATGAAAATATTTCTGGTAGGCTATATGGGAGCAGGTAAAACCTACTACGGAATGCAATTGGCTCGCAAAGGGCATGTGTTTTATGATTTGGATAAACTGATAGAAAAGAGATGCGGAGGCAAATCTGTTAAGGAAGTTTTCAACCTGTTCGGAGAGGAATATTTTAGAAAATTGGAAACTTTGGAGTTGAAAAGATTGGCAGCTGTTGAGGGTGATTATGTACTTGCCACCGGAGGCGGAACCCCTTGCCACTCCGACAATATGATTTTAATGAATGAAGTCGGTCATACGATATTTCTTGATACGGATGTTAATTTGATAGTGAAACGTTTAACAACGGATAAAAGTGATAGACCGTTGATAGCAAATATGGATGATGATGAGTTGACGGATTTTGTAACAAAACAGAGAAAAGAGCGTTTACCGTTTTACCAAATGGCGAAAGAGACACTTGAAATGAATGCTAACAATGAATACCTTATATTATGAAACAAACAGTTATTTTTCTATTTATTTTAACTATTATGACAATGGGATGTAATGACAAACAGACTACAATGAAGACTCAAGATGCGATAGAAAACATTATGAATCGCAAAAGTGTACGTAAATACTTGGACAAAAAAGTTGAAGATGAAAAGGTTACAACTATCCTGAAAGCCGGTATGGCTGCACCTTCGGGTAAGAACATTCGCCCTTGGGAATTAATAGTTGTAACGGATAGGGCGGTGCTTGACAGTATGGCTGCAAAATTACCTAACGCAAAGATGTTGCAGCAGGCACCGTTGGCTATTGTTGTGTGTGGCAACACTGAAAAATCATCTTATTGGTACGTAGATTGTTCCGCTGTTACTCAAAACATTCTTTTGGCTGCCGAAGCATTAGGTTTAGGGGCGGTTTGGACTGCGACCTATCCTTATGAAGACCGTATGCAAGTGGTAGACTCTTTCATGGAGTTACCGGCAGAAGTGCAATCATTGTGTGTTATACCGATTGGTTATCCTGCAACTCCTTCTGCGCCTAAGGACAAATGGGACGAAACAAAGGTTCACTACAATAAATGGTAACTCACATTAAATTTTGGTAGCCCGCAACATTTGGTGTTTACCCGGAGGACCCGGTAAGCGTTCAATCCTAAAACCCAAATTGCGCATAGCTTGTTTAACAATACCTTTAACACAATAAGTAACAAGTAAACCGTCTTTCTTTAACGCTCGACAGAAATTGCCGAGCGTTTCTTCCGTCCACAAATCGGGTTGCACATCCGGATTAAAGGCATCGTAAAAAACAATGTCAAAATAATCTTTTTGCAAGGTAACGTCTTTAAAATCCCCTTGTTGTTTGTGAAGAGAAAAATAAGGTGTTATAACTGTTTCCGTTCCCCATTCCGCATCATGCAGAGCATGGAGAGCAGATTTTGTTTCCGGAAAGAATATGCTGTAATTTAAATGTTCTATCTCCGTCGGATTTAAAGGATATTTCTCTATGCTATGGAAAATGACCTGTTGTTTTGAATTTTCGGCATACACAAGTGAAAGCATGGCATTCAAACCTGTGCCGAATCCTGCTTCAAGCACGCGTATCGGGCTGTTCTTGATTTGTTGTAAACCGTTTTTTATGAAAACGTGCTGTGATTCTTGAATTGCACCGTGAACAGAATGATAGTGTTCATTCAATTCAGGCACATAAATGCTGCTGCTACCGTCTTCGGTAACAATCATTTCACGTTTCATTTAGACAATTCTGTCCTTAGCAAGGAAGTAAATTCTAAAATATCATTTTCCGTAGTATCAAAGGAGCACACCCAACGCACTTCCGAAGCATCTTCATTCCACGGATAGAAAAAGTATTTTTCTCTTAAACTTTCGATATGTTCTCTTGGAATAATTGCAAACACTTCATTTCCCTGTACTTCCTGTGTAATCCTTACTCCCGGTATCAACGATGCTTCGTTTGCCAACTTTTGAGCCATTGCGTTGGAATGAGCAGCTGTGGTTAACCACAAATCATCCTTCAAAACAGCTGAGAACTGGGCTGCAATGAAACGTGATTTTGAGTGAAGTTGCAAACATTGTTTACGAATATATTTTACATCCTTGCAAAAGGACGTATTAAAAAATATGACGGCTTCGCCGAACATCATGCCGTTTTTAGTGCCTCCGAAACTTAAAACGTCTATGCCTGCTTTTGCCGTTATATCCAACGGATTACATCCCAAATATGCAATTGCATTAGCAATACGTGAACCATCCATGTGAACGTAGAGATTATTCGCATGGGCGAAATCACAAATCTCCTTCAATTCCTCAGGAGTGTAAATCACACCGAGTTCCGTACATTGCGAAAGAGAAATAATGATAGGTTGAGAATGATGTTGATCACCGAAACCGTGTAAATGGTTGCGTATAAGTCCGATATTCAATTTACCGTCAAAAGTGGGCACGGTAAGCAATTTACATCCCGACTGTTTTTGGATAGCACCACATTCATCTACGTTAATATGTGCAGTCTCCGGACAGATAATTGCATTATAGGGACGACAAAAAGCCAATAGACTTACAATGTTTGCACCTGTTCCGTTGTAAACAAAAAATACTTCGACATTTTCGCCGAAGATTTTTCTGAAATCGTTAATTGCCTTTTCCGTAAATTCATCATTGCCGTAAGATTGTTGATGACCGAAGGCAGCTTCTTCTAATGCTCTGAAAACCTCCGGCAACACACCGGAAAAGTTATCACTTCCAAATCCTCTTATACTCATAAAAATAGTAATGATTTTTTACAACATTCACGCTGTAAAGTTATAAAAAATCATTACACATATACTACTATGTCCAACTAACTTATTGTAATACTATATCACTATAACTGTTTATGATTTTAACAGTTGCTTTAGGGTCTTTTTCTTTTCCGGCAATACCCAAGACATATTTGTTCTGTCCGTGCCATGCAGCTGATTTGCTACTTTTTCCTACACCTCCTTCTTCGTTAAACTTTACGGAGAAAGTGATATCGCCTGTGCGAATGTTCCCGTACCTTGTGTAAAGTTCGGAATGAAAATTATGTTCCTTACCGATTCCGAGATTAATATCGGTGTAGGCGGCATCAATGTTTATTTTACTGAAATCAAGGGCTACTTCATTCACTTTAATATTTCCATATTTAATTGTGCCAATAACCAAACTATTGTTGAGCTTACCTATTTTTAGTGTTGAATAGGCGGCTGTAGCCGATAATGTGGTTACTTCTCCTATATTAAAATTGTCATACTTTGAAGTTAGTTCCAAGCTACCGATTTTTGTTGCTTTGAAGTTGCTATATGCTTGGGTTAATACAAGATTATCAATGTTTTTAACATTACAACTACCATAAGCTATGTTGATAGTTGCATTTTTACAATTATCCAAACCAATATTACCGTACTTTACGTTAAGATCGTTGTTTTCACTAAGAAGATTATCACCGGATAAATTGCCGTATTTAACATCTACTTCAAAATCTTTATAGACTGTTCCTACTTTTATATTACCATATTTATTTATCAAGTTCATGTAAACATCCTTAGGAACATTCACAGTGTAATTGACTGTAGTAGAGGTGTTACCTCTCCGATATTTATTGGGAGTATCTTCAAAAACGGTTTTAGCGGATATTGAATTACCGTTTTTTGAGAAATCAATAGAAACTCTATTAACCATAACTTCCGCATCTTCTTTGTTATCGGCTTTACCGATTATTTCCACAGAAAAATTAATTTCCTGCCTATCCCATTCAATTATATCAATGTTACCGTACTTACTGTCAATAGATAATTTCGGATCACTTTTTACGGGATAGTTCTTGGTAACGATTTTTTTAACTTCCTCTTTAAATAGTGAGGAGGCATTTGCAGATGTAGACAACAAGCTCGTAATGAGCATAATTATTAAAAACAGTCTTGTTTTCATATTGTAAAAATTTAGAATTAATTTAAATATTTTTGATTATACCTTCTATATGATTCAATGTCTCTAATTTTATTTGATAGTAGTTGACTGTGAAAGCAATTTTTTCTTCTTCGGTCATGTTCGTTAGATGATTAAGCATTTTATCGTCGCTTATTTGATTTATTTCTTGCTTTAAGTCTTTATCTAAAAGTCTTGGTTTTTGGTTTATCATATCATTTAGTTCATCCATTTTATCAAGCATCTGTTGCCTATAGAATTGTTGTACCTCACAAAGTTCGTCTACACAAACATCCGACTTGGTTTGAAGAGAAGGTATGAAAAATATACCGAGTGCAAAAATTGCGGCGATGGAAGTGAGCGTTATAGTTAGTTTCCTTATATTTAATTTATTATCTCCTTTACCGGAATGATTTATTTCTAATTTTGCGGCAAATCTCATTTCATGTCCCTGTTCGGGTTCTTCTTCAAAATACGGAAGATTTGACTTGATTTTATTTTCCAAAGATTCCTTCATAATTTGTTTTTATTAAGGTTGTCAACTTTTGTTTAGCTCTTGCATATTGTGTTCTGACGGTTGAGGATGTTATTTGCAATTTTTCTGCAATTTCTTCATATTTCATATTTTCAACGGCGTGTAAATTGAAAACAAGTCTATATCCGTCAGGAAGCATCTGTATAGCATCCTTTATCATTTCCAAATGAACATCACTAAAATTTTCCTCATCTTCTTCAATTATAAGTGTGTCCTTATCGGTGAATTCAACAAATTGCACACGCCTTTTGCGGTAGATATCAATTGAAAGATTTATAGCCATTCTATTTAGTAATCTTCGCATATTTTCAGCATTGTCATCAATCAATGTTGTTTTGGTAAAGACTTTTAGAAAAGTTTCCTGCATCACTTCTTCGGCTTCTTCTCTATTTCCAAGTATTCGTAAAGAACTGTTGTATACACTTTTGTAGAATATCGAATAGAAATCCATCTGGGCTTTACGATTGCCCTTACGACACATGCTTGATATTTCCTTATAGTCTTTCATCTTGGCTGTTCGACTACATAACGAACCTTTTTTATTTTTGCTGCACGAAAAGATGAAAAATTTCATCTATTATTGAAATTTTTCAATTTAAATTACAATACCTTGCGTAATTACTTGGAAAATAAGCTTACAACGAACTTTTATCTAAGCCGTATCTTTCGTTTGCCTGTTCATTTCCGAGCGGTTCCACGTGTACAATGATGTCGTAGACGTTTTCAACGGAAGACTTTATGCTTTGCTCAACTTTTTCCGCAATCTTATGAGCTTCGCACAGGGTGATGCCACCGTCGGCTTCAATGTCCAAAGCAATCATATACATATTTCCTATTTGTCGTGAACGCACTCGATGAGGATTTAGTGCGCCGGGGACGGCTTCAACTGCTTTAAAAATCTTTTCATAAACGGAAACGTCTTTCACTCCGTCCATCAGTTCAATATTGGCATCAATGAAAATCAGTATAGCAGAACGAATGATGTAGACACTTATCAATAAACCCGTTATCGAATCGAGAATTGGCATTCTTAATATAAAGGTAAAAAATAATCCGAGTAGAACGCTCACAGAAATAATCACATCGTTGCGCATATTTTTAGCATTAGCCATGAGCATGGAACTATTCACTTTTTTACCCTGACGAAATTGGTATACTGCCAAACTTATTTTGCCTAATATTGAAAATACGGTTACGTAAATTGCAATCATTGAGGGAAGTTCCCGTGTTTCCGAACTCCAAAGAGAACCTCCGGTGGTGATCAACATTTGAATACCGGCATAAAGTATCACCAATGAAAGCACTTTTGTGGCAATTCCTTCGGCTTTTTCATAACCGTAAGCATACTTCCGATTAGGCGGTCGCTGCATGATTCTTGCGGTTATAATCATAACGATTGAAATCACAACATCGGTAGCGGAATCAATACCGTCTCCCGTAACTGCCATACTTCCGGCAATAATGCCGAGTGTGATTTTAGCTGCCGACAGTATTGAGTTACCAATTGTGCTTACCCATGATACCTTTAATAATGTCTTATCTTTTCTTAAACCTTCTTTCATTTATTTTAACTAATCGGACACACAAAAATATAAGTTTATTTTAAACCTTTTCGTTTTTCATGCCGTAAAACAAGCCATATAAGTTAAATAATTAAAAATTTATGACATGGAACAATATTATAACGGATTAAAATCTCATTTCACATCTTCAGTGGTGAAACTTTCAGCAAAAGTTGTCGAAGAACCTGAAGCTAAAGTATCAGCGGCGATTGATGCTATAATTAAAGGTTTGTTGGAAAAAATTGCTAAAAACGGTAATAAACAAGAAATTGAAGAAATTCTTGTAGAGGCAGGAAACTTGAAAATTTTGACATCAGTAGCAACAATTTGTCAAAATCAAATCACACCGGATCAACAAAGAATAGGTGATGATTTACTGCAACATCTTTTGGGAGATGGTGCAGCCGATTTCACGGAAGAAGTTGTTAAGAAAACCGCTACAACGGCAGTTTCCGTTAACCGTCTTACCGACATTGTTGCGCCTGTAGTGGCAGGATATTTAGGTGAAACATTGAAGAAAGAAAAATTGACAATGACCGATTTGGTAAACAAGCTCAAATAAAATAGTTTTTTCATTAGCGAAGCAGGGGGATAGCATAAGCAATCTCCCTGTTTTTTATTATTTTTGCAGGTATGAAAATTCTTTTGACGGGTGTAGCGGGTTTTATTGGGTCTTTTATGGTGAAAAGACTTTGTGATGAAGGTCATGATGTATATGGCATTGATTCTGTTAATGAATATTATGATGTTGACCTTAAACATGATAGATTAAAATCCATAGGCATTGCAGATTATAAAAGCAACATTCCTACCGATTCTTCAATTTATAAATCATACACATTTCATCAATTAAATATTTGCTCAAAAGAAGCTCTTGACCACGTATTTCGGAATAATAATTTCGACATGGTAGTCCATTTGGCTGCACAGGCGGGAGTGCGCTATAGTCTTATAAATCCGGAAACTTACATTGACACCAATATCAATGGATTTTTTAACATATTGGAGGCTTGCAGGCAATATAAATGTAATAATCTAATATATGCCTCTTCATCGTCTGTCTACGGAAATAGGAATGAAATGCCTTTTAAAGAAACAGACATAACCGATTATCCGGTAAGTCTTTATGCTGCAACCAAAAAGAGCAATGAATTGATGGCTTACAGTTATTCCAAACTCTACGGGATACGTACTGTTGGACTGCGTTTTTTCACTGTTTACGGTCCTTACGGTCGCCCCGACATGGCATATTGGATTTTTGCAGATGCTATTCTCGGTGGTAAGACTATAAAGGTTTTCAATAACGGTAACATGTTTCGTGATTTCACTTACATAGATGACATCACTTCCGGTATACTTAAAATCGTGAACTCTATTGAATCATCACATTCAGCCGACAGCGTGCCTGCCGTTACATACAACATCGGTAGAGGAGAACCTGTTAATCTTATGGAATTCATTCATTTACTTGAAATAAACTTTGATAAAGAAGTTAAAAAGGAATATCTCGGAATGCAAGCGGGAGACGTTTATAAGACTTGGGCTGACACATCTAAACTTTATGCCGACTACGGTTATTTGCCTTCAACACCCTTAGAAGAAGGTATTCACAGTTTTGCCGAATGGTTTAAGGAATATTATAATCTAAAAAACAAAAAAACTTCTGTTTAAGTTTGCAATTAATAAAAAACGCTCTATATTTGCACCCACAAGGGAGAGATGGCAGAGTGGTCGATCGCGGCGGTCTTGAAAACCGTTGAACCGCAAGGTTCCGGGGGTTCGAATCCCTCTCTCTCCGCCGGAAGCTGTGACAAACGGCGACAAAAGTCCATAAAGCCCGCAGAATCAACGTTCTGCGGGCTTTTTTGCGTTTAGCGGTGCCAAAACAAAGACACCGAAAAGCCAAATCCGGACAAGGAATCGTTACCAAATCGTTACCTATCGGTCTTGAAATCGTTACCCATTACAGAGAGATAGCAGACCGAGACGCACACGTCACTGCCGAGAAAGTCCGCAATGCCTTTATGGGACTTGACACCAAGAACACTACCCTATTGGAAATCTTCGACAAGCATTGCGAAGACCTGCGCACCCATCATAATTGCGGCGTGAACACCACTGCCAAGTTTATGCAATACGTGCGTACCATTATCCTTATTGCCAAGAACAACGGCTGGCTACATGCCGACCCGTTTGCCAACTACAAGTTCCATACGGAGAAAACCGAACGAGCTTTCCTTACCGAAAAGGAACTGGAACGCATCATGCAAAAGGAATTTGACGTAAAGCGTTTGGAGCAAGTGCGGGACATCTTTATCTTCTCCTGTTTCTGCGGACTGGCGTACATCGACATCGCCCACCTCACAACAGACAACATCCGAACAGGTTTTGACGGCAACGCATGGATCATCGGCGAACGGAAGAAGACCGG
This sequence comes from Culturomica sp., assembly GCA_031262745.1. GTDB lineage: Bacteria > Bacteroidota > Bacteroidia > Bacteroidales > Marinifilaceae > JAISHE01. The sequence goes on along the minus strand of JAISHE010000027.1, from coordinate 638 downwards.
TGTGAAATACCGTGTTCCCCTATTGGAGGTTCCTGCTGCCATGATTGAGAAGTATCGTGGTGCCATGCCTAATGGTTTGCTCCTCCCTGTTATCAGCAATCAAAAGATGAACGCCTACCTCAAAGAGATAGCGGATGTTTGCGGTATAGACAAGAAACTCTCTTTCCACGTAGCCCGACACAGTTTTGCCACTTTGACCCTGACCAAAGGTGTATCAATAGAGAGCGTTAGTAAGATGCTCGGCCATACCAACATCAAAACGACTCAAATATACGCCCGCATCACTGACAACAAAATCAGCGACGAAATGAGCAGCTTTGCCGGTAAAGTGGGACGTTTGGAACATAACTTTTTAAATCAACATAAAATATGATGGAAGTAGAAAACATCAAGAGCAAAATCATCACCGTTCAGGGACAACAGGTTATCCTTGACAGTGATGTCGCCGAACTGTACGGCGTTGAGACCAAACGGGTGAACGAAGCGGTGAAGAACAATCCCGACAAGTTCCCCGAAGGGTACATTATTTCACTCACCACTGATGAAATGCGTTCTTTAAGGTCGAAAAATCCGACCTTAAACGAAGGTGGTCGTGGACAACATGCCAAGTACAATGCCAAAGCATTCTCGGAGAGAGG
>JAISHE010000073.1 GCA_031262745.1 Culturomica sp. | reverse complement strand
TTCCGTAATTCGGGCAGCGACCACCGCGCCAAACCCGCCGGCGTTCAGGGAGCAGTGGTAAAATGGATAGTGAGCGACACTCCCCCAAGCGGCATAGACGTGTTCACTCATTCCGCATTAGACACCAAGTCGCCCATAACGTTGGAGTTCACCGAGCAGGAGCGCGGGAAGTTGGTCTACTTCGCCCTCGCTTGGCAAAATACCAAAGGCGAGATGGGACATTTCGGCGAGATACAAAGCAGCGTAGTGCCGTAGGGTAAAAGGTTAATCTCAATAAAAATAAGGTTGTATCTTGCGAAGTTTATAGTCCGGAAGTGTGGCATTTTCTTTAAGAATCTTCATTGAAACAGAGCCACCGTTTTTGTTTTTAGCACGAAATATCTGTTGTACATCTTCGTATTCCAAATACGGATGAGCCAATATTTCTTTAAAAGTCAAAGCGTTCAAATCCTTTTTGCGTATTAAAGAAGTATCCACCGTGAAACAATGTCTTAAAGAATCGACATTAAAATAAGTCATCTTTAATTCTTTCAATTGATTTACAGAAACATAACCACCAAGTCGCACACGATATTTAATAATTTTTGAAGCATAGTAACCGCCGATGCCTCTGATTTTCACAAGCGAAGCAGAATCAGCACTATTCAATTCAACGATTTGTAGCTTTTTAGTCTGCGGAGTTGCAGGCTGAACAAGCGGATAATCAATCGGTTTTAATACCAAATCGTGATTAGCTTTCAAAAATAATCTCGGTATCAACAGCATAGAGGCGATAAAAACTACCAACAGTATTATCCCCTTTCGTTCGTAAGAATAAAGTAGCATAATTGTTTTATTTTACAATTTACCGTTTTATTCCTTATAGTACAACTAACTTTCCAATAATTTCTTCTCAGCTTCTTGAATTTTTGAGAAATCCCATTTGTGTCGTGCAAACTTTGCACGAATTTCGTCCAAACATAAATTACCTATACTTCCTTCGTGAGTGTGATTTAGTTTTCGGTCGGTAGTGCTGTTATATTCACTTCGTTGCACTTTCATTCCCACTACCTTATAAGCTTCTCTAAACGGCATGCCCGCACTCACCATTTCATTCACATCCTCAACAGTGAAAAGATATTTATATATAGGATTTTGTAATATGTTCTTATTGATTTCTATTTCCGGTAACGACACAATCATCATCGACAAACAATCGGAAAGTTCCTTAAAAGCAGGTAGAAATATTTCCTTCGTTAACTGCATATCACGAAAATAACCTGATGTTAAATTAGTAACGATCATAGAGATTTCCGCAGGTAACGCCTGCAAGCGATTACATTTGGCACGTATCAACTCGTATATGTCAGGGTTCTTTTTGTGTGGCATAATACTCGAACCTGTTGTGTAGCGATCCGGTAATTTTAAAAAATCAAAATTTGCAGAAGCATAAAGACAAATATCGGCAGCCATTTTACCAATAGTAGAAGCAACGGTTGCCAAAGCAAAAAGTACATTCTTTTCCATTTTACCACGCTGCATCTGAGCATAAACAGAATTATAAGCGAGATCATCGAAAGCAAGCAGCTCGGTAGTTAGTAGTCTGTTTAGAGGTAACGAAGAACCATACCCTGCGCCGGAACCGAGCGTATTCGTGTTCACCAACAAATGGGCGGCATGCAATTGCAACATGTCATCAGCCAAACTCTCTGCGTAGGCACTGAACCATAATCCGAAAGACGAAGGCATTGCCACCTGTAAATGAGTGTAACCGGGCATAATGACATCTTTATTATCTTCCGCTTTATTGAGCAATAAATTAAACAGTTGCTCCACCAAAATAGAAATTCTATAAATTTCAGAACGTGCAAACAATTTCAAATCAGTGAGCACCTGATCATTACGTGAACGACCGGTATGAATTTTCTTACCCGTTTCACCACATTTAAGTGTGAGTAAATACTCCACCTGCGAATGAATATCCTCTATCCCCTCATCCAAACTAAAATTATTGTTATTTATACTCGCATAAATTTCTTTCAAAGCCGTTTCCAAAGCATCGGCTTCTTGCTTACTAAGCATACCTATGGAATTAAGCATTTTCAAATGGGCAATGTTGCCAATCACATCCCATTTCGCAAGCATCAAATCAAGTTCTCTATCCTTACCCACAGTGAACTCTTCAACAAATTTATCTGTGTCGTAACCTTTATCCCAAAGTTTCATCTAATTGTAATTTATCTAATATTTTCACGTAAGTTTCTATTCCTGTGCGAATTTCATCAAGGTAAATATACTCATTTGCAGTATGACTGCGAGAACTTTCTCCGGGACCGATCTTCAATGATGTCCAAGGTATAACAGCCTGATTTGAAGTTGTCGGAGAACCGTATGTGCTCAATCCTAACACCTTGCATCTCTCAACAACAGTATGATTTAAAGGTATCGAAGACGAACCGAGAGAAAAAGAACGCGGAAACATCTCCGCTTTTATGTTATGTTGTATAGTTTCGTAAACTTCTTGATTTGAATAACATTCATTAACCCTTATATCGACCATAAACCTACATTCGTCAGGTATCATATTATGCAACGTGCCGGCATTAATACCGGTTACGGTCATCTTCACTTCGCCCAGAAGTGGAGAAATCTTTTCAAAACGGTAGTTGCGAAACCATTCTATATCGGGAATTGCCGCATAAATCGCGTTCACACCTTCATTGCGTGCCGCATGACCGGCTTTACCGTGTGATACGCAATCCACCACCATCAAACCTTTCTCTGCAACAGCAGCCTGCATACCGGTTGGTTCGCCGATTAAAGCAAGGGTTATATCGCCCAAATCCTCCACAATCCACTGAATACCGTGCTTACCCGTGTTTTCTTCCTCAGCAGATTGCAGACATATCAGATTAAAAGATTGTTCCGTTTTATCCAAATGCAAAAAAGCAGCCATCATAGCAACAACACTACCGCCGGTGTCGTTACTTCCAAGTCCGTACAATTTTTCATCCTTCACAACAGGCAAGAATGGATCCGTATCCCATCCGTATGACGGTTTAACAGTATCGATATGTGCATCCAAAAGCACCGTCGGTTTATCAATTGACCAATTTTTCGACTTTACCCAAATGTTGTTACCTTTCCGTTGAGGTTCGTAGCCGTACTTAGTCCATTCTGCCGTCAACAAATCAGCAACCTGCTCCTCTTCTTTGCTAAAAGAAGGCACGGCAATCATACGTTTTAATAAATCTATCGCTTCTTCCGACGTCATCGTCTTTTATTTTATTACGGTACTACCTCCGTCAAGATGTTGATAATTAGTAATCCTCACTACATCGACTCCGGCTTCCAATGTTTTAAAAGCATTTTCCAATTTGGGTAACATACCGGAATGTATTCGGTTATTTTTCTTCAAATCGGTATATTTTTGAAGATTTATTTCGGCGATGACGGAAGTTTCATCGTTAATATCTTCCAAAACTCCCGCTTTATCAAAGCAATAAACTAATTCCACTTCAAACTTTCCGCTCAATGCTATTGCCACAGAAGATGCAACATTGTCGGCATTGGTATTCAACAATTGCCCTTCTACTGTACAACTTATGGGTGAAATCACCGGCATAATCTTATCTTTAAGCATTTGTGTGAAAACCTCTGCATTTATCTTCTTTATGTCGCCTACGAATCCCCAATCAATTTCTTCACTTTCACGTTTTTCGGCAATCACCAATCCCATATCGCAGCCGGAAAGTCCGCACGCATTTACATCATTTTTCAGCAACTCGGCAACAATCTTTTTATTGGCAAAACCGGCATAAACCATAACGGCAATATCCAACATCGCCTTATCGGTGATACGTCTACCGTCGTGCATGCGGTTTTCTACACCGAGACTCGCTGCAAGTGCAGTAGCCATATTGCCGCCACCGTGAACCACTATGCAATTCGGATAACATGCTTTCAAACGCTTGCAAACTTCACCCAAAGTTCTATCGTCTTCAATAAGTTTTCCCCCGATTTTTATTACCTTAACTTTCATTTTCAGCTCATTATATTATTCAAAGCGCAAAGCAATTCATCGGCATAATTTTCAGAAATTGTTAGAGACGGCAATAAGCGCAACGTATTTTTACCGCTATAACCGGTTAATATTCCGTATTTATCCAACAACTGTCGGCGAACTTCTGCCTGCATCATATAGGTGTCTACACCTATCATCAATCCTCTACCTCTGACATCCATACCGCCTTCAATTATTTTTAAACCTTCCATTAGGTAGTTACCAACGTTTTGTGCATTTTCAATCAATGCTTCGTTTTCCATAACTGTTAACACAGCCAAAGCCGCCGAACATGCAAGATAGGAACCACCAAAAGTAGTACCGAGCATACCTTTGCGTGCCTCTATTTTCGGAGATATAAGTACGCCCCCTATAGGGAAACCGTTACCCATACCTTTTGCAATAGTAATAATATCAGGATAAACATCTACAGCATATTGATGAGCAAAGAATTTACCGCTACGACCGTATCCGCATTGTATTTCGTCCGCAATCATCATAGTGCCGGTTTTATTGCACAATCTCCTCATATCAGAAAGGAAATCATTGTTTGCCAAGCGAATACCACCCACACCCTGTATTGCTTCCACAATCACAGCTGCATATTCCCCGCTGCTAAGTTCCATCTCCAAAGCCGTAATATCATTCAAAGGGATGAAAGTAACCTTATGATTACGGTTCACAGGTGCCTGTATGTTTGAATTATCCGTGATTGACACCGCAGCACTTGTGCGACCGTGAAATGCCTTCTCGAAAGCCAAAATCTTTTCTCTTCCGGTTGCGAATGATGCCAATTTCAGAGCATTTTCATTTGCTTCGGCTCCACTGTTACATAAAAAAAGCGAATAATCTCCATAACCGGAAATTTTCCCCAAACGTTGTGCCAATTCGGTTTGCAACGGATTAATCACGGAATTGGAATAAAAACCGATTTTATTTAATTGCTCCGTAAGAGCCTCAACATAAAGCGGATGTGTGTGTCCTATCGAGATAACAGCATGACCGCCATAAAAATCCAAATAACGCCTACCATTGACATCCCAAATCTCCGAACCTTTTGCCCTAACAGGTTGTATGGACATATAATCATATACATCAAATAACTGCATCTCTTAAAAATAATTTGCTTTTAATCTCAATCCTGCCGTCTCTTCAAGTCCGAACATTAAATTCATATTTTGCACAGCTTGACCGGAAGCACCTTTTAATAAGTTATCAATAACAGAGGTTATCAATAATTTATCTCCGTTTTTCACAAGCTGAATAAAACAATAATTCGTGTTCACCACCTGTTTCATGTAAATATCATTATCACTAATGTAGACAAAAGGATGATTTTTATAATATTCCCTATAAAGATACTCCAAATCTTCCAAAGAATCGGTTGTACGAATAACGGTATTCACCAAAATACCTCTTGCATGACAACCTCTCACCGGCACAAAAGCAATATCCGGCTTCCCTCCACCGGCTTTATTCAATGTCTCCGTAACTTCCCCAAGATGTTGATGAGAGAAAACTTTGTAGTTTGATAAATTAGCCGTGCGACTACTGAAATGAGTATCATCCGTCGGCTTACGTCCGGCACCTGTGGCACCTGTAATCCCATTAATGGTAATTTCCTGCGGTAACCTTCCTACAACAGCCAAAGGCAGCATACCAAGCTCCATTGCCGTAGCAAAACAACCCGGATTTGCAATGAAATGACTTTGAGAAATAAGTTCACGCGACAATTCCGGCAAACCGTAAACAAACTCCCCTGCATCCTCAACCAAACGAAAATCATTTCCCAAATCTATGATACGTACATTATCCGGTAATTTATTCTCCGCAAGATATTTCGTAGAAAAACCATGCCCGCCACACAAAAATACTACATCCGTATTATTATACTCAACCGGAGAAAATTCCAACGGTAAATAAACCAAATCCTTATGTACGCTACCTACACTTTCTCCTTCGTGCGATTCGCTTTGCACATAACACAATTCAACATGGGGGTGATTGATAAGTATGCGTATCAATTCACCTGCCGTATATCCGGCTCCGCCTATTATTGCTGCTTTTATCATCAAATTTCTCCGTTTACTTCCTTATAAATCATAAGCGGCACGGAAGTAATTTTTGTAAAACCTTTCACATCATCTGCCGTCCACGCATTATTCATCTCACCGTAGGCTGCAAAAGAAGCATTCATCAAATCGTGGGGCGAATCAATTCCAACCAGTTGAAAATGGTAAGGCATCAAATCTATTTCTACTTTCCCGCTAACATTTCGCTGACTGTTTTCGAGAAATTTCTCAATATCTCTCATAACAGGTTCGGAATACATCGCTTCGTGCACAAACATCCCGTACCAATTACCCAATTGTTCTTTCCAATACTGTTGCCACTTGGTAAGCGTATGTTTTTCAAGTAATTCATGAGCTTTGATTATCAAAATCGGTGCAGCTGCTTCAAAACCTACTCTACCTTTTATTCCCACCAAAGTGTCACCCACATGAGTATCTCGACCTATTGCAAAAGGTGATGCCAACTCAGAAATTGCCTGAATTGCAGCAACTTTCTTGATTTTTACACCATTAACTCCGACAACTTCACCTTTTTCAAACTCAATTATCATTTTTTCCTTATCATCATTCTCCAACTGTGAAGGATAAGCTTTCTCCGGCAAATTGGTGGACGATTTCAACGTTTCCTTACCTCCTACCGAAGTACCCCAGATACCTTTATTTATAGAATACTCCATTTTTGTCCAATCGTACTCAACTCCATGTTTTTTAAGATAGTTAATCTCCTGCTCACGCGAAAGTTTCAAATCTCTTGTAGGAGTGATTATTTTCTTATCAGGAGCAAAAATATTAAAACACAAATCAAAACGCACTTGATCATTACCGGCACCGGTGCTACCATGAGCCAAGTAATCGGCATCTATCTCGTTTGCATATCTCACAATAGCCAAAGCTTGAAACGTCCTCTCAGAACTCACCGAAATAGGATAAGTACGATTACGCAAAACGTTTCCGAAAATCATGTAGCGAATACATTTTTCGTAATATTCTTCTGTTACATCAATAGCAACATGTTTTTTCGCTCCCAGATCATAAGCTTTTTTTTCCACCGCACTAAGTTCCTCGTCTGAAAAACCGCCGGTATTTGCAATTGCGGTATACACCTCCAACCCCATTTCTTCGGTAAGATATTTCACACAAAAAGATGTGTCCAAACCTCCACTATATGCGAGTACAACTTTTTTATTTCTCATAATTATTCAATTTACTTGGTACGAAGGCATTGCCTTTTTCAAAATTTTCATAAATCCACCCAATTTGTTTCTCTTTGAATGCATCTCATGTTCTCGTTTTGCGACAATAACCGGATCGTAAACCATTGCCGTACACAAACATTTGGTCATATTAGTGCGCTGCAAAATATCGTAATTCACACATGATTTACAACCTTTCCAAAACTCTTCATCGTCGGTAAGTTTTGCAAACGTAACAGGCACATAACCAAGACTCGTATTTATACGCATCACCTGTTCACCCGTTGTCAAACCAAACAATTTAGCATTCGGAAATCGCTTACGTGAAAGGTCAAAAGCCGCCTTTTTAATACGTTTTGCAATACCCAAGCCACGATATGCGGGATGCACGATCAAACCGGAGTTGGCAACAAAATTATTATGTCCCCAACTTTCAATGTAGCAAAATCCTACGAATTCCTCACGATTCAAAGCAATTATCGCCTTGCCCTGCAAGATTTTATCGGTTATATATTCATCTGTACGACGGGCTATACCTGTACCTCTTGCCTTAGCGGCATCATCAATCGTATCATTGATAATTTTCACGTAGCCCAAATGTTTTTCGGAAGCTACAACAACATCTATTTTCATTTTACAATTCTTAATATTAAATTTTGAGGGTGCAAAAGTAGAATAAATATTCAACACTCCAAAATATTTATGCAAAATTTAGCATAAACGGATTATATTTGGACATCATGCAATGATCTGTTAGTTTCTTTGTGATAAGATGTGAAAAACTCTTGGCAAAGTTTTGAATAAAATATCTTGTCGTTTCAAAATTGCTACGTTTAATTTTATTCATGACAATCGTAAGAAAAGAATTCTATTTTCTCTATTGAGTTTCTCTGAGTTTCTAAACAAATCTACCCAAACCTCTCAAAAGATATTTTCCCGATATAATAGAAATAAACAGTTGTTAATAAACAGTCCTCAAATGGAGATATCAAGCTATTAACTTCAATAATGCTGTTAGTAATTTTCGTTCTTATAGGAATAACTTAAAATGGCACATTTCGTCCAATATTTTTTTCTACAAACTAACAACTAATAATAATACTAATTTTCTTATAGAAAAAATAGAAATAAAAAAAATAAATATGTGTTGAAAAATAGTGAGAACAACACATATTGCCATCAATGCTATTTTCTATCTTTGCATGAAACAATGTGAAGAATATGAGTAATGCCATAAAAAAATTAGCAGGTGAAACAGTTATTTACGGAGTAACCACTATCGTAGGACGATTTGTCAATTGGTTACTTGTACCGCTTTATTCTGCCGTCTTTTTGCCGGAAGAATATGGTGTGGTTACAAATCTTATGTCTTATACGGCTATTTTTATGGTTGTGCTAACCTATGGAACCGAAACCGGTTTTTTTCGTTTTTGTTCGTCTGACAATAAAAACGATGTATTTTCGACGCTTATAACTTCATTATCTGCCACAACCGCCGTTTTCCTTTTGTTAATTTTTTCTTTTCTCTCTCCTATTTCTGACTTTTTAGATATTCCTACACATAAAGAATACTTGATTTTACTATCAATAACTATTGCAATAGATGTGATAACTTCTATTCCTTTTGCTTTATTGAGACAGGAAAATCGCCCTATGAAGTTTGGTATTATTAAACTCACAAATATTGCTGTCAACATAGGAAGTAACCTGTTTTTTTTAATTCTATGTCCTTACCTTCTAAATAAAGGTATCAATTTACCTTTTTACAATCCTGATGGAGGTATAGTTTATGTTTTTGTTTCCTATCTAATTGCAGCTTCCGTAACTTTCTTGATGATGTTACCATACGTATTAAAATTTCAATTCCACTTTTCATATTATTTACTTAGAAAGATTTTAAAGTATTCTTTCCCGATACTTATAGTAAGTATTGCCGGAATGATTAATTTGAATATTGATAAAATAATTATGCCTAAGTTACTTAGTGAAAATATGAGCATAGACAAAGCATTGTCAATGACCGGAATATACGGAGCTAATTATAAGTTGGCTTTAATAATGTATATTTTTACTCAGGGTTTTCGTTTTGCATTTGAACCTTTCTTTTTCAGCTATTCAAAAAACGAAGATTCTAAGGAAGTGTATAAGAAGGTATTTTTATATTTTACAGGTTTCGGATTAATTATATTTTTAGGGTGTATGTGTTGGATAGATGTGTTACAACATTTTCTTCGTAGACCTGAATATAATGTTGGAGCTATAATTGTTCCTTGGGTTTTGATGGCTAATTTGTTTCAAGGAATGTATTATTCACTATCTCTTTGGTATAAATTAACGGATAAAACGTATTATGGCGCATACATGGCTCTTATAGGCTGTATGGTAACTATTTCGATAAATTTTATTTTTATGCCGTTGCTTGGTTATATTGCTTCTGCTTATGCTGTGTTTGCTTGTTTTCTAATTATGTGTATACTTTCACTTATTCTCGGAAAGAAACACTATAAGATTAACTACAATATTTCAAAAATACTTTTTTACTTCATTTTAGCTGTATCACTTTATTTTATAAGTAGATATATAAAATTTGATAGTAATTGGACTACAAGTGTTGCTCGCACTCCTCTTGTCATTATTTTTGCTGCAATATTTATTTTCAATGAAATGAAATTTGTTTTCACCAAAAAATTTCTAAATACCATGTTAAGGAAAAAATAGTACCTTTGTAAATTGTGTAAATTTAATTCATAGCCAAATGGAAATTAAAATAGTAAACAACTCAAAACATCCTCTTCCGGAATACAAAACAAAACAGTCGGCAGGTGTTGATATAAGAGCAAATATAGATGAACCTGTTATCTTAAAATCTTTAAATAGAGCATTGATACCGACAGGATTGTATATAGAACTACCGGAAGGTTATGAAGCTCAAATGCGTCCGCGTAGCGGTTTGGCTTTGAAAGAAGGTTTGGGACTGTTAAACAGTCCGGGTACTATTGATGCTGATTATCGCGGAGAAATAGGTATTATAGTTGTAAATCTTTCAACCGAAGATATAACTATAAATGATGGTGACCGTATATGTCAAATGGTTATAAATAAAGTGGAACAAGCTGATTTTGTTAAAGTTGAAATACTTACCGAAACAGAAAGAGGTTCAGGTGGATTCGGACATACCGGAAAAAAATGATCAAAAAATTTAAAATGAAGCAGTTACTATTAACTCTATTTTTATTTTTTACGTTATTTGTTTTTGCCGACAACAAGAATACAAAACTTATTGATTTCGATAGTTTGACTGAAAATCAAAGATTGGAATATCAGTATTCTTTTTTTGAAGGTGTTGGTAGTCGTATATCAGGCGATTTAAATGCTGCTCTCGGATGGTTTGATAACTGTTTAAAAATTTATCAAAGTGGTTCCACTGTCAAATATGAAATAGCTAATATCCTTTTTCTCAATGAGGATTATAACGGTGCGTTATACATGATAAGAGAAGCTGTGAAAGAAAATCCGGCTAATGTTTGGTATAAATTATTTTTGATTACCATACTTCAAAAAAAATCTATGATTGAAGAAGCCGGTAAAGTCTACGATGAACTTATATCAAAATATCCTGATAGAGATGACTATTATCTCCTTGAAATGACTCTTTATGCTTCTATTGAAAAGTGGGAAAAAGCTATTGAAGTGTTGGATAAGTACGAAAAACAATTCGGATTATCGGAAGAAATTTCTTTTCAAAAGATAAAATTTTATAATCAATTGAACGATCAAAAGAAAGTTTCCGCCGAATTGAATAAATTGATTACGGCATTTCCTCATAAAAAAGAATATTTAAGTCTTTTAGCTGAAATGTATTTCTCATATAATCAAGACAAAAAAGGTTTAAAAATTCTGAACAATATTCTAAAAAAAGACCCTGATAACGGTTTTGTTCACATGTTTATGGCTGATTATTATATTAGTAAAAAACAATATCCGGAAGCAGAAAAATCAATACGTAATGCTTTAATTAGCAATGAATTGGATAATACTTCAAAAGTAATGTATATACATCGTTTGATCATTAGCGATGATTCGGTTCACATTAATGATCGACTTATAGGTGAGTTTATCAATATATTGATGCAAAAATATTCGAATGATGTTTCGGTGCGTATACTTAATGCCAATTTCTTGGAACATGAGAATAAAAAGAGGGAAGCACGAGATGAATTGGAATATATTATTTCGCAAAATAAAGAAATATACGGTGTTTGGGAAAATTTAATTTTGCTTTGTAATGAATTAAGCGACACGGCTTGCATGTATGAGAGAAGTATGGAAGCGATAAAGTATTTCCCCGAAAAACCATTACCATATATCATTGGAAGTATCGCACTTATGATTCAAGATGATTACTCGGAAAAACTACTGAACTTACTTAAAACCGGTTTACAATTTTCAAACGACAACACATTTTTAAAAACACAATTCTATAGTTATCTTGGAGATTGTTATTACAAATTAGACAGTGTCAATCAAGCATTTAAAATGTATGACGAAGTTCTGAAGATAGAACCTGAAAATGTAGTAGTTCTAAATAATTATGCCTATTACCTTGCTTTGCGCAATGAAAATTTAAAGCAAGCTGAAAAAATGAGTTATATTACTGTTTTGAAAGAACCGGATAATGTAACTTATTTGGATACTTATGCTTGGGTTTTATATAAAAGTAAAGACTACTCTCAGGCACTTTATTACATGAAGCAAGTTATTGAAAAATCTAAAGAGAAAATTTCCGGAGTTGTATACGAACATTACGGCGACATTCTTATGATGAACAACCAAGCGGAAAATGCTCTTGAAATGTGGGAAAAAGCGTTAGAAACCGGTGGAGAAGAACTTTCACCTGAGTTAAAATATAAAATAAATGGTACGTATAAGTTTGAAAGGTAGTAGGGGTATATATCGCTATATAATTTTTATATTACTAATATCTTTTGTTTTTGTTTCTTGTAAATCAGTTAAGAATATATCGAAAGTCAGAGAGATTCCTCAAATCTCCGAAAATAAACTTTATAGATATATTGAAGCAAATCAATCGGATTTTAGAACCTTGTACGCTAAAAAGATGGAGGTTTCCTTTTCAGATGATAACAAAAAAATAACTCTCAATGGAAGTTTGAAAATACAAAGAGACAGTTTCATTTGGATTTCAATCTCCGCCCCGCTCGGAATAGAGGTTGCACGAGTGTTGATAACGCAGGACAGTATAAAATTCACGGATAATTTAAATAAACGTTACTTACGTGCCGATTACTATGACATATATAAGCGTTATGGTTTAAACATTAATTATAAGTGTATTGAAAATATATTTTCCAATATCTTTTTTAATCTTGAAACTTGTATAGATGAGAGGGATGCAAAACCTTCAAAGTTTGTTCTCACAAAATCTCCGACAACTTACGAACTTTCAAGTGTTCATAAAAGAGCTTTAAACCGAAAATTGAAGAAGTTTTACAAAAAAAAGAGTAAACATAAGGATTACACTTTGATATATCAAACAATAGAGATTCATCCAGACTATTTCCGTCCTACAAATATATCTTTAAAAGATATGGATGCCGATACCGAAATAAATGTGAATTACAATAATTTCACTTCCTTTGAAGGTAACCTTTTCCCGTCTAAAGTTTCGTTGGATATATCTTTTGATAAAAGTCAGTTACAAACTACTATGAAATTCTCTCGTTTGGAATTTAATGTGGACGTGAAACCTAATTTCAAAATATCTTCAAAATATAAGGAAATAAAATGAAACGCCTGAGTGTCATATTATTTTTCTTTTTTATTACCACATTGCTTTGTGCTCAATCTACGACTGAAATACGTGCACAAAAAGAAAAGAGCGAAAAGGAGATTGCATATCTAAATAAACTTTTAAAAGAAACCGAAAACAGTCGTAGTCTTTCTATTGATCGTTTGAACATGATTCAACAAAAAATGACGGAGAGTAAAAATCTTATCACAATTCTCAATCAAGAGATGAAAATGATTGAAAGACGAATAGACAGAAATGAGAAAAAACGTCAAGAGCTAATCGCCAGAAAAGAAACACTGCTTGATATGTATTCTCGTATCGTTTATGGATTGTGGAAAAAACGAGATAATACCAATAAACTTATGTTCATTGTGGCTTCTTCGGATTTCAATCAAGCTTACAAACGCTATAAATATTTTGAACAAATACAGTCTTACTCAAAACGACAATTAATTCTACTTGATCAAATTAATGACTCCATACATAACAATAGTAATGAATTAAAGTCGTTGATGATACAGAAGAATACGACTTTAAAAGATATAAATAATAAAAATATAGACCTGATTGCTCAACAAAAGAATGAAAATAAGGAAATAGAGAGCATAAAGAAAAAGGAAAAAGAAATTGCGGCAAAAATTAAAAAAGAACAACAAGCACAAGAACGATTGACCAAAGAATTGGAGAAATTAATTGCCGCACAAAACAAAAAGTCAAGTAATTCGACAGCTATTTATAAGATGACACCTGAAGAAAAATTAGTTTCGGATGATTTTGTGAAAAACAAAGGGAAACTACCTTGGCCGGTGTCGGAAGGCGTTGTCATAGATCACATGGGTATGCGAAAACATCCTGTACACACTCGCATCACTATACGTACAGATGGCGTCAATATTGCAACTTCCAAAAATTCTGATGTTAGAAGTATATTCAAAGGTACAGTGATTGAAGTTCTCTTTATTAAAGGTTCCAATAATGCGGTAGTTATTAGGCATGGTAATTATATGACTGTTTACTCAAATCTTATGGATGTAAATGTTAAAGTAGGACAAAATATTAATACAAAGCAGGTTATAGGTAAAGTCGGTTTTGACGAGGACAAAGGAAGTGTTTTCAATTTTCAAATATGGACAAACTCCCTTGAACGTTTAAACCCTGAACAATGGTTGGCAAAGCAAAAATAAAATGAAAGATTACGCAAAGTTAGTGCAAAATCTAAGGAAAATTTTGAACCGTTTCGGCTCGAAACTTTTGCTGTATGACATGTTGAAAGGCGTTGTCGTTACGATTGCTTTTACTGTTGCTTACCTTTTGATTTATTCATTACTACTCTCTTTTGGTTGGCTAACTGTCGGGTTGAAGACCGTTTTATATTTTGTTTTTTTGCTTTTATCTGCAATATCAATAATTACTTTAATTTTATATAAGCTATATTTATTTATTTTGTCGTTAGACTTGAGTAAAGATGTACTCTTCAAGAGAATAAATAAGTTTACGGGCTTGGTTGACGACGTTTTTATAAGTGTTTACTCACTCGCATTTCACAAAGATAAGATTACCGGCGACGAACAATTGAAAGAAGCTGCTTTCATTCAAAAGTTCAACGAATTGCAGAATGGAAATAAGATAATTTCTTTTCCTCGAAGAAGTTTGTTACAAATGACGATCTTATTCGTGCTTGTTGTGGGATTTTTTTCAATAAAAATCGACTATTTTTCCTATCTCTTCAACGATTTGGCAAATTATGGGGAAGTGTATAACCCAAATCAAAATATACGCTTTACGCTGCTTAATAAAACTTTGGAAATAGAAACCGGTCAGTCTTTACAAATACAACTTAGTGTCTATAGTCCGTCGATAGATATTGAAAATGTATTTATTACATTTGGTGGCGGACAATTTTTAATGAGTCGAAAGGACACTATTTACACCTACAATTTTGATGCTGTAAATAATGATTTGCGTTTCACATTTACTGCAAACGGTGTTGAAAGTAAACAATATAAAATCACCGTATTACCTTCCCCTGAGATTACAGATTATCAAGTAGCTTATACTCCACCGATTTATACCGGTTTGAAATCCGAAATTTTCAAAAACACTGTTGATTTTAGAGCAGTTCACGGTTCAAATCTTCGTTTCACGGTTAATTATGCCGATTTGGATACGCTTTTTCTGCAAAAAACCGGCGGACTTACTCCAATTTCTTTAAAATCTTCCTCCTATACGGAATTTGTTCATAAAGTGAATAAATCCGAAGAACTCACTTTGTTTGGTTCAAATAGCCGTTTTTATAAGAAAGAACTTATACGTTTTAGCGTTACCGATATCGTTGATCTTTATCCGGGAATACAAGTAACAGGCATACAGGATTCTTTAAACGCATCAATGTTTTATTTCTACGGCATAATTTCGGATGACTACGGATTTTCTCAGCTTCGTTTTGTGTATTCTTCAAACGGTAGGACAAATACGGTGATTCCTATAAAGTTCTCCAAAAATCTAACGGCTCAAGAATTTTATTTCGAGTTTAATTTCGGTGAATTTTCAGGCATGGATAAGACCGAAATTAAATACTATTTTGAAGTAGCAGATAATGATGCAATCAACGGTCCCAAAACAACTCGTTCTGATGCGGAGAATTATAAAGTTCCAGACTTAAATACTGTTTTTGAATATAATACATCTGCTAATTCTACAATGAACTCATCTTTGCAAGAAGCTGAAAAATTGGCAAAGGAAATAGTTGAAAGCGTCAAAGATATGCAAATCAAGATACTTGAAAATAACTCCGACGACTGGGAAAAGCAGCAATTGGCGAAAGATATTGTAGAAAAGAAAGAAAAATTAGATAAACTACTGAAAGACGTTCAGGATGAAAATTTGAAAAAATCATCCATAAACAAAAATTTCACTAAACAGGATTCCACTCTGCTTGCTAAGCAAAAAATGATGCAAGAACTTATGGATAAGGTCTTAAACGATGATTTAAAGAAACTTATGGATGAATTCCGCAAACTTGCCGATGAATTTTCAAAAGATAAATTTAATCAATTGGATGAAAATATGCGTTTGGAATATGATCAATTGAGCGAAGTACTTGATCGTAATATAGATATTCTTAAAAGTATGCAGGTTGAAGAACAGCATCAAATGATTTCTCAACAAATTGAACAATTGAAAGAGAAGCAACAACAATTTAAAGAATCTATAGATAATCCTGCCATTTCTGCTGATTCTATCGCCGAACAAAGTAAGGAACTTAAAGAGGATTTGCAGGACATTATAAATAACTACGATGAACTGAAGAAGGAAAATTCAGAACTAAATAAACCCTTTGAATTGAAAGAGATGAATGAAGAATTTAATAATCTTTCTAAAGATATGCAGCAGCAGCAACAAAATTCGGAACAGGGGAAAAAGGATAAAAATCTGGCAGACAAGATTAAAAAACAGTTGGACGAGCTTGACAAGGATATGCAGCAACAACAAAAACAACAGTTTATGCAGATGAACATGCCTCAGAGTGATTTGGAATTGATTACACAAAACATATTACTTGTTTCCTTTTCTCAAGAACATCTCATGACTGAATATCGCACAATAACTCCCCAAAGTGCCCTCTACACGGAAGTAAATGCACAACAAGAGATGATGCGTAGCGAATATAAAATCATCAAAGATAGTCTTGAAGCACTTTCACGCTCTAATATAAAGTTAGCATCTCTGTTAGACGACAAATTCTACATTATAGAAACCAAATTTGACTTAATTCCTAATCTCATCCAAAACAATCGTAAAAATGATTTGCTCAAAGAACAACAATACATAATCACATATCTAAACGACATCGCTTTAATACTTTCTGAAGGAATGGAAGAAGGTCAAGGAGAAGGTGATGGTAATGGTAACGGAGAAGGACAGGGAGAAGGAGGCAAATCTCAAAAAAATGCTAAAGGCAAAAAAAGCGGAGGGAATTCTTATGAAAATATTAAAGATCTCCAGCAAAAGATGAAAAAGGAAATGGAGGAAATGTTAAATCAACTAAAAAACGGAGAAAAAGGGAAACCTTTTTATCAAAATATCGGTAAAACGATTCGAGAAAACGAATTATTCCAGCAAAGTTTGGAAAAATTCATGAATGAGAGTGGGAGCATGTCGGAAATAGAGCGTAAGGCACTTAACGAGATTAAACAACTTATTGAACAAAATATAAAAGATTTGTCTAATTACTCGTTTGGTCGCCAAATTATTGAAAGAAATAATTTGATTTACAATAAGTTGCTTATCTCCGAGAAAGCTTCAAAGGAACGAGAGGAATATGAAGAAAAGCGTAAGGCAGTGAAAGCAACGGAAAAACAATACGATAATCCCATAATACCTTTTAATGCTGAAGAACGCAAAAATTTGATGAAAACAGATTTTCAAAGATCAGGAGTGATTTTGAATACATACTACAAAAATTTATACAATAACTATTTTATCAAGCTTGGTGATGAATAAAGAAATGCAAATGAATATCCCTTCTGAGATCGGTAATATCGTAAAGGTTGAAAACTTTATTGATTCCCTCGCAGAGAATTTTGGATTAGCTACCGAACAGTTAGGCAACATAAGTTTGTCGGTTATAGAAGCCGTGAACAATGCCATTTTATCCGGTAATAAACAAGATGAAAATAAACATGTTACAATAACTGCAAAACAGGAAGACAATAAAATTTTTATTACCATACAAGATGAAGGTGATGGATTTGATTATGAGAATATTCCTGACCCCACATTGCCCGACAATCTCCATAAAGTTACAGGTAGAGGACTTTTTGTTATGAAAATGCTTTCTGATGAAATGATATTTGAAGAAAACGGGTCAAAAGTTACGCTCGTATTTAATCTTTAATGGAAGAAATATCATTTTATACGGAAAATACGGAATTCCCTTCCTTTTTTTCCGAAAAAAGGCTTGTAGACTGGTTTCATGCAATATCTCGCACTTATAACGTGCAATTTGAAGAAATCAGTTTTATATTTTGTAATGATGATTATATTCTGAAAATGAATCAAGATTATCTGCAACATGATTATTATACAGACATCATTACTTTTGATAATTCTAACGGATCAAAACTTTCCGGAGACATGTTTATAAGTCTTGACACAGTGCTTTCCAACTCAGAGGAATATAAAGTTACCTATGAAGACGAATTTTATCGAGTAGTATGCCACGGGTTGCTACATTTAATTGGATTTAAGGACAAAACCGACAAAGATGCTAAGTTGATGAGGATTGAAGAAGAAAAATGCTTAAATTTGCTCCATGCAATCCGAAACTATGACTTTGTTGCCGAGATATGATGTAATTGTAGTCGGAGGTGGACATGCCGGCTGTGAAGCCGCTGCCGCTGCTGTCAATATGGGTTCAAAGGTTCTTTTGATTACTCTTGACATGGATAAAATTGCCCAGATGTCTTGTAACCCTGCTATAGGTGGTATCGCTAAGGGACAGATTGTTAGAGAGATAGACGCCTTAGGAGGTCAAACTGCTATTATAACCGATAAAAGTAGTATACAATTCAGAATGTTGAATCGTTCCAAAGGACCGGCAATGTGGAGTCCGCGTGCACAATGTGATCGGATGCTATTTGCCGCAGAATGGCGTAGATACCTTGAAAACCTTGAAAATTTGGACGTTTGGCAGGACGATGTGTTAGAGTTACTTGTGGAGGATGGTGAGATCAGAGGTGTGAAAACAGCACTTAAAATAGAATTTAAAGCCTCTAAAGTGATACTTACTAACGGAACATTTCTCAATGGATTGATGCACATCGGTTCGGTCAGTTTTACCGGTGGTCGTATCGGTGAACCCGCTTCAAACGGATTGACGGCTTGTTTGAAACAATTAGGTTTTGAAAGCAGTCGAATGAAAACGGGTACGCCCGTGCGTATCGATGTTAAAAGTGTTGATTTATCGAAACTTACAATTCAGGAAGGAGATAATGACGGTCATCACTTTTCATATATGCAAGTGCATCCTACCAAACCTTTGCAACAACGTCCGTGTTATATCGCATATACCAATGAACGCGTTCATGAAATTCTGAAAACAGGTTTCACGGCAAGTCCTCTTTTTAATGGAACGATCAAAGCTATAGGTCCACGTTATTGTCCGAGCATTGAAACAAAAATCGATACTTTTCCGGAGCGAGATCACCATCAATTATTTCTCGAACCCGAAGGAGAAAATACAACTGAGTATTATTTGAACGGTTTTTCTTCATCTCTGCCTTGGGATGTTCAATTAGAGGCACTTAGAGCGATTGATGGTTTTGAAAATGTAAAAATATATCGTCCGGGTTATGCCATTGAATACGATTATTTTCCGCCGACTCAGCTTTGTGCAACACTTGAAACCAAACGTATCAAAGGACTTTATTTTGCAGGTCAAATCAACGGTACAACCGGTTATGAGGAGGCTGCCGCACAAGGTTTAATTGCGGGTATAAATGCAAATCTTGCTCACAGATCCCAAGAACCTTTTATTTTGGGACGTGATGAAGCATATATAGGTGTTCTTATAGATGATCTTATAACAAAAGGAGTAGATGAACCTTATCGTATGTTCACATCCCGTGCGGAATATCGTATTTTATTGCGTCAAGACAATGCAGATGAGAGACTTACGCTTAAAGGTTATAATATTGGTATTGTTAATAATAATAGACATAATTTATGTTTAGATAAACAAAGACAATGTAGGGAATTAGAAACTTTTATACGTGAATTGAGCGTGAAAGCCTCATCTGTTAACAAATTTCTTCTACAAAAAAATTCTTCACCACTTAAACAGGGGGTGAAACTTTTAGATCTAATATCTCGCCCTTTACTTTCTATTAAAGATTTCATACCTTTGCTTGACGAACTTAAATCATATATAGATTCTTTCAAGTTTAGCGAAGACGTTATAGAAACTACTGAAATTCGGATTAAATATTCAGGTTATATAGAGAGAGAACGTGCTATTGCCGATAAGATGCATCGTTTGGAATATTTAAAATTGCCGAAAGACATTGATTATACATCCATTCACAACATTTCAACAGAAGCACGTCAAAAACTTTCGAAAATACAACCAGCTACTCTTGGACAAGCTTCGCGAATAAGCGGAGTTTCACCGGCAGATATAAATGTATTGCTTGTATTATTGGGGCGTTAATCTGAAAAATGCTGCGAAGAGGATATGTTTCACGTGGAACATTTGAAAATGCTGCGAAGAGTGCTTCTGCAAAGGGATAGAATAAGAAGTCATAAAATAAAGATATATGGAAATTATTACAGGAAATTTGGTTGATATTTTCAATAGGGAGATTTATCCGGCAAAGATTTATGTGGATAGAGGTATAATAAATAAGATTGAGAGAAGTTCTGAAGTATATGACACCTATATAACTCCACCATTAGTGGATGCTCACGTTCATATAGAAAGTTCAATGCTTACTCCTGAGAATTTCTCTCGTATGGTTGTTGCAAACGGGACAGTTGCCGTTGTCCACGATCCTCATGAAATTGCAAATGTATTAGGCGTTGAAGGTATTGAATTTATGCTTAAAAATAGTAGGCATGCGTTAATAAAATGCTTTTCGGGTATCCCTTCATGTGTTCCGGCTACGCCTTTTGATAGAGCGGGAGCGAAAATAACTTCTAAAGATGTACAAGAATTGGCAGAATCGAAACGTTTTGTTATGCTTTCGGAGATGATGAATGTTCCGGGTGTATTGTACGGCGATGAAGAAGTTATGAAAAAATTAGAGATAGCTCATAAATATAAGTTACCGATTGATGGTCATGCTCCTTATTTAAGTGGTGAATCGTTGAAAAAATATATAAATGCCGGTATTTCTACAGATCATGAGACTTCCGATTTGAATGAAGCATTAGAAAAGATTTCATTAGGTATGAAAATTATTATTCGAGAAGGTAGTGCTGCAAAAAATTATCAAGAATTGAAATCTTTGATAGCAACACATCCGAATGAACTTTTTTTCTGTACTGATGATGCACATCCTGATGAAATCATGGAAGTTGGACATATAGATCGTTTTCTACGTATGGGCATAGCTGACGGTTTTGATATATATTCACTTTTAAAAATAGCTTCATTCAATCCTATTTCTCATTATAACTTATCTGTTGGAACGTTAAAAGTTGGTGAAATGGCTGATTTTGTGAGATTTAAAGATTTGACGTCATTTAAAGTGTTAGAGACATACATTGAAGGGAAAAAAGTTTATGATTTTTCTAAGAAATCACAAATGCGAAAGAGATCAAATATATCTCCTGCAATAGAATATCCTAATAAATTTAATCTTGATTTCATTAGAGAGGAAGATTTAGACATTCCTGTTGAAATAAAATCATATACCGCAATCAAATTAAATAAAGATCAAATAGTTACTTCAAAATATTATTTTAATCATACCTCACATAAAAGAAATTTAAAATGGTATAAGGATAATGATATACTTAAAATTGTATATGTGAACAGGTACGAAAATGGTACTCCACAAATCGCTTATATTAAGGGAGTTGGCTTAAAATCAGGTGCTTTTGCAAGTAGTATTGGTCATGACTCTCATAATATCGTTGCAGTAGGTGTGAAGGATGAAGATATTGCAGAAGTGATAAATGAAATCATAAGAAATAAAGGAGGATTAGCAGTTAGATACATGAAGCGTACAAATTCACTTTCTTTACCGATTGCCGGTATAATGAGTGATAAGGATGCACATTATGTGGCAAATCGTTATAAATTTCTCACTAAAAAAGTACAACTTGCCGGTAGTAATCTGAGTTCTCCATTTATGACACTTGCATTTATGTCTCTTGTAGTTATTCCGGAAATCAAAATCGGTGAAAGAGGATTGTTTGATTATGAGAAATTTAGCTTTATAGAGTAATAAATATTTCACATTATTCTTTTCTTTTATGATTTTTAGTTATAATTGTAGAATATACAGTTATAACTATGGATTTGCATGATAAGATACATAAATTACCTCAATTACCGGGAGTATACATTTATTATGATATCTCCGGTAAAATCATTTATATAGGTAAGGCTAAAAAGCTGAAAAATAGAGTGTTATCCTATTTTAATGATACTCTTAAATCAAGTAAAACAGAGATGTTGGTAAGGAAAATTGCCGACATGGATTTTATTGTTGTGGAAACCGAGCATGATGCATTACTATTGGAAAATAATCTAATCAAAGAGCATAAACCGAAGTATAATGTTCTTTTGAAAGATGATAAGACTTATCCATGGATTGTGATTCGTAAAGAACCTTTCCCAAGAGTGCAAATTACGCGCAACATTATGCGGGACGGTTCCGAATATTTCGGTCCTTACACTTCTGTACGCTATGCTCACCAGCTAATGAACTTGATACGTTCTATCTATAAGTTGCGTACCTGTAAATTGAATTTACAGGATAATCTGATAAAGCAGAAAAAATTTAAAGTATGTCTTCAATATTATATAGGTAACTGCTTGGCACCCTGTGTAGAAAGAATTTCTACTAATGATTATGATATGTTCATTTTACAGGTAAGGAATATTTTGAAAGGTAATATTTCAACAGTTATTGATTTTATTCAGAAAAATATAGAACAAGCTGCTGAAAATATGGAATTTGAACGGGCACATGATTTAAAATTGGCTTTGGAAGAGTTAAAAAGATATCGCTCTAAATCAATGATTGTTAGTTTCTCTTTGAATAATATTGATGTTTTTTCCATGCTTGATGATGATAAATATGTGTATGTCAATTACTTAAGAATAGCACAAGGTGCTGTAAATCAAATACATACGATAGAATTGGAGAAAAAGGTAGATGAACCTAAGGAAGCATTGCTATCATATTCTATATTGGCAATCAGGCAGTTAGTTGAGAGTCATTCAAAAGAAATAATAGTTCCTTTCATGCCGGATGTGAAAATACCCGGAATTAAATATACAATACCAAAAGTTGGTGATAAGCTTCATCTTTTGCAACTTTCTGAACGTAATGCAGCTTATTTTAAATTGGATCGTGATAGGAATAGAAATATTAGGAAAGAAGATTCTGCACTAAGTCGCTTAACTACAATAAAAAATGAATTAAAACTACCAAGACTTCCACATCGTATAGAATGTTTTGATAACTCTAATACTCAGGGAACCAATCCTGTAGCATCATGTGTCGTATTTTTGGAAGCGAAACCGGCAAAAAAGGAATATAGAAAGTTCCACGTGAAAACTGTTGTGGGACCGGATGATTTTGCTTCTATGGAGGAAATCGTTTATCGACGTTATAGACGAGTTATAGATGAAGGTAAAGAATTACCGGATTTAATTGTGATTGATGGCGGTAAGGGACAATTGAGTGCAGCCGTTAATAGTTTACAGAAGTTAGAACTTTATGGTAAGATACCGATAGTTGGTTTAGCGAAAAGGATGGAAGAAGTGTTTTATCCTGAGGATAAGGAACCATACTTATTGGCAAAAAATTCACTCGCATTGAAAACTCTAATGCAAATTCGAGATGAAGCTCATCGTTTTGGTATAACATTTCATAGAACTCTGAGATCAGCACCATTGACTAAGAGTATTTTGCGAGAGATCAGAGGCATTGGTGAGCGAACTGAAGAACAATTGGTACAACATTTTAAATCTGTTGAAAACATTAAATCTGCAAGTATTGCGGAATTGACGTCTATCGTTGGATTAAGTAAAGCTCAAATTGTTTATGATTATTTTCATAACCAAACAAAAGGGCATATATAACACATGCTCTTTTGTGGATAGTTTGCTGTATATTAGTGAATTATGCTTACTTTCCTAATATTCTTTTATATTCTGTTTGATTACCGAGAATAGAGAGAGCCTTTCCTATTTCTTCATCATGAAGAGAATTATATTCTATTAAACCTTCGGAGAAATAGTAACGTTGTATAAGAAATTCTCCTGACTTCATCATTTTTAGTTTCAAAAATATTTTCACGATGAGCCTCTGAACGATTTTGGCTACTGCCACAAGCTGCCTACCGCTGCCAATTATTTTGGTATACAGTTAGTTATACCCGTTCTGCTTCCTTCTTCTTTTTACCTCACACGTGTTTATTGTTGTTATAAGCCTCAGTTCTTGCATTAAATTGGGGCTTTAATACTGAAAAAAGATGAGAATCAGAGATATGTAATAGAAAATGTGGTACATTTGCCATTAATGGAAGGGAAAGAGATTATTTCTATTTCACTTCTGGAGCGTTGAAATAGCAGATAAGAGAATAAGCTCATGCCTATGGTGCTAATATGGATTGGAGACCTATAAAAAAATGTAGCTTTCAAATGATTGTTTATTTGTGGAAAGTTGTAACTTTGCAATGGAAACAATCAAATGATTGCGAATAAAATAGAAGTTTAACAAGACATATTAGAAAAAGAAGTGTTTACTTCTTACTTGTGAAGTCCTAAAATCACCACTTTGAAGACTAACAATCACAGCAGTAAGGGAGTGAATGCTCTCACCATCAGGTGTGGGCTTTCCTTGTTTGTGATTGTAGGTGTTGTGGTGATACCGGCTCAGTCGCAAAACCCTGTGGATTAGGCATAAATTTTAGTAAGTCTGAACAAGAAGAATTTAACATCAACGGGTCAGCGGATTTTTCAGGTTGAGACCACTTCCTGTTTTCACGAA
>JAISHE010000078.1 GCA_031262745.1 Culturomica sp. | reverse complement strand
TTGCACATTTCATTTGGTCTCTACGATGCTTGCCAACTCCTTTATGTCCCTTTGTTTACAAGGTCTTTAAGCATTTTTATCTGTCTTTTAGTTTTGTACTCATCGTTTTATGCCCCATATTGTTTTTGAACATCATTAATTGTCCCTCTAAAAACATATCGAAAAGTCCTGCAATATTCTTCTCCAACTTTATAATCATCCGTAGCTAACAAAGAAGTTGCAACCAAATACCTTGACGATACAAAGTTTGGATAGTAGTTTTTAAACTCTACCGAGAATTTGTCAACATCACCAAAAATAGATTTTGAGTTATCAAATAAAGATAACGATAAACTACCGCGGATAGTGGGTATCCATCCGACAGCATCAAAAGAATTTATCAGAGGTGAATAAAGACAATTATTTGTGGATGGCATTTTAGAACGGAGTAATAGGAGATTGGTCGGCTTCTAACTTTTTGGTCTTTTTGTTATAAATAATCCCTTGTTTTTGTTTAGATATACTTGGATTATGAGAAGCATACCGTAATGTTTTGATATTGTAATAAACACCTGTAAGTGTAATTACCGCCCATACAATACCTGCTATAGCGGCGGCTGTTATCAGTAGGATTAAAATTATTCGCATAACATAATATTATGGTTAGAGTTCTATTAAATTATTCATATTTAAAATATGGGGTTGCAAAAGTACAAAACTAATTTGGAAATACATCAGGTCTGTTGTATTTCTTTGTCGAAGCCCATTTATTTATAGCAATAATAATTTTTGACACGAACGCTTCTTTTGGTTTGCTACCCTTTAGATAACGAGCAATAGAAGCAGAAGCAATGCCTGTTTCTCTTGCTAAATCCGCTGGCGTAATACCTTCTGCATTTAATACTTCTCGAAGTTTATTTATTTCCATACCTTTAAATTTCAAGTGTTGTCATCCTATAAGATACGCGAAGATAAATACTTATTCTTTACCATACAATATTTTTCGAGAAAAAATCGCATTAAAAATAAAAATAAGAGATAATAATATGAAATGAGATATAATGATATAAAAAGTTTTTACTAATGATTGATTTCTTGATGTGTATTTACCACTCGTGGTCGGAAGATTATAACTAATTCATTTATAGCGAAGTGCGGGTGGAAAATATACAAAATATCATTTGTTTGCCCCGCATTGACGAGAAATTAGCCGATTATTCTATAAGGGAAGGTTTCCTCGTCGTGCGATAGAGTCTTGTTTTGCCCTCAAACTCACCTAATCGCACTAACTCGGAATAACATTAACATCCGCCATCCTCGCTACATTATGTTGAATATGTGTATTTTACAATCTTCCGACCACGAGTGTGTATTTACCCCCGTTCAGTCTAACCTCTCACTCCGTTACAGCTAAAAGCAAGCCTCCGGTATACTGGATTCTGGGTATTATCAACTCTAAACGACTTGAAATATGTGATTTAATAAATGTTTTGGACGTTTTCATAAAAGTTCTTTTATTTCAAACCAACAATTTATCTCCTTTTTCATTTAGACGTAGGTTTAAATCGGTTTTCCGATTCCCTATCCACTTTGTCGGTTACGAATTTCTTAGTAAGTTTGCGAGGCAATAGTGCCGAATAAAAAATATTAATATGATACTTTCCAATTTAGAAAACACAGGACGTATTGAAAGTCTTAACCCTTTATTTAAGAAGTTGTTCGATTATGTGAAAACCCATGATTTATTGAATGCTCCGCTCGGTAAAATAGTTTTGGATGGTGATAAACTTTTTATCAATAATAATGAAATAGAAGGAGTGAAGAAAGAAGGTCAGTTGCTTGAAATTCACCGGCAGTACATAGATGTTCACTTAGTTCTTGCGGGTAAGGAAACAATCGGTTGGAAATCTACCGAAACTTTGCAACACGAAACTCAAGCATACGACGAAGTGAAAGATCGTTCTTTTTTCAGTGATGAATCCACTACCTACGTTGATGTATTGCCGGGTGAATTTGTAATCGTTTATCCCGAAGATGCGCATGCACCTTCGATAGGAGAAGGTAAAATAAGAAAGATCGTTGCGAAGGTGTTGCTTTAAGTGCTCATGTAAATCAAAATCAATCCGAAAACAATAAACAACATGCCGAGTGTGGCAGAAAGCCATTCTTTCAGATTCTTGCTTTCGTGATTGATTAAAACACCGCCTATAATTGAGATTATTACGGAAGCTTGGCTGACGGGGTAGGCAACGGCAAGTCCCAACGATGCTTGTGCAATCATCAAAGAGATATTACCGACGCCCCAACTTAGTCCGGTTACACTGTTTTTGATTGCTGAACGGCTGAACGGTAAAGAACGAAAAAGTAGAAGGGATATGATACATATTCCGGCAATTTGTCCTATCGATTGGGGCAGTATACTGTCCCAACCGCTAATGCCGTAGGCTCTAAGAATACTTATGTAGGCTGTGAAACCTACGGAAGATATTATGTTGTATATGATACCTTTCTTCCAATTTAATTTTTTATCATTTACTTCTTTGTAGGAAGTGAAGATTATGCCGATTATAATAAATAGCAAGGCACTAAATCCGTATATTTTTGAGATTGTACTGCTCCAATCACCCATGCACACCCCTGCAAGCGACGTGCCCACAATCTGACCGCAAGCAGAGATGGGCATCGACTTTGAAACGCCGAGATATTCCATACTTTTGAATTGTGTGAACGAACCTGTTACCCAAAAAACGCCGGAAATGAAGCTAATGGTTAAACTTTGAGTGTCAAAATTCGGTTGCCTGAAAAACATTAGCGTGAAGGCAAACACGAAACTACCTATTGATATACCTGCCGCCTGTTCACTTGCCTTTCCGCCTACTCGTGCAGCTATAACGGGAATAAATCCGAATGTAAGTATGGGTATCGAAGCAATAAGCCAATCGAACATACGCGGAATTTTAGTTCATACTTTTCAATTGTGCTTCTATGGCAGCGATTTTAGCTTCCGCATCGGCTTGTTTTTTGCGTTCACCGGCTATCACCTTTTCCGGTGCGTTGCTCACAAATTTTTCGTTACCGAGTTTTGCCGTAACGGATTTTAGAAATCCTTTTGTATAATGTAACTCATCTTCAAGTTTTTTCCTTACTGCTTCGTTGTTAACGCCACATTCACCCTCAGATGTGAGCATGAAATATTCAACCGTGTCAATTATAAAACTCCATGCACCCGCCACAGCTGTTTCCACAATTTCAATTTCTCCGACATTTGCCATTTTCGTAACCACAGCTTCATATTTAGCCGGATAACGTGGGTTATTCTTAACTTTTAATGTAACACAATCTTTAAAAGGAATGTTATTTTGCTTGCGAATGTTGCGACTTGCAACGATGATTCCCTTAATGTTCTCAAAGTCGGAAAGCAGTTGCTCATCGTAGTTGCTCACCGACGGCATCCGTGTAATCATTATACTTTCACCCTCTTTGCGTTCTCTCAATTGTTGCCATATTTCTTCTGTTATAAATGGCGTGAACGGATGCAACAATTGTAGAAGTTGCTCAAAAAGTTCGATAACCTGACCGTAAGTTTTTGCGTCAATAGGTTGTCCGTAAGCCGGTTTTATAATTTCCAAAAGCCATGATGAAAATTCATCACGAAATTCTGTGTAAACGGTCATCAAGACTTCTGATATGCGATACTGTTCAAATTGGTTATTGAACGTTTCCAACGTTTTATTAAGATGATTTTTGAACCATTCTAAAGCCAAACGAGAATGGAGCGGTTGTTCGATTTCAGCAACTTTCCATGACTTAACTAATCGGAAAGCATTCCATATTTTAGTAGTGAAATTGCGACCTTGTTCGGGTAATGACTCGTCAAAAAGCAGGTCGCCACCTGCCGGAGAACAAAGTAACATACCTGTTCGCACTCCGTCTGCACCGTATTTTTCGATCAGTTCCAACGGGTCGGGCGAGTTACCGAGAGATTTTGACATTTTTCTCCTAAGTTTGTCGCGCACAATGCCGGTGAGATAAACGTTAGAGAAAGGTTTTTCGTGTCTGTATTCATATCCTGCAATAATCATACGGGCAATCCAGAAAAATAAAATATCAGGTGCCGACACCAAATCCTGAGTCGGATAATAGTAGTTTATTTCCGCATTGTCGGGATGTATTATTCCGTCAAATACGCTAATGGGCCACAACCACGAAGAAAACCAAGTGTCCAAGCAATCTTCATCCTGACGTAATTCCTCCGGTTTGAAGTCTTTGCCGAATTTTTCTTTTACCGCTTTTACCGCTTCTTCAATGCTTTCGGCTACTACAAAGTCGTTACCGTCAGGCAGGTAATAAGCCGGTATCTGGTGTCCCCACCAAAGTTGACGACTGATGCACCAGTCTTTTATATTCTCCATCCAGTGCTTATAGGTGTTTTTAAACTTGGCGGGAATCAGCATAATCTCATCATTCATCACTGCGTCCAACGCAGGTTTTGTGAGTTGATCCATTTTCAAAAACCACTGCATGGAAAGTTTCGGTTCAATCACGGCATTTGTACGTTCCGAGCAACCGACTTTATTAATGTAGTCTTCAACTTTAAGAAGATTACCGGTTTTCTCCAGTTCCGGCACAATTTTTTCTCTCACTTCAAAGCGGTCTTGTCCGATGAACATACCGGCATTGGCATTGAGAGTACCGTTGTCGTTGAAAATGTCAATACTCGGCAAATTGTGTTTATAACCTATTTCATAGTCGTTAATATCGTGAGCAGGTGTTATTTTCAGTGCACCCGTGCCGAAAGTCATATCTACGTAAGTATCTTCAATAATAGGTATTTCGCGATTAATAAGCGGTACTAAACAGCGTTTACCTTTATATGGTGCAAAACGCGGATCATCAGGGTTAACACAAATCGCAGTATCGCCGAAAATTGTTTCCGGTCGAGTGGTGGCAACGGTGATATAATTTTCCTCATCTACGATTTTATATTTTACGTAGTAGAGTTTACTTTTTTCTTCCCTGTAAATCACTTCTTCATCGGAAATCGCCGTGAGTGCGGCAGGATCCCAATTGACCATTCTTACACCTTTATAGATGTATCCTTTATTATAAAGGTCGATAAAAACTCGTATCACGCTTTGCGAGCGAATCTCATCCATTGTAAAGGCTGTACGTTCCCAATCGCAGGATGCACCGAGTTTTTTCAATTGTTCGAGTATGATGCCACCGTGTTTTTCCGTCCATTCCCAAGCATGTTTTAGAAATTCTTCTCTTGTGAGATCGGTTTTGTTAATGCCTTCACTTTTAAGTTTCGCCACAACTTTTGCTTCCGTAGCGATGGAAGCATGGTCGGTACCGGGCACCCAACAAGCATTTTTACCAAGTAAACGGGCATGCCTAACAAGCACATCCTGAATGGTGTTGTTCAGCATGTGTCCCATGTGCAAAATTCCGGTAACATTCGGAGGCGGTATAACCATGCAATACGATTCTTTCGTTTCATCTACTTCGGAATGAAACAATTTATGCTTCATCCAATAGTCATACCATTTCTTTTCCGATTCTTTGGGATTATAATTTGTCGCTATCATTTTTTACAAGGATTTTTGATTAAAAAAAAACTGCCGTTAGGCAGTTTCTTCTTTAACTTCTTCAGTCTTCTTTGCTCTTCTGCCTTTTTTTGAACTTGCTTCGAGTGCAGCCGCCAAATCGGCTTTCTGCATACTTCCGTCGTAATCGCAAATGTACTTATCAATAAGTATTCGTCCGCAATACTCGCAGACTATGATTTTCTTACGCGAGCGAATATCCAACTGCCTTTGAGGCGGAATATTGTTGAAGCAACCACCGCACGAATCACGGTCAACCGTTACCACAGCAAGTCCGTTGCGGGCATTTTTACGTATTTTCTCATAAGCTATAAGTAAACGTTCTTCAATGCTTTCGGCAGTTTCCTTTGATTTTTCAAGTAGTTCTTCTTCTTCTTTCTGAGTTTCCTTAATTATGTCGTCCAACTCATCTTTCTTTGCATTAAGGTCGTTCTTTTTTTCTTCATACTGCCTTGTTGCTTCCGCAAGAGCTTCTTCTTTTTCGGATTTTACACGTGTATGTTCGCGTATGCGCTTCTGTTGTAATTCGATTTCAAGTTTTTGAAATTCAACTTCTTTGTTGAGTGCATCAAATTCTCTATTGTTGCGAACATTATCCAATTGTTCGCTGTATTTTTTAATCAACTGTTCGGAATTGGAGATTTCCTGTTTCTTTTGCACTATTCCTTTGTCGGCTTCTGCAATGTCGGTTTTTAAATTTTGCACTCTGGTTTCCAGACCTGCAATTTCATCTTCCAAATCCTGCACTTCCAACGGCAATTCACCTCTCAGCGTTCTGATTTTATCAATAGCAGTGTCAATTTGTTGCAATTCATATAAGTGTTGCAACTTTTGTTCTACCGTCAATTCCTGCGGTTGTTGTTGTTTCTTAGCTGTCATTATTATAAATAGTTTATCGGATTCGTATTTATCTTGGAAAATCGGACTGCAAATGTAGATAATTTTTTTGTAACAATTTCATAAAAAATCTCTTTTGTGAACTGTTCGCTCTCATAATGACCTATATCTGCGATTATAATTTTGTTTTCGGCAGTGAAAAAATCGTGATACTTAAAATCTCCGGAAATGAAGATGTCTGCACCTGCGTTGATCGCAGCCTGTGTGAGAAATGCACCGGAACCTCCGCAAAGTGCAACTCTCTTTATGCGAGGTTTGTTAACGTATGTGTGGCGGAGCATTTTACAATGGAATACTTCTTTTAATTGTGCAAGGAAATCGTAAGAGTCGCGTTCTTCTTCCAATTCTCCTATTACGCCGAAACCAACCGACGGATTCAATGTAGGCTGCAACACTCTTCGATTTGAAAGATCAAGTTTCTCTGCCATTTTACCGCTCACTCCGTTTAGCACTACATCCAAATTTGTATGGGCAGAGTAGATGTTTATGTCGTATTTTATAGCTTTCACAAGAGAACGTTTAATGTAGTTCTCCTGTATGAGATTTTTAAGCGGCTTAATTGAAAGCGGATGATGAGAAATTATAAGATTATGATTATCTTCAATTGCCTCATCCACAACTTCTTCGGTAATATCTGTTGTGAGTAATACAGATTTTATTTCATCATTCAAATCGCCCGTGATTAAGCCTGCGTTATCATAATCCTCTTGCAACGACAGCGGTGCAATTTCTTCGATGAGTTGTGTTACTTCTTTTACAAGCATAAGATTTTAAGGAAGTTGTGA
This sequence comes from Culturomica sp., assembly GCA_031262745.1. Classification (GTDB taxonomy): domain Bacteria; phylum Bacteroidota; class Bacteroidia; order Bacteroidales; family Marinifilaceae; genus JAISHE01. Next base: position 15,195 of record JAISHE010000078.1, on the reverse strand, counting down.
TTTTATATGGATGAGTTCTTCCTTTATTTTTCCCAAAGTTTTGATGATCTCAAGTTTATTATCATCTCCCGATTTTTTGAGTTCCGACATCTTGTTCTGTGCTCCTTTAAGAGTCATCCCTTGTTCTTTCACAAAAGAATAGATAAGCTTCAAATTGTCAATATCCGTTTTTGTGAATAATCGATTACCTTTTTTATTTTTAAAAGGTTTGATAGTTGTGAACTCTTTTTCCCAAAAACGAATTAGAGAAGTGGTTACATTCAACATTTTAGCGACTTCCCCGATGGAATAGTACACCTTTATCGGTGGTAATGTTTTTTCAACTTCTTCCATTATGTTTGAGATATTAAATTTAGTCTAAAGCCTGACCGTTGTTGTTGGCGTCCGCAACGAGTTGATCGAATTCGTCGGGTGAAAGGTCGTTATAGTAGAAATTAATAGGGTCAACAGGTACATCGTTTTTTCTAACTTCATAGTGAACGTGCGGACCCTTCGATTTGCCTGTGTTACCGACATATCCTATAACTTCACCTCTTTTGACTTTCTGACCTTTTCTCACGTTGAATTCATTCATGTGCCCGTAAACAGTGGAATAGGTGAAACCATGATCTATTTTCACATGTTTACCATAACCTTTTTCATAACCTGCAAATTCAATAGTGCCGTTGCCGGTTGCATAAATAGGTGTACCTATGGGACCGGCGAAGTCCATGCCGTAGTGCATTTTGGTTTGCTGCTTGTAAAACGGATCCATGCGCATTCCGAAACCTGATGAGATTCTACATTTTTTATCTTTCATAGAAATCGGAATTATCGCAGGAATAGATGCAAGCATTTCTTCTTTGTTCTTGACTAATTTTTCAATATCATCATACGATTTACTTTGGATATACATCGCTTTTGACAACTCGTCCAATTTTTTGCTCGTGTTTATGATGAGATTGGAATTAGTTAGATTTTTAAGGTTCTTATATTTATCCACACCACCTGTACCGGCACGACGAATTGTGTAGTCAATAGGTTCGGACTCGAAAATTACACGATAAATATTGTCGTCACGCGACTCCAAATTCTTAAGAATATCATCTAACTTCTCTATTTCACTGCTTAATAAATTATATTGAGCCAATATTTCATCATTTTCTCTTTTAAGAGTCTTTTCTTTCGGAGAATCAACAAATGATGAAACTACAAAGAATATAACTATTGCAAGCGACAATGTGGAGAAAGATCTTTGGAGAAATATCCTAATCTTTTTACGAAGAGGAAACTCTATTTTATCGTAAGACAGTGTTTCGGGATTAAATCGATAGCCTGTTTTCCGCATTTCTACATAAAATTAAAAAATTCAAGAGGCAAAGTTAAATAAATTATCTAATTTTGCAATCCGATACGTGCAGAAAAGCACAAAAGTTTAAGGAATTTTAAGATAAATACATGAAATCTTCAGAAATCAGACAGAGATTTTTAGACTATTTTAAGGATAAAGGTCATGTGATTGTTCCGTCTGCGCCTATGGTGGTTAAAGACGATCCTACGCTTATGTTTACGAATGCGGGAATGAATCAGTTTAAAGATATTTTTCTCGGTAATGCGGCAATCACACATAAACGAGTAGTTGATGCTCAGAAATGTTTGAGAGTATCCGGTAAACACAATGACCTTGAAGAAGTCGGTTGCGACACATATCATCATACTATGTTTGAAATGCTTGGTAATTGGTCATTCGGAGATTATTTCAAAAAAGAAGCAATTGAATATGCGTGGGAGTTTTTGACCAAAGAAATGGGATTATCGCAGGAACAACTTTATGCTACTGTTTTTGAAGGTAGTAAAGATGATGAAACTGAAAGCGATATGGAATCTTTTCGTTATTGGCAGGAATATTTACCCGATGAAAGGATTCTTTTCGGAAACAAAAAAGATAATTTTTGGGAAATGGGTGAAATGGGACCATGCGGACCATGTTCGGAGATACATATTGATCTTCGTCCCGAAAATGAACGTAAATTATTGGCAGGTAGGGAACTTGTAAATAAAGATAACCCGCTGGTGATTGAGATATGGAACTTGGTTTTCATGCAGTACAATCGTAAAGCTGACGGTTCGCTTGAACCTCTGCCCAACCGACATGTGGACACAGGTATGGGATTTGAACGTTTGTGCATGGCTGTTCAGAAAAAAACGTCTAACTATGATACGGATGTGTTTGTTCCCATAATAGACAAAATAGCGGAATTAAGCGGAATAAACTACGGTAAAGATGAACAAAGCGACGTTGCAATGCGAGTGGTGGCAGACCATTTACGAACTATCGCATTTTCAATAACCGACAGTCAATTACCTTCTAACGTGAAAGCCGGTTATGTAATTCGTAGAATTTTGAGACGTGCCGTGCGCTATTCCTACACTTATCTTAATCAAAAAGAACCGTTTATGTACCAACTGTTGCCGGTGCTTGTGAAAGTAATGGGGCAACATTATCCTGAGTTGGAAGTCAATATAGATCTTATTACTAAGGTGATAAAAGAGGAAGAAGCATCCTTCCTAAAAACCTTAGATAAAGGTATAAAGTTACTTGAAAAAATTGTTGAGAAAACAAAGCAGGAAAATGCAACAATGATACCGGGTAATGTAGCTTTTGAATTATATGACACTTACGGTTTTCCTCTTGACTTGACGGAATTAATTTTGCGTGAAGAAAATCTTGGAGTTAATCGTGAAGAGTTTCAGCATGAAATGGAAGCACAAAAATCAAGATCGCGTTCGGCATCTGTCGTTGATACGGATGACTGGGTTGATTTGGTGGCGGATGCAGTTGAGGAATTTGTTGGTTACGATTATTCGGAAACGGATGTAAGTATTATAAGGTATAGAAAAGTTGCTACCAAAGGTAAAACGTTCTATCAGTTGGTCTTCAATGTTACTCCGTTTTATGGAGAAGGTGGCGGTCAGGTTGGTGATGCCGGTTATCTTGTGGGTAGCGATGAGCGGATAAAAATTTGGGACACAAAGAAAGAGAACGGTTTGATTGTTCATTTGGTTGATCGGCTTCCGAAAGATTTAACCCAAACTTTTAAGGCGGAAGTGGATTATTATCGTCGCACGTTGGTTTCAAATAATCATACTGCCACTCATTTGCTCCACAACGCATTGCGAAAGGTGCTCGGTGAGCATGTCGGTCAGAAAGGTTCTTTTGTGAGTGATGAATATTTGCGTTTTGACTTTTCTCATTTCAAAAAAGTTACCGACGAAGAGTTGGAGGAAGTTGCATCTATGGTTAACGCCATGATACGTAGCAATATACCTCTGAATGAACATCGTTCTTTGCCGATGGGTGAAGCAAAGGAACTCGGTGCACTTGCATTCTTCGGAGAAAAGTACGGAGAACATGTTCGAGTTGTAAGCTTTGGAGATTCTGTGGAATTGTGTGGTGGGTTGCATGCTCGTACTACCGGTCAGATAGGTTTTTTTAAAATAATTAATGAAAGTGCTGTTTCGGCAGGAGTTAGACGAATAGAAGCGGTTACGGCTGATAAAGCAGAAGAGATTATTGTAAATCAATCTCGAATGATGAAAGAAGTAGAAAAACTTTTTAAATCTAATCGCAGTCTTTTGGAGAATATTTCTCTTCTTTTGCAAGAAAACGAAGACTTAAAAAAGGAACTTGAAAAGTTTGCCGAAGACGGTGTTAAGATTTTGAAAGAAGGGCTTAAAAACGAGATAAAAACGGTGAGGGATGTGCATATAATCCTGAAACGTCTTGATACTCCCGCTGCAAATGTGAAAGATATTGCTTTTCAACTGAGAGGAGAATACGAAAAATTGATCTTTGCAGTTGGAGGTAGTGCAAACGGGAAACCACATCTGACGGTTATGATTACCAATCCATTAGTTCAGGAATACGGTTTGGATGCCGGTAAAATAGTAAAAACCGCTGCAACAGAAATAAAAGGTGGCGGAGGTGGTCAGGCATTTTTTGCAACTGCCGGCGGTGCCAATTCGGAAGGTTTAAATAAGGCAATAGAAGTAATAAAAACTTTGATTTTTGAAAAAATCGGACAAAATTAAATACCTTTTTAGCTAAAATTTCGTACAAAGACTATTGTTTATGGAATTTTTCGTACATTTGCCGCTATAATGGGTTTGAATTTGAAATTTAATATATTAAATAAATTTATTGTAACTATGAAACAGACATTAAAACTAACAACTTTGGTAGTCGCCGGAATTGTTGCAGTTTCTTGTTCTCCGCTTAGTAAAATGGAAAAAGAAGCGAGTAACATTAAATACACGGTTTCACCGGAAGTTCTTGCAGAAAAAGGAGATTTGGTAGATGTAAAAATTGATGTAACCATACCTCCTAAATATTTTAACAAAAAAGTAACCCTTGTGGCTACTCCTACTTTGACTTTTGAAAGCGGAGAAAAAGCTTTCGCTGCTCAATCATTACAAGGTGAGAGCGTACAGGGTAACAGCACGGTGGTTCCTTATGAAGCAGGTAAGACGATCACTTACACGGGACAAGTTCCTTACGAAGATGCAATGAGATTGTCGGATTTGGTTGTTAAAGTTCAGGCAAGCAAAGGTAGTAAGACTGTAGATTTCAAACCTGTAAAAGTTGCCGACGGTGTAGTTGCAACAGCGACATTGGTTAATAACTCTCCGCTCGTTTCCATAGGTAAGGATAATTTCAAAAGAATTATTCCCGAACAAACCGAAGCCGCTCTATATTATCTAATCAATTCTTCTCAGGTGAGAAACAATCAGTTGAAAGCCGAAGACATTAAAGCAATGGAAGAATATTTGAAAGCTGCAAATGCGGATGAAAATAAGCGTTTAAACAACGTTGAAATTCGTTCTTATGCTTCTCCCGACGGTTCTATGGATTGGAATGATAAACTGGCTAACAAGCGTGAATCATCTGCCGATAATTTCTTGAAAAAGAACATGAAGAAAAATAACATCGAAGAATACAAAGATGTTGATTTCTTCAAAAAATATGTTGTTGCAGAAGATTGGGATGGTTTCAAGAAAGCAATGGAAGCATCAAGTATTCGCGACAAAGAATTAATTCTTCGTGTTTTGGCAATGTATACCGATCCGGAAGTAAGAGAAAAAGAAATTAAAAATATCGCTTCTGCCTATTCAACTATTGCAGAAGAAGTTCTTCCGAAATTGAGACGTTCAAAATTTGTTGTTAATGCCGAATTGGTTGGTAAAACCGACGAAGAATTAAAGGAACTTTCAAAATCTAATCCTGCTTCTTTGAATGTTGAAGAATTGCTTTATGCAGCTTCTTTGTTTGAAAATAATGCAGATAAATTGGCTGTCTACGAAGCTGTTAAGTCAAACTTCCCTAATGATTGGAGAGGTTTCAACGATGCTGGTATAGTTCTTTTTGAAACAGGTAAGACATCTCAAGCTAAGTCTGATTTCGACAAAGCTAACAGTTTGTCGCCCAACAATAAGATTGTTAAAAACAACTTAGGTGCTGTTGAATTGAAAAACGGCAATTTGAAAGAAGCTGAAGTTTTGTTTGGTGCTGCTACCGGTGTAGAAGAAGTTAACTTCAATAAAGGTATCATTGCAATCATGAAAGGTGATTACAAAAATGCAGTTAGTTATTTCGGTAACTGCAATTGCGAAAATGCTGCTTTGGCAAATATCTTAGACGGTAATAATAGTGTAGCTTTGAAGAAACTTAACGACGGTAAACGTACTTCTGCTTTGTCTTCTTATCTGAAAGCTGTTATCGCTGCAAGAACAAATGATTCTTCTTCTGTTTTGACAAACTTGAAAGATGCTGTCGGCAAAGATGCTGCTTACAAGCAAATTGCTGCAACCGATGTTGAGTTTGCAAAATACTTTGAAAATGCAGAATTTAAAGAATTAGTAAAATAAGGTTAGACATAATTAATAATTTATATTTGTAAGGGCGGCTCAATTATTTGAGTCGCTCTTTATTTTTAGTATGCCGGCTTGGCTATGGCTAATAAATTCGGGTGCGTAGAGGCATTGTACGGTTGCTATACCGTCTTGATAAGTGCCGGTTTGATTAACCCACAGAGAATATTCTATGGTATGAGAACCTTTCGGAAGGTAGTCAATAAAGAAGTCGGTTGAATTGTTTTTAGTTTCCTGATAATAACTGAGAGAATTAGTCCATTTAACACCTGAGAGTTGACTTACAGGTTCGAGACATGCAGCTCGCAGGTCTTTGAGGTAAACATATTGCAAGTCGTTTTCGGAGGTAATTACAAGTTTTACAGTGATTTTATCTCCGGTTACAAGTGTATCGTTGAAAGATAGCTCTTCACCGTTTCTACAAAGTGTTTTATTGATTTGTAACGGAGTAGATGCTGTCTTAACCACATTGTGTAGAGCGGTTGTGTATTGAAGATAAAGTGCACCCCATGAAGGTTTTGCATTTTGTTTGACAATGTTCACCGTCATCATATCATTCGTGATTTCGTTTTCGGTGAATGATTGTTTGATGTAGCCGAAAGCGTTATGATATTTCGGATTGATTTTGTGTTTTCCGATATAAATTTCCGTAGTAGCGGCAGAGGTGGTATCATCCAAAGTTGCTGCGTTATTTAAAAGAGCGTATACGGCATTTACGGTGCTTGGTGCGTCTCCCCAATTCTGAGTTTGTTTTTGTCGTAACAACCATGTCTTCATCATTTCCAATTCTTCAGGTTTTGCGCCGATTTCTTGGAAAGCCTCCATAATAGTGGTGTGTACGAGTATAGCTGAGTTGATGTAATAAGTTGATGAGCGGTTATTTCTCCAATATGTACCCGTTTTCGGAGACGAGGATGAATATTCTCTCAATGATTGAAGAATACGTTTTGCATACTGTGGAAATCCGTAGCGTTGGAGGGTTATAGCAGCAAGAGCCTTTTCATATTCGGATAATCCGCCCCATTCGTTTTTCAATTTGTTGAGATAGTATTTATGAGCAGGTAATACGTCGGTTAGAGGAATGTCTAAGAAATAACTTCTTGTGTAAAGATATATCAAGTTGATGTAATTGATTTTAACCTTTTTATCTTTTGTTTGTTCGTAGGTTGTTTTGAATACGTTATCCAAATATTTCAAGGCATTGATTTGCATTGTTTTCAGGTTGTTATCATTCATCTGTTCACCACCTACGGCAGCTCTTGCGGTTGCCACGAGTACGTTGCAGGTGATAAAAGCATTGCCGCACATACCTTCGAACCAACTCCAACTGCCGTCGGCGTTTTGTATTTCCGTAAGTTTGCGTTTAAGTTTCTCCTGAGCATTGTCAATTTGATTTTGGTTTAAGTATTGTTGTAGACGTTGAATTTGGGTGCTTTCATTTTCGGCATCCGTAAGCCATGGTGTTAATTCCGGCAAAGTTGATTTTAATTCGGGATTGCGACTTAGCAATGAATTGAATGTATTATCGGAAACATTCCAACTTTTAATCAAGTCGGCAACTTTGGGATTTGAATGTAGAAAGGCTGCTCCTGCGGAATTTGCGTAGAACGCTGCCGCAAGATTAATGGCATTTGAAGTTGTAGACGCATCTTGCAGCGTGGGCAACGCCATCAGTGCATACCAAACGGGATTTGTGGTGTATTCAAAGGTTAGTAGGCGATTGATGCGTTGTTTGGTTGCAGGAGTGAGTTTAAAAGTTTGTGTGCCGCTTACGGCAGAGAATATCGGTGCACTTTCCGTGATAACCACTTCGGCAGGTAATACGCTGATCAAATGTTGCTCACCGTCGCTGAAATCGCCGGCAGAAGCATAAATGCGACATTCCGCAAGCGGCAGTCCTGTGGGCACGGTGAATGAGAAACTCGCAACGGTAACACTTTTATCTTCTACCGTGAACAACTGTTCTACTTTTATAATTATCTTTTCCGTAATAGGGTCAAATATTTCAAGTGTAGCTTCACCCGACAGCGCATTTGCTGTGAGATTGTTGATATTTGCTTTTAGAACGCAGGTGTCGCCTTCCCTCATGAAGCGTGGTATATTCGGTTTCACTGAGAAATCTTTCACGGCGTTAACGATTTTTTCAATGTAGCCGTGTTTCATATCCGGAGAGTGGGCAAGCAGCATTAGTTTCCATGAGCCAACGTTGTCTGGTGCTTTGAAACGTAGAGTGAAATCGCCCGCGCTATCGTTGTATAGATCGGGATAGAAAAATGCTGTACTCCGAAAATCTTTACGTATTGAATTAGCTACATTGTTGAGATTGGAAATATTTGCTTTTCTTTTTCCTACGAATACCACAGGTGATTCTGCCATACTTACCACATTATTTTCTGCCACCAAATCCGTTAATAACGGTGCATTAGGAATTACTTTTCTTGCGCTATAAACAATATATGAGCCTATGGTGGGATAATTCCACCATGAAGTTTGATGTTTCAAATATTCTTGCGGATTAAATGACCATTGATGCGGCATAATGTAGTCCAATGCCCTATCATACATAACCGACATGATTTCGGTTTTTACAGGTTTGTCGTTAGCATCTTTGACGATAAATTCCCATGTTTCCTGTTTTGACGGAGTGATTTTGTTACGAAACACCTTAGTGATAATGCGCAAATCTTTGTTCTCACGTTTTTTTGTTACGGTAACTTTATCCTCGAAATGATAACAATCCTTCACCATTGAGAACACAATTCGGACTTCATTGTCATATTCTTTTAGGTAGGGCGTTTTAAATAGCTTCATTTGCTTTGAAAGTCGGATATACTCTCTTTTAAGGATCTCGTTGCCTTTTATTATTTCACAAAGCATGTAGGCATCCTTTGCCGAAGAGCCTATAAGTATTTCAATGTCTTCACCTACGGCGCATTCCGTTTTTTGGGGTATCACGCAAGAATAAGCTAATGCGGGCGGTGTCTTATCCGTCACATCGTATAAATAAAATACTCGTTGCGTCGGTTTTACCGTTGTGTCGTCGCTTTTTATAGTGAGCAGGTAGGCACCGGATTTATATCCTTTCAAACTAATAGGCAAAGAAGCGTCGGAGGTGTTGAAGATTCCGCTTTCAACCAAGTTCAAAATATCCGGATATATTTCAGGGTCATATTCGCTTTCTTTTGTGCTAATTGTTTTTGCCGGAGCGAGCATGTTAATAGTGTAGTGTAAATCTTGAGAAAGTTGTTTCACGGCATTGCCGAAATAGTCTAATTTCACTCCTGCTGCGTAGAGCTTGTTTTTATCGATATATTTATTGATGTTAACATTGATGGCGTAGGGGTCGTTTTTAATGATAAAGTTAACATCTCTGCTGACGGTCTCACCTTTGCTGTCGGTGGCATTAAGTTTGACTGTGGCAGTGAACAACGTTTCATCGTGGAGCGAAACTTTGGGTGTGGAGAAATTTATTTTAAACCGACCGTTTGAGTCAGTAACCGCTTCTCCTTTCACGCTTTGATCTATATAAATTTCCCAACTTTTGCGACCGGTTAATGTGATATTGTATTTAATCTTCGTATCCGGCGAAGGACTGCCGTGAAGAGCGACGACACTACCGTTTAAAGTTACCGTATCTCCTATTCTCAGCGATTTGTCTAAGCTATCAACGATTATTTCAAACTCCGGAGCTTTGAATGCTTCGACATTGAAATATTGTTCCTCATTGTTTGCCTTGATATGGAATTGACCGTTCATAACGTCTTTCGGTATCTCGAATTTACCGTTGAATGAACCGAAACAGTTGGTTACCGCTTTTTGTGTACCGATTAAACGGCTGCGTGAATCGTAGAATTCTATACTCACGTTCTTATCAACTTCGGCTTTGTTATTATTGTTGTCAACAAAGTAGCATATACCCTTAAAATAGACGGTTTCACCGGGTTTATACATAGCTCTGTCTGTAAATAATTGGGTGTAAATGGCGGGACGTTCGTTTCTGATTTGCCGGATATTGGAAAAATATTTTAATCCGTAAGGTTCTTTTTTACCTGTAATCAAATAATAGAAAGAGTTTGCAACGAGTTTGGTAGCGGCTATTCCGTTTTTATCGGTGTAAACAGTGTCTGTTTTGAATTCCTTAGCGTTTTTACGGAAAATCACTTGGACTTTTGCGTTTTCAATAGGTTTACCACTTTTCCAATCCCTAACCGCAAAGTTGAGATCATCTTTATTTTGTATTGTGCCGGAATAAAACGGTGAACACACAAAGAAGTCTTTTGCCGATTTTGCATCCTGACCTTCGATTTCAAAACGGTAGATATTATATTCGTTGATTGCAATATTTAAGATTGTGTCATAGTAGTCAAGTCGTTTAGGCAAAATGAAGGAAAACTTTTTGCGATTTTCGGCACTGTCCGTAGTATCTTTTACAAGGTAGAAAGTTAGAGTATCAAGATTGTAGTACTTCACATTTAATCTTTGTTCACCGAGATAGACTTGTTCACGAATCCTAAATTCCACATCGGGTTTTTGAATATATGTTATCAACTTTCTTAAATCTTCGGCTTCTTCGGATTTTGGAAAACGGGCAACGCCTTTTTCGGCAATGGTAATAGCGATGGCAGGATAATTATCTCTGTGATTTTTATTTATGTTAGCAACATAGAGGGCTGATAATCTTTCGAGAATCTTTAAAGACTCCGGCACGTCGGAATAAGCAGAATCTAATAGTTCCAGACTCCTTATGTAATCATGATTCAATTCCTCGTAAGTTTTGTATAAAAAAGTCGCTTTTGCCAATTCTATTCTGACCATTCCTCCTTTGCCCTCGATGCGACGGTGGAAATCGAGCATGTTGTTGAAAAGACTATCAATAAGTTGTTTGCTTTGCGTGGTGTCTCTCATGTATTGCGACATTGAAATTGCAGAATAATTTACGTAGTCAAACAATGTGTACGATTGCTCGTATTTGAAATCATAATTTTCAGGTAATATATACTCAAAATCATTAATACCGATAGATTGCAGCGCATCAACGAAAGCGATAGCATTTTTTATATTCTCTACTATACGATTATCTCTGTCATTATAAGCACCATAACGATTATAAAGTTGAGCCGCTCTTATATACAACATTGACTTTGCGATGCTATCCTCGTTGGCTACGGCATCTTTTTCAATTGCCTTCACTACATTTTCCCAATCCCCGTAATTCAGTCTCAGAGAAGCTTTGGTTCGCAGATAAACAGACTCAACGAGAAGCTCCGCATTGTTTTCCGACTTAGCAGTTTGGTAAATACTGTCTATTTTAGCAAGAGCTGTTTTAGGCAGTTCATTTATCAATTTATCCCAATCGGTTTCTTTAACATTTTGTCCGTTAAGTAATAAAGCCATTAGGAGAAAAACAGAGAAAGTTGTGAACAGTTTCATAATTAACACAATTTTGATGCAGACAAGTTAGAAAAAGTTTTTTAAATTTGACGTTCAAATATAATAAAATGGATACTCAAACAATAATCTTCGCTTTTATTCTCACTGCAATAGCAGGTCTTTCAACCGGTATAGGCAGTTTGGTTTCCCTCCTCGCTAAGCGCACCAATACCGACTTTCTTTGTTTTGCGCTGGGTTTCTCTGCAGGAGTCATGATTTATGTGTCTTTTATGGAAATGCTACCGCAGGCAAAAGATGATTTAACGTTCTTATTCGGAGAAAAAAGCGGTCTGCTTTATTTACTGCTTGCATTCTTTGGTGGGATAGCATTTATAAATTTGATCGACTTTCTGGTGCCGGAGTCGATAAATCCTCATGAAGCACATGATGTTTCGGAAATGAGCCAAAAGATGTCTTTAAAGAGAGTGGGGATTGTGGTAGCCATTTCTCTTTCTATTCACAACTTTCCGGAAGGTATTGCCACCTTCACTTCCGCACTCGGTGCTTTGGACATTGCCATACCTATCACTATTGCCATTGCCATTCACAACATACCTGAGGGAATAGCCGTTGCCGTGCCCATATATCATGCCACAGGTAGCCGTCGCAAAGCTTTTTGGTACTCCTTCCTTTCCGGTTTGGCAGAACCGTTCGGAGCATTGATTGCATATCTTTTTCTTATGCCTTTCTGGTCGCCGGCTATGAACGGTGTGGTTTTGGCAGTGGTATCGGGTATCATGATATTCATTTCGTTAGACGAATTGCTACCCACAGCCGAAAAATACGGTAAACACCACATCTCAATTGCCGGCGTCGTATCCGGCATGGTAATTATGGCAGTAAGCTTATTTTTGTTTATTTAATCGCTCGGACAAAAGTCCATCTGTCTGTTGCTACCTTAGGTCGATGACCGAAGATTATGAAAATTAGGCTCTACGAACCGACAACATTCACAAGGCAGTAGACAATATTCCTAATGGGACAGACAACATTCACAAGGCGGTAGACAATATTCCCAATGGGACAGACAACATTCACAAGGCGGTAGACAATATTCCCAATGGGACAGACAACATTCACAAGGCGGTAGACAATATTCCCAATGGGACAGACAACATCCATAAGGCGGTAGACAATATTTCCGGCATTGTCGACAATAAACGGCTTAGAGTATGTAATAAGTAGGGGCTATTCATAGAACATCGGATTTGACTATACCTTGTTAGTAGACGTATTTCGGGTAATTCAAAATTACAGAATTGCGTCTGTTCGGGAATTACACCATTCATTAACAACCTATTCCTAAACAATTCCAACAGTTTGGACTTGCCTAACCGCCGTAAACCCGTTACCACTCCGATAATATCTTTGTCTTTGTATGACAATAGTTTATCACTATATTCTTTTCGTTCTATTACATTTTTCATAATGCAAAGACAATATAAATTAGGAAAATTTGCAAGTTTTACTAATTTGAAATGTTGCTATAAGGCAAAATTCGATAACTCGACGTTGTTCGGTGAGTAGGTTACATACTTAAAAGCAAACCTCAGGCTTGCATATTGGGGTTTGACAAAGCATTAAACTATTCTCTTTTATACTGTGAATTAGAAATTTACTTTTAGCTACGACGTAGGCAGAGCTTGCGCCGAACATCCGGGTACAACTTTTATTAAAAGCACTGAACTTCAATTTAACACCGAAACCGTTACTCCTTATACATACTGTTACCTTCTGGCGTTCTGTCTTTCGTTGTTACGTTACTCGCTTTTAGGTGGGTCATTTTTGTCATTCGGTTTATCCTTTTTGAAAACTACATCTTTCAAAAAATAGAATGCTGCAAAGACAATTATCCATCCTATTAGTCCAAGTCCTGCTTGCTGTTGTTGAAATAAAAGTATCATATTATCTAATGTTTGTTATTCTAAATGATTTTAAAATTGTTGCAAAGTCCGCTTTCCAATAATCTGCTTCTGAAAGTCGGTAGGAAAGTGTCAAATTATGCACTCTGTCATTGTTATGAAAAGAATATATGTGAACCAATACAAACGGCTCGTCTTGTAACTGTCTCTTGTAGCTAATGTGAATACAAGACACTCCATTTATTTTTTCAACCTTTAAAGAATACCACTCGATTAACTTTAATCCTGTCCCCAAAAAACTTTGTTGAATTTGCTGTTTGTAAATTGTGCCCAGTTCAGCAATGTCTGCCTGCGTAATTTCAGCTAAATTGAAATTAAATTTTTCAAAGTCACCTGGTGAACCGAATGTCGTTTCTACCATAACACGAGCATATTTTTCAAAGCCTTCTTTTCCAAATTCATTCAGCCCTTTTTGTTGAGCAGTAAGTTGAGAAGCATCAATACCTTTTATCTTTTTAATCTCATCAACAAACTCCTTGTATTTCCCTTTTTGGACTTCCATTGTTGGTGGTAAATAAAAACTTCCAACATTTTTAATGTAAATTCTTTCCCAACCTGTCGGTAGTGGAGGTGGTGATGAAGCCTGTCCAAACGAAGATTGAATTATTAAAATAGAAAAAAGTATTAGAAAAGATGTTTTCTTCATTTTAGTTAGGTTTATGGTTATCGTAATTTTTTTGAGCCATACTGTAAAGGAATATTCCTATGGGTAATAATATGATGCCAAATATTGGGTTTCCAATTTCCCCTTTAGAAGTCAGTCCAATTACAATGTTTCCACAGCCACCCATTGAAAGTAAAGCACCTATCATTACCAAGAAGGCGTTGCCCAATTGAAAACCTGTCTCCTTAACCATACCGACAACAAGTTTGGAAAACTCATCGAATGCCATTTTAGCGAAACTCTCAGCTTGTTCACGTGCATTCCTTGTCCATTGATTAAGGTCTTCATCTTCAAATTGTGGCTCTCGTTTTGAAGAATATGTGTGTTTGTATTCTTTCTCTTGGTTTGTCTTTTCTTGATATGATGATGAAGTTTGTTCTGTGTTTGTTTTTTGACCATAGTAGTATTTATACTCTCGGTCATATTTTGCTCTCGCTTCATCGTCAAATAAAATAAGATATGCTTCATTGATTTCAATGAATTTTTCGTGTGCATCTGGACTTTTATTTCTGTCAGGATGAAATTGTAAAGCAAGCTGTCTATAAGCCTTTTTAATCTCATCTTTAGATGCAGTTGGTGAAATACCAAGAGTTTGATAATGGTTAGGTATCATTACTTTTTCAATGTGATGTCTTTGTTTTGGTCATTTGTTTCATCGTCTTTTTTGCCAAACATACTCTTGTAAATAAGTGGAATTGCCAATGCACCAAGCCACATTACTGCTCCACCGCCTGATTCTTTGATTACTGTCAATATGACAAGAATTACTAAGCACACGAATACGAATACGATTACTTTTCCTGCTTTTCCCATTTTTTTTGTTTTTAAATTTTATTGCCTACTCTGGTCGGTTTTCGGCTTCCCCGTTTTTGTCTACTGTCGCTTTACGCTTGCTGGTAACGTTTAATCTACGAACAAAAGGGTAGTTTTACTCATTCCCCTTGTTTATTTTGTTAATCCTCATTCTCAAAAGTTGCATTTATTACTTGAATGTGCGTCTTTTATATATTTCTGCTCTTTCTTGCATTTTTTTGGGAACAGTTGCAACGCTGTTTTATATGTTGTAACGGTCATACCGTTGTCGGATTTTCAATTTTTGACAATAAAAAAAGCGTGAAACTCAACTGTTTCCCGCTGTTAGTGGTATTTGGCATGACCTCTGCTCGTAGAAATAAGTCAAGTTCACGCTCAAAGCGTGAACATTAAAACTTATCCTTTACGAGCTATTCAATCGCCAAATTTTCTAACAGCAAAGAATAAAAGCCTAATGCT